>JAJDUQ010000344.1 GCA_022826505.1 Gammaproteobacteria bacterium
GCGCCCTACGCCGGACCCCGGAACGCCCTCCTGCACCGCGTTCCCTCCGGCCTCCAGCAGACGCCAGAAGGCACCGATGCCGTCCGCGCCGGGGAAGCGGCAGGCCATGCCGACGATCGCGATGGGGGCGCCGGCTTCGGAGCGTTGCGCCGGGCGGGCCTCGGTGGGGGCGTGCGGTTCCTGGTCAGGACTGCGGGACCGGTCTGACTCCGTCATTGCGGTGCTCCCTCGAACAGTGGACGGCAAGGTCTTGTCATCGGCCCCGATTTTCACCGGAGACAATGGCGCTGCTACGCTCTTCAGGCGACGACCTGCTCGTAGGAAAATCGCGGAATTCCCGCTCGTGTGGACGCGTGCTCCACGGTGATGGCGCAAATATTTCCGTCGTCATCCAGATCGAGCAGCGTGTTCTCGTCGAGGTCGCGTGTCTCGGCGACCGCGACGTCGCGAAACTCGATGTACAGCGTGTCCGTTTCGGTGTAATAACGGATATTCATGGGTTGAACCCTCTCCTGCCGACGTCTATGTCCTGTTCCGCGAGAATCCGGCCGAGAACCACTATTGCGGCGGCACCCCGCTCGCCCCCTGGGTGCCGGCGGACGTATAGACTTCCGGCCATCGTCCGTGACGTCGGCTCCGCGTGGGCCGACAACACGCCTACGGCTGCCGCACCCGGCAACGGAGGTTGCCCGCCGGCACCGGCCGGGTGGCCGCGGACGGGCAACCGACCACTGGCATGCTCGACCGGGCGTCACCGCCCGTGAGAGGCGGTCATGCCTCCCCGCCACCACCCGGCGCAGGCGCCGCCACCCGAACCGTCACCACGTCCATCCCGCGATACTGCTGGTGGCGAACCGAGGACGCGAGCCGGCGCAGCAGCCGCAGCGACATCTCCTCCTCGGCCGGCGCCTCGCCGGGCTCGTCGCCGAGCAGCGCCAGCCGGTCCTGGACATTCTCGCCCAGGGACGCCACGACGAACTCCAGAACCGCCCCGCCGCCCTCCCGGTAAGCCACCAGCCGCAGGCGACGTTCCTCTTCGTCCTCCCGCCGGACGAGGGTCAGCAGCGTCTCCTCGCAGACGGCGTCCAACCGCTGCGCCATGGCCGCGTCCCAGCCGCTTCGGGTCACGAAGGCGGCGAGGAACTCCCTCACCTTCGGCAGGACCGAGAGATCGAACGCGGCCTCGATCCGGCTACGGCGTGGCTTCGTCATCTCCACGAAGAGCGTCATCGCGATGACCGCGAGCCCACCCGCGGTGACCCCGTTGCGCAGGAGACCGCCCGCGAACTCCGCGACCTGCTCGGGAAACACCAGGTCGTTCTGGAAGCCGACGCCGACCCAGAACGCGACGCCGACGATCAGGCCCTTGCGGTAGTCGAGCCCGTCCTGGACGGCCAGCTTCAGGCCGATGGCGAAGAGCGTCGCCAGCAGCACGACGAGATAGGCCGCGAACACCGGGCCCGGAATCGCCAGCACAACGGCGAGCACCTTGGGCAGGAACGCGATCGCGACGAATATCGCCCCGGCCGCGATACCCACGGTGCGGGCGCCGACCCCGGTGAGCTCGGTCACGGACGCGCCCACCGTGGTGGCCGTGTTGGGCGTCGTGCCCGCTAGACCGGAGAGCAGGTTGGCCACCCCGTCCACCGTGATCGCGCCCTGCACCGCCCGGAAGTCCACCGCCCGCGGCCGGCGCCAGGACACGCGCTGGATGGCGACGGCGCCGCTGACGGTGCGGATGGTGGCGATCACCGCCACCAGCAGGAACGACGGCAGGAGCGCCCAGAAGGACGGCCCGAAATCGAGATCGAAGCCCGGCCACTGACCCGCCGGAACGCCGACCCAGGGCGCTTCGGCGACGCGGCTCACGTCGTAGAGGCCGAACAGGGCCGCGACCCCCGAGCCCACCACGACCCCGATGACCGGCGCCCAGAGGCGCAACGCCCCGCCCGCCGTCAGCGCAATGCCGGCGATGACCACCACCACCAGCGCCGCGCTGAGCGGCGCCGCCACCGCCGGGGCTCCCTCCGGCACCGCCGTGAGCAGGTCAAACGCAGCCGGCATCACCGTGACCGGGATCAGCATGACCACCGTTCCCGAGACGGTCGGCGTGAGTACCCGCTGAAACAGGGAAAGCCCCGCGGACAGCACGAGCGGAACGACGGACGAGACGAGGACCAGGGTCGCGAGCAGGGCCGGACCGCCGGCCGAGACGGCGGAGATGCAGACCGAGATGTAGGCCGCCGAGGCCGCGACCACGACCAGGTGGCCCGTGCCGATCCATCCAGCCCGGATCGATTGCAGGATCGTGGTCACGCCGCAGACCGCGACGGTGGCGAACACCGCCCACGACAGGTACGCCTCGCTCGCGCCGGCCGCCCGCATCACGATTGTCGGGACCAGGATGATGGCGGCAAGGGTGAGCACCGCGATCTGAAGGCCGAGGCCGAACGCGAGCGCCGCCGGCGGCCGCTCGTCCGGCTCGTACCGCAATCCCCCGCGGCCGTCGGACCCGCCGGCATTCACGAGGACCCTCCCGAGCAGCGCAACGATGCGCGGCGGCGGGCACCGACCGGACACACCCGAGCCAGCGATGCATCGTCTGTCGTCGCTGGATTCGGCGTCTCCTTGCAGGACCTCACGCGGGATCGTCCCGGCCGGCCGGCGGCTCCGCCTGGAAATGTCCGGCGAGCAGGTATCGATAGCACTCGAGGGCAAGTTCCATCTCATTCTCTTCGAGCAGCGCGAGCCCGTGATCACCGGGTGACCGGCGTTCAGACGTAGATGCGTTCGACCCTTCGCCCGATGCCCGTGAGGATGTCGTTGGGAATCGTTTCGCACTGCTCCGAGACTGTCTCGACGGCGACGCTCGGGCCGAAGATTTCCACCCACATGCCGGTCCGGACCGCGTCCCGGGGCACCTCGCTCAGGTCGATGGTGATCATGTCCATCGAGACGCGCCCGAACAGCGGCACCCGGTGCCCGGCGACGAGGACATCGAAACGCCGCTCGGGCCGGTAGAGCCCGCGTGGAACCCCGTCGGCATAACCCGCGAGCACCACCCCGATTGGCCGCGCGACATCGCACGTCGCCATCGCACCGTAACCCACGCTCTCTCCCGGTCCGACCGTCGCGATCTGTGCGAGCCGGGCTTCGAGCTTCGCGACCGGGCCCACCCGCGGCGCGGTGCCCAGGTAATGGGGGTCGTGGCCGTACAGGGAGATTCCGGGCCGCACCAGATCGAAGTGATAGTCCGGCCCGAGGAACGTTCCCGCGGAGTTCGCGAAGCTTGCCCGCACCTGGGGGAAGTCCTCCCGAATCGCGCGGAACCTGTCGAGCTGGCGCCGGTTGGCCGGCGACGACGGCTCGTCCGCGCAGGCGAGATGGCTCATCAGCAGCGCCACGTCGAGCCGGGATCGCCGGGCTTCGTCGCAGAGGAAGACGTCGAGCTCCTCCCCCACCAGGCCGAGCCGATGGATTCCGGTGTCGACGTGGAGCGCGGCACGGGCCGGTGCGCCATTTGCAGACGCACTCGCGATCCAGCGGTCGATGCCGTCCAGATCGAACAGGCATGGAATCAGGCGGTGCTCGTGCAGGACATGCGCCTCGTCGCCGATGCGGGGCATGAGCACGAAGATTTCGACATCGCCGTGGATGCGGCGAATCTCCACCGCCTCACGGCTGAACCCGGCGAAGAACGTGCGGCAGCCGGCCGAGTGAAGGGTGCGCGCAACCTCGGTGGCACCGAGCCCGTAGCCATTCGCCTTGACCACGCCGGCGACCTCGGCGGCGGCGAACGAGCCGATGGCGCGCCAGTTTGCGGCGAGGGCGGCGAGATCCACGACCAGACGGGCGGCGGCGTCTCCTTCGCTGCGTGGGCCGAGGGTATCGATTTCCCGCTCGCTCATGTTCGGACTCCATCGTCCCGAACCCGATCCGGGTTCATCGTCTGCCGTGCGAGATGCGGCTCGCACGGTTCGTCGCGGCGCCGAGCGATGCCGGTGGCGGCCTCGAGTGCACCCCATTAGCATACTGCCCCGCATCCGTGCCGATTCGCCACGCCGCCGCATCCACCGTTCGGAGCTCCGCCATGAACCGCACCGTCTACGTCAACGGACAATTCGTCTCCGAAAGCGACGCTCGAATCTCGATCTTCGACCGCGGATTCCTGTTCGGGGACGGAGTGTACGAGGTGTCGGCGGTGCTGGACGGAGGTCTCGTCGACAACACGGCGCACCTCGCGCGGCTTGAACGCTCGCTCGGCGAGCTCGGGATGGACTCGCCGGCCACGCTCGAGGACATCGAACGAGCCCAGAAGGAGCTCGTCGCGCGAAACGACCTCGACGAAGGCATCGTCTATCTGCAGATTACGCGCGGGCCCGCCGATCGGGACTTTGCGTATCCCGCCGAGCCGAAACCGACGCTGGTGATGTTCACGCAGAAGAAGGCGCTCGTCGACAATGCGCTCGCGGAGCGCGGGATCGCGATCGTCACGGTGCCCGAACAGCGCTGGCGGCGGCGCGACATCAAGACGGTGGGGCTGCTCGCGGCGTCGATGGCGAAACAGGCGGCGCTCGATGCCGGGGCCGACGACGCCTGGATGGTCGAGGACGATTTCGTCACCGAGGGCAGCTCGAACAACGCCTGGATCGTGACCGGCGACGGGGTCGTGGTGACGCGCAATCTCGGCAGCGAGATCCTGCACGGCATCACCCGCGCGGTCGTGCTTCAGCTCGCGCGCGAGCGTCAGATCGCAATCGAGGAGCGGGCGTTCACCGTCGAGGAAGCGAAGAGCGCCGCGGAGGCGTTCATCACCAGTGCCTCCACGTTCGTGCTCCCGGTGGTCGGCATCGACGGCGAGACGGTCGGGGACGGCACGCCGGGTCCGATCACGCGCCGGCTGCGCGAGATCTACATCGAGTCCGCGCGGGCGGGCGCCGATCGGTAGTCCTCCCGGCGCCCGCGCGACGCAGGGTCACGCTGGAGGGAGGTAAAGCCCCTCTCCCGGCGGGAGAGGGGAGAGTGTCGGCAAGCCGCTCGCCGCCGGTGCATCGTGAAATGGTGCTGCCGCACGACGGCGGGCGGCGACTCAGTCGGCGGCGTCCGGCATCGAGCCGAATTGCGGGGCCGCCTTCGCGCCGCGACGATGCAGATTCACGACGAACTCGCGCTCGAACGAGTCCGCGACCGAGCCGACGACCCGCTCGTTCGCGAGCAGCGCATCCGACCACGCCTGAACCAGCGGGAACTCCTTCAGCAACCCGCAGCCAAGTCTGGTCTCGACGAAGGCGTAGCGCATGAAGAACGGAGCGTAGGCCGCGTCGACGAGGCACAGCTCCGGCCCGTTGAAGTACGGCCCGTCGTTCTCCCGCTCCTTCGCGAGCGCCTCTTCGAGCTTGGCGAGCCGGCGGCGCGCGGTTTCCATCCGCTTCGCGAGGGCGACCTCGTCCGCGGCGTAGTACACGCCGCCGAAGTCCGCCGAGAAGTCCGGGACGAAGTCGGTCCAGGCCCGGTTCCGCGCCCGCTTGACCGGGTCTTCGGGATGCAGGCGGGGCGGCACCATCTCGTCGAGAAACTCGGCAATCGCGTTCGACTCGAACAGCGGCCGCCCGTCGACGGAGAGCACCGGCACCTTGCCGTGTGGAGAGATTTCGAGAAACCAGTCCGGCTTCTCGCGGAGATTGATGTACGTCACGTCGAACCTGACGTCCTTGGCACGCAACACAATCACGGCGCGCTGTACCCAGGGTCAGGTCACGGAGCTGATCAGGTGGTATTCGTCGTTCATGGTGAAGGTCTCGGGTTGAATTGCAGGCGGCGCGCGACGCGCGGGCCGTACATGGTATCCACGAAACACCAGGAGATGGAACGTGTCCCCGCCGCCGCGGGCTTCCCGGTACCGGCTTTCGCCGCATGGCACGGCGCTGCCGCGCGGAGTCGCTGCGGACGCACTGCGTTGCAGGATGCGATTCCGTTCACGGATTCCGTCTCGCACCGAACGCGCCGACGTAGTTGCCGGTGTCGAACACCCCGTAGGTCTCTTCGTGGTCCGGGCCATGGAAGTTGCCTGCCAGGTAATCGCTGGTGTCGACGTCCCCGGAGGTGAAACCGCCGGCGACGAGCGGCATGTCGGCCCGCGCAGGCGACCCGATGTCCTGACCGGAGATATGGAAGGCGGCGAGTGTACATTTCCGAATACTGCCGGGGGAGGCTCGCCTTGCGTGGGCCGCCGGTGCCTCGGCGGGCATGGATTCCGGGACGCCGTCCGCGTCATTCGGACCTCGCCGGCCCCATCGGCCCCGGGATGCTCAGACCGCAGCGCAGGGCCTCGGTCTCCCAGACGTCGGCCGGCATCACGTTGGCGAGGTTCACGTCGGGACCGAAGGTACGCACCAGGAACACCTTGAGCTGGTAGTTGTCGGTGTGGTGGGTGCCCGGCACCCAGTGGCCGCTCAGCTCGAAGATGACACGGTCGGTGTCGAGGCCGGCGCGAAGTCCGTCGACGAGCGACCGGTTCGGGACGCCGTCGCGCAGCAGCTCCGCCCCTTCCACCAGGACCACGTCCGCGCCCGCGTCGAAGGACACGTTGGCCTGGGCAATCAGCGTCTCGGCGCCCGAATCCTCGCTCTTCGAGCCCACTTCGCCGTGGACCTCGAGACCGCTCTCGACGGCGGTGCGGATGATCGCACGTCGCTGATCGTCGTTGAGGGCGACCACGTTGTCGGAGACCTCGATGGCGTGGATCCCGAGCCGGACCGCCTCGTCGCAGAACGGCTTGACACCGTCCATGCCCTGGGTGGCGAACACGTACTCCATGAACTGCCCGCCGAGGAACGGCCGCACCCCGTGCGCCGCATAGAGGTCGAGCTTGCGGCGGAGATACTCCTCCTCGTAGAGCCTCGCGGTGCCGACCACGAGTTTCGCCAGATCCACCGCCGGGGCGAGGAGGCCCAGCCAGTCCTCCTGCTGCCCGAGGGGCAGGCCCCAGTCCATCATCATGGTCAGGCCCCTTCGCCGCGGCTTGGCGGTGGAACGCCCGGCGGGCAGGGGAACGCTTGCGAACGGCTTGGTCATGGGTGGTTGAATTCCTTGGCTGGGGGAAGCGAAACGCAGCATACCCGAGCCCACCGCGATCCAGGTCCCCAAACGGACGAAACTTCCGGGACTACCGGTCGCCGCGAGTCGCCCCCTCGATGCGCGCCCGGCGGCTCGGCGGCGATGCCGTCACGATGCTCACCGTCTCGGTCTCCGGGTCGAACACGATGACTGCCTCGCCGCGTTCGAGCTGACGAGTCACCGCGGCAATTTTCTCTTCGAGGGAGTAGTCGCGCGGGCCGTAGTCGGTGCCCTCGCGCAGGACGAACGACTCGACCACGCCGCGTAGCGCCTCGTCGCTGAGGTCTCGGTGGGGAATCTCCACGTGGGACTCGTCGGGCGTCGTCAACTCCGTCGCCGAATCGCTTCGAGAGGACAAATCGAGCTTGCTAAGATGCGCCAACACGGTCAAGTCGGGGAGACGCGGGGGCTCGGAGCGGCACCGCCGGAACAGGGCACCCTCCATTCTCGTTCGCGCGTTCGCGACGACGCACCTTCCGCGAACTTGGCAGACATCGTGCCGGACGATTCCAATGCGACTGCTCCCGGGCTCGTCCGCACAAGACTTCATGGAAAAGGGACGACGCAATGCATGACCTCGTAATCAGGAACGCCCGCATCTTCGACGGACTCGCCAACGATCCCGTGGAAGGAAGCATCGGTGTGAAGGACGGCCGGATCGCCGAGGTCGGAGACGACGTCGGCGGCGCAAGGGATACCGTCGATGCGCATGGCCTCGCGCTCGCCCCGGGCATCGTCGACATCCACACCCACTTCGACGCCCAGCTCACCTGGGATCCGTGGGCCACACCGTCGGTCTCCCTGGGTGTGACCACCGTGGTGATGGGCAACTGCGGCTTCACCATCGCACCGTGCCGCGAGCGCGATCGCGACCGCACGCTGCGCAACCTCACCCACGTCGAGGGCATGTCGCTCGAAGCGCTGATGGCCGGCGTCGACTGGGACTTCGAAACCTACCCGCAGTACCTCGACATGCTGGAGCGCAAGGGCATGGTGCCGAACGTCGCCTCCTTCGTGGGGCATTCGTCGGTGCGCACCTGGGCGCTCGGCGGCGAGGCGTCGGACCGCGCCGCGACCGAGACCGAGGTGGCGGAGATGAAGCGCCTGGTCATCGAAGCGATGGAGGCCGGCGCGATCGGCTTCGCGACCTCCACGCTCGAGCAACACAACGGCGAGGCCGGAATCCCGATGCCTTCGCGGCTCGCCGACGAGCACGAGATGCTCGAGCTCACCGGCGCGCTCGGCGAGGTCGGCAAGGGCGTGTTCATGCTCACCAAGGGAATGACGTCGACCATACCGTGGCTGGAGAGCATCGCCGCGAACAACGGCCGGCCGGTGAACATCGCGGCGATGTTCATCGACCCGAACGACCCCGAGCGGGTGTTCCGGGAGATCGCGGAGATCGGCGAGGCACGCGGGCGGGGCCGCGAGCTGTGGGCGCAGGTCGGCTGCTTCCCGCTCGGGATGGAGTTCCAGCTCCGCCACCCGTATCCGCTGGAGGCGTTCCTGGCGTGGCAGCCGGCGATCCTCGCGGAAGGTTCGCAGGCCTTTCTCGACGTCCTGCGCGACCCGGAGTTCCGAGTCGCGCTGAAGGCGGAGGCGAGCACTGCGACGGTGCCGAACCGCTTCTCGTACCACTCCTTCGAGACCCTCACGGTCATGGAGGCAACCTGCGACAAGCACGCCGCGTACGTCGGACGGCGGGTCGCCGACATGGCTCGCGAGCAGGGCAAGGACCCCTTCGACTGGCTGCTCGACTTCGCACTCGACGACGGCCTCGACGCCCTGCTCGACTGCAAGCTGTTCAACACCGACGAGGACCGGGTGAAGGACCTGCTGCGCCACCCGCACGCCACGCTCGGGCTGTCGGACGCGGGGGCCCATCTCTCTTTCCTGTGCGATGCGGGCTTCGGGCTGCACCTGCTCGGCCACTGGTCGCGCGAGCGCGCCGACATCGCGCTTCCCAGGGCGGTCCAGTCGGTGACGAGCCGAGTCGCCGACGCCTACCGCATCAAGGACCGCGGGCGGCTCGTTCCGGGGGCGTGCGCGGATCTGCTGCTGTTCGATCCGGACACCGTGGGCCGAGGCGAAAAGGTGAGGGTCCAGGACCTGCCGGCGGGCGCCACCCGGGTACACACCCCGGCGACGGGGGTGCACGGGGTTTGGGTCAACGGGGCACGGGTGGTCGACGAGGCGGGGCCAATCGACGGCGCGGGGACACCGGGGAATCTGCTGCGAGACTTTGCCGACTGATCGCCAATCGGCTCGTTGATACGCCGCCGACCCCGCGCGACCCGGCAGCGGGCCGGAGAATTCTCGCCCCGGGCTTCTATTCGTGCACGAGCTGCCGGTGGAGCCGATCGTTGGACGCCTGCAGGTGGGAACGGAGCATCTCCGTGGCCCGTTCGAGATCCTTTGCTTCGCACGCGCTCAGAATTCCCTCGTGCTCCGCGATGCTCCTGTCGACGAGCTTCGATGACCGGATCACCAGGACCTGCGCGCAACGCGTCATTCCGTCGTATTGATCCGAGATGATCTTCATCAGGCGCTTCTTCCTGCAAGGCTCGTAGAGGAGCAGGTGGAACCTGCGGTTCAGCTCCACCTGATCCCAGGGGTCCGAGCACTTGCCGTAGTCCTCCAGGAGCCGTTCTCCCTCTCGGATCGTCTCGCCGGTCATGTTGGGAATGGCCTCCGCCAGCGCGAGGGGCTCGAGCGCGAGACGAATCGCGCTGATCTCCAGCACCTCGTCGGTCGAAATGCCCGAGACCACGGGGCTGCGCCGCGGCAGGATGTCGACCAGGCGGTCGGCTTCGAGCATCCGCAGCGCTTCGCGTACGGGGATGATGCTGACCCCGAACTCCTCGGCCACCGCTCCGATCTTGATCCGGCTGCCACTCTGGATCTGGCCCCGCAGGATGCGTTCCCGAAGGTTCCTGTAGATCTCGTTCGGAACGCCGCCGTAGCCGATCACCACCGACACCGTGCTTCTCCCGTCAGCTTCGCACTTCTTCTCGGCGCGACCTCGCCGCAATGGGGAGTCCGCTCATGACGCGAGCACCCCGCGCAGCCTGTCCACTCCAGCGTGGTTCCACTCGCAGATAGTGCGCCATGGGCGGAATCGAGACGCGGAATTCCGCCGCGTTGTCCCAGGCTTCGATCGCGCTCGCAAGACGGTCTCTCATCATCGAGAACCTCGACAATGCGCAGACCGGGAAATTCGTGCAGGCGTTCTCGAACACGACCCCCGCACCCGCCAGCCGCTCGATGGCCTCCGCCTTCGAGAGTCCCAGCGAGTAGATGGGCGCCTCGATACAGTTGCCGAGCGCGGTCATGTGCGGGAACAGGTTGAAGTTCTGGAAGACCATGCCGATCCTGGCCCTGATCCTGCGGATGTGGGCCGCGCTCGCGGGGACGAGCTCTCCGCCAGAACGCATCTTGTTGAAGGGCTCGCCGTCGATGGAGATGAGCCCTTCCTCGATCGTCTCCAACGTCATCAGGACCCGCAGCACCGTAGTCTTGCCGGAGCCCGACGGCCCGATGATGGTGACCAGCTCTCCGGTTGCGACCTCCAGGTTCAACCCGTCGAGCACCGTGAGCGGACCGTAGCGCTTGCAGACGTTCTCGAACCTGATCTTGGGCCCGGTCACCGCAGGATGCTCCTTCTGACGCGGGTCTCGACCATGCGTACCAGCACCGCCGCGATCAGGCTCATGACGAGGAAGAACAGCCCGGCGAGGGTCACCGCCTCGGTGAAGCGATAGTACTCGGACCCGATGAGCTTCGATGCGTGCATCAGCTCGCCCACCGCGAGAAACGAGAGCAGGGGCGTCTCCTTGAAGATGCCGATGAGGTAGTTCCCGAGCGCCGGGACGATGGGCGGCAACGACTGGGGAATGATGATGTCGCGCCAGGTGCGATAGGTGCTGAGGTTCAGCGCCTTCGCCGCCTCCCACTGTCCGGCGGGGACCGCCTGGATGCCGGCCCGGTAGACCTCGGCGCACAGCGCCGCATTGTAGATCCCGATTCCGAGTATCCCGGTGGTCAGCGGCGGCAGGGTAATGCCCACCTGGGGCAGCAGGAAGAACAGGAAGAAGAGCTGCACCAGCAGGGGGGTGCCGCGGATCAGCTCGATCAGCTCGCCAGCCGGCACCGAGATCAGCCTGAAGCGAGAGATCCGAAGCAGCATCAGGAACAGACCCAGCACCAAGGCGAGCAGGAAGGAGAAGACGGTCGCCTGGATCGTGACCGGCACCACCGGGAGGAGTTTCGGCAGCACCACGTCGAAGGTGAATTGCCAGTCCCAGTTCACGTACCCGCCCCCGCTCTCGCCAGATGGCGCTTGGAGCGTTCTTCGAGAATCCCCAGGCTGAAGCGGATGAGCTGCGAAAAGCAGTAGTAGAGGAAGAGCGTCACCACGAAGATCTCGATCGTCCGGTAGTCGGGCGATACCCGGCGCATGGCCCCGGAGCAGAAAATTCAATGCACCGATGACGAGGATATATCATATATTATCGAGACGATGGTGGACTGAATGTCCGTGCCGGGAATCTCGCGAATCTATCAGGGAACGCACGGGGGGCCGAAGTCCATGCCGATCGGCCACGCGAGGGACGGGGTGCCGGCGGTCATTCAGGTCATCGGTCGGGCCTGTCATGATCTCGACGTCATCGACACCGTCGCCCGGACTGGGGCGACACTCTCCGAGGCATGACAGCGCGTCCGTGATGCACCGAAGCTGCGCACCACCCATCGTCCGCGACGAACGGATTGCACATCCGACGGGCGACACTTGCGAGGAATTGCCGCCATGACCGCTTATCGATACGCCCGGCGCGCGGAAGTCCTGGGCGAGTCCGTCTACGATCACACGCCCGGCGCCATCGTGCTCAACAGCGGCCTGGCCTATCCGCCGCTCCTCCCCGACGTGGTGCGCGAAGCCATGGAAGCAGTGCGCGATCGGCCGGGCGAGAGTCTCCAGTACGGCCCGTTGATGGGGCTCGACAATCTTCGCGACGAAATCGCCGCCTTCGCCGGCGCGGACGGCGTGACCTGCGGCCGAGAGAACGTCCTGGTCACCCATGGCGCCAAGAGCGCGCTCGATCTCGCCTGCCGCGTCTTCGTCGAGCCCGGCGACCGCATCATCGTCACCCGCCCGACCTACATGACCGCCCTGCAGATCATGCGGTGCCATGGCGCCACCTTCCTCGACGTCGGGCAGGACGAGGAAGGGTTCGACACCGAGGAGCTCGAAGCCAGGCTCATGCTGCTCCGGAGGAACGGCGAGCGGATGCCCAAGCTCCTCTTCGACGTCCCGGACTTCCACAACCCGACCGGCATCACCACCTCCGCCGCCCGCCGGCAACGCCTGGTCGAGCTGGCCGAGCGCCATGGCTTCGTCATCCTGGAGGACGATCCCTATCGGCGCCTGCGCTTCGAGGGCGAGCCGGTGCCCCCTGTCAAGAGCTTCGATTCCGGCGGCGTGGTCATCGCGCTGGGTACCGTGTCGAAGATCCTCGCGCCCGGGCTCAGGGTCGGCTGGGCGATCGGTCCCGGGGAAGTGGTCGACCGCATGGCGATGCAGAAGGCGGACGGCGGCTCCAGTCCGTTCGCACAGCGAATCGTCGCGGAGCTGATGCGCGGCAACGAGATGGCGAGACACATCGACGAGCTGTCCGCCGAGATGCGCCGGCACCGCGACGCCATGGTCGAGGCGTTCGGGGACTTCCTGCCGGAGGCCGAGGTGCGCGTGCCCCGGGGCGGCTACTTCCTGTGGGCGGCCCTGCCCGAGGGCACCGACGCGGAGGCGGTGGCCCGTATCGCGCTTCGCCACGGGGCGGAGGTCAGCTCGGGCCGCCTGTGCTATCCGAACGACGTGCCCGGCCACCACATTCGCCTCGCCTACAGCTTCGTCGACGTCGAGGCGATCAGGGAAGGCGTCCGTCGTCTGGGCGACGCCTACCGGGAGTACAGCTCCAGCGCCTGAATCGAGTCGGCCCCGCCGCGGCACGGTCAGTCAGTCAACCCAGGAGAGGTCAAGTCATGCCCTGCCCCAAAGTCAGCATCGGCGCCCCTTCCAGCGAAGTCGATTTCGATCAGGATGGGAAGCATCACGGCTACGTCCGCATCCCGTATTCGAGCCACCGGTCCGCCTACGGCTGGCTCCCGGTGCCGATCATGTCGATTCGCAATGGTGACGGTCCCCGCGCCCTGCTCGTCGGCGGCAACCACGGCGACGAGTACGAGGGGATGTCGATCTTCATCGAGCTGTACCAGAAGCTGTCCCCGGAAGACATCTCGGGACAGCTCATCTTCATGCCCGCCGCGAACGCGCCGGCGGTCTACGCCGGGCGGCGAACCTCGCCCCTCGACCACGGCGGCGAGGGCAATCTCAACCGGCTGTTCCCCGGACACAAGAACGGCACGCCGACCGAAACCATCGCCTGGTTCATCACCAACGAGCTGATCGACCGGGTCGACGCCATCTTCGACCTGCACTCGGCCGGCTCCTCCAGCGATCACTGGCCGTCCTGCAAGATCAGGCTGATGGGCGACGAGGCCAAGGACGCGATGCAGATCGAGTTCCTGAAGCTCTTCGGCGCGCCGCTCGCCCTGGTGGGCGACCGGGTGCACGAGACCACGCTCTCCGGCGAGGCACTGCCCCGGGACATCATCTACGTCAGCACCGAGCTCGGTGGCGCGGGAAGGATCACGCCCTGGATCCGCGAGCTCGGGGACCAGGGCCTGAAGCGCTGCCTGAAGCGCATGGGAATCCTGCCGGCGGACTTCCCCACCGAGCCGCCGAAGTTCGAGCCCCGCATGATGGCCATGCAGAACGAGGAGAACTACATCTTCGCCTACGAGGACGGCATGTTCGAGCCCGCTGCCGACGTGGGCGACGAAGTCGAGGACGGGCAGTTCGCCGGCTGCATCTGGAACGTCCGCCAGCCGTGGCGGGAACCGGCGAGACTCCACTTCAAGAGAGGCGGCGTCGTCTTCGCCAAGCGACACCCCGCCCTGTGCCGGATTGGCGACACGCTCTTCTTCACCCTGAACGTGTACGAAGGCTGAAGGAGCGCCGGTTGATGGAAGTCGATGAGGCCGACTACGTGGTGATCGGCTCCGGCAGCGCCGGAGCGATCATCGCCT
Source organism: Gammaproteobacteria bacterium (assembly GCA_022826505.1). GTDB lineage: Bacteria > Pseudomonadota > Gammaproteobacteria > HK1 > HK1 > HK1. Next base: position 14,263 of record JAJDUQ010000344.1, read on the forward strand.
CCAGGCTCTCGGAGGATCCCGACTGCAGCGTGCTCCTCATGGAGGCCGGTCCGCGAGACCGCAGTCCGCTGCTGCACGTGCCGGCGGCGGCACGCCATGCCTTCAACGCCCGCCGGTACAACTGGAGCTACCGGAGCGAGCCGGAGCCGGGGCTGAGCGGACGCCGCCTCGCTCAACCTCGCGGCAAGGTCCTCGGCGGGTCGTCCAGCATCAATGGCCTGGTCTACCTCCGCGGCCATGCACTCGACTACGAATCCTGGGCGGAATGCGGTGCTACGGGCTGGTCCTACCCGGAAGTGCTGCCGTACTTCCTGCGCCTGGAGCGATTCCTGGGCCCGACCACGGAATACCGGGGCGGAAGCGGTCCCGTCGAGGTGTCCACGGTCGACGCTCCGAACCCGATTTCCCGAGCTTTCATGGAGGCCTGCGCACAGGCGGGCTACGAGTTCACCGACGACGTCAACGGCTACCGCCAGGAAGGTTTCGGCCGATTCCCGATGAACGCCGCCCATGGATACCGCTGGAGCACGGTGAGGGCCTACCTGCGCCCGGCCGCGCAACGGGCCAACCTCGCGGTCCGGACCGGCTGCGTTGCCGAGCGAATTCTCTTCGAAGGGCGGCGGGCGGTCGCGGTTGCTTGCCGCCACAAACGCCGGCGCTGCCGTGTGCGCGCACGTCGCGAAATCATCCTCAGCGCGGGCGCCTTCAACAGCCCGAAGCTCCTGATGCTGTCGGGGGTCGGCCCTCCCGATCATCTGCGCGCGCACGGCATCGAGGTGCGCCAAGCGCTGCCGGGCGTCGGGCGCAACCTCCAGGATCATCAAATCAGCAGCGTGCAGATGGCCTGCAAGCGGCCGGTTTCCCTTGCCGGCCGTCTGTCGATCCCGTCCCGGACCATGGCGACCCTGCGCTGGGTTCTGCGCCGCGACGGCCTGCTCGCCAGCAACCATTTCGAATGCGGCGCCTTCATTCGCAGCGCGGCGGGAGTCCGGTTTCCCGACATTCAGCTCTACTGCTTTCCCATTGCCGTCGCCGAAGGCAGCAAGGACTTCCTGCGCGACCATGGGTTCCAGATCCAGGTGAGTCCGCAGCGCAGCCCGAGCCGGGGCTGCGTGGAGCTCGCTTCCGGGGATCCGGATGCGGCGCCGTCGATCCGGTTCAACTACCTGGAGTCGGAGCAGGACTACGTCAGCTTTCGAGCCGGATTTCGCCTGGCCCGGGAGATCCTCCGGCAAGAGGCGATGCGACCCTATCGTGGCGAGGAGCTGTCACCCGGACCGGCGATTTCCAGCGACGAGGCGCTGGATCGTTTCGTCCGCGACAACGTCCAGTCCTCCTACCATCCATCGGGAACCTGCCGGATGGGCCGGGACCCGCTGGCGGTCGTCGACCCGCAGTGCCGCGTTCACGGTCTGACCGGGCTGAGGGTCGCCGACGCGTCCATCATGCCCAACGTCCCTTCCTGCAACATCAACTGTCCGACCATGATGATCGGGGAGAAGGCGGCGGACATCATCGCCGGACGGGACCCCTTGCCGCGGTTGAACCTGCCTTGGTACGTGGACCCCGAATGGCGGACGCGCCAGCGTCTGCGTCCCCCTCGGGGCACCTGAAGTGTCCCGGCACGGTCGCCCGGCAGTCACCAGGCCCATGTCGCGAATGCTGTCGTAGTCGACGATGCCCTTGGGATTGCCCTTGGGGACGACGATCGACTGCCGGATGCCGAAGGTGGGCTCGGAGAAGCGCACCGCAGCGCAACGCTTCGGCGTGACGAACATCCCCGCCGCCACCACGTCGAAGCGCTTGGCGTTCACCCCGGGGATCAGGTTGCCCCACTCGGTCGCCTGCTCGCTCGCGATCTTGCCGCCCATTGCCGCGACGACGTGGCGCAGGATGTCGACCTGCTCGCCGACCAGCTCCCCGGCCTCGTTCTTGTAGGCGTAGGGCTTGAAGTTGTAGAAGGCGACCCGGATTCCCTCTCCCTTGGCCCTTTCTGCCAGGGACTGTGCGGCGACCGGCCCGGCGCCCAAGCCAATCAGGGCTGCCGCCGCCAGCGCCAAGCCCGACCCAAGAAGTGTTCTGCGGCTGTTGTCGAACTGTTTCATGATGGCTTCTCCTGGTTCTCGAAACGCCTTCGGCCTGGCTCGGCTCAAGCAGCGACGACGGGGATCTGCATGGGTGCGATGGGATCGGTCAGCAGATCGGGATCACTGTCGGTGATCGCCCAGTTGTCCTCCGCGTTGAGAAAGCCGAGGTGGTTGGCGAAGTTGGGATTGCACGCAAACACCATGCCCTTGCGGAAGGTGACGTCCTCGAAGGCGGCAAGCGAGGGGTACTCCGTCGTCTCGCAGCCGACCCCGTGCCCGACCCGGCCGACCCCCATGGTCTCGAGTCCGCGTTCGGCGAGATACCGGTCGACGACCGCGATGAGGTCACGCGGGGACAGACCGGGCCGCAGCGTCATGTTGCAGTCGTGGCGCAGCTTCATCATCCACTCGTAGAATTCGGCGAGCTCCTGCGACGGCTCGCCCACCGATGCGGTTCGCGCCATGTCGCAACAGTAGCCCCTGTAGGTGACGCCGCAGTCGAACCCGAGCGTATCTCCCTTGCGCACCACGCGGTCGGTCGGCAGCAGGCAGATCCCTCCCGTCGACGGGCCGGAGACGACGCACATCAGGGTCAGGTCCTCCGCGCCCTTCTCGAACAGACGGGTGCGCAGCCTGACCGCGATCTCGTTCTCCGTCATCCCGGCGTGCACCTCCTCGAAGATCTCCTTCTCCGCCTGTGCGGTGATCTGCGAGGCCCTGCGCATGTATTCGATCTCGCGCGGGGACTTGATGACTCGCACGTCCAGGATGATCTGTGCCGCATCGACGAACTCGGCCTCCGGCAGGCCCTTCATGATCTCGTTCAATGCGACGACATTGGTGCCCAGATACTGCTCGCGACCCAGCTCCGCGCCGATTCGCGCCTTGCCCAGTCCCATGGACCTGAGCGTATCGACGATTAACTCCGGGTGCCCCGTCAGCCCGCCGATGGTCTTGATTCTTTCGATGTAAGTGGTCTGCTCGACCTGCATGACTTCGAACGGCATCGTGATCAGGACCGGATCATCATCCTTGGGCAGGATGAACATGTAGGAGCGGATCTTGTCGATGGGGTTCTGACAGGACCGGTGACCCGAAAAATAGGCGTAGTTGAGCTTCTCGGTAATGAAGAGGGCATCGAGGTTCTGCCCGGCCATCAGGGCCCGCGTCCTGGCATATCGGTTCTCGAACTCCTCCTTCGGAAAATCGGGATATTCCGGCGTCATCGTTCATCCTTTGCGGTGGAGAGATCTCAGCGCACGGAGAAAAGATATATCATATATTCTATGAAACACAAGGCAGGTTTGGACATTTCGCCGATTTGCGAAGCGAGGGCGGGGGGATGCCGGGCTCGGCAAGGCGAAGGCAGCCGAACCGCCTACCCCATCACCTTCTCGGACCGCCTCCGCGCGAACTCCGCGACCAGGATGAGCGACGTGACGAACAACAGCACCACCGTAGAGACCGCGGTCACCATCGGGTTGAGCTTGAAGATGGCGTCGACCCACATCTGCTTGGGCAGGGTCGGGGTCTGGCCTCCACTCACGAAGAGCGCGATGGTGAGTTCGTCGAGCGAGATCACGAAGGCGAACAGGAAGGCAGCGATCAGCCCCGGCAGGATGAGCGGGAAGGTGACGTGCCACAACGTGCGCATCTTCGACGCGCCGAGGCTCCAGGCCGCCTGGTCGAGCCGGGTGTCGTAGTTCTTGAGCACCGCCATGATGGTCACCACCACGAACGGCACCGAGATCACGGTGTGTCCGAGCACGAGCCCGAGTGTGGTCCCCACCAGGCCGATCTGCGCGAAGGTGTAGAAGAGCGCGACCGCGATGATGATGTGCGGAATGATGACCGGCGCCAGGATGGCCGCGAACATCACCCCCTTGCCCCGCATCTGGTGCCGGGTCATGACGAAGGCGGCCGGGACCCCGAGCAGCATCGCGAGTCCGGCCGAGGTCAGGGCGACCACGAACGAGCGGATCATCGCCCCGACGTAGATCGGATCGGTGAGGAACATCTCGTAGTTGTGGAAGGTGAACCCGATCGGCGGCCAGCTTATGAACGCGGCCTCGGAGAACGACATCGGGATCACGAAGAACGAGGGTGCGACGAGGTAGACGAGCACCGTGATACCGGTGGCCCAGAGCACCTTGCGCGACAGGGTGGCGCGCGGCCGGTCCGCCCTCGGCGCGCGCACCGTCTCCAGCAGGTCGCTGAAGAGGTCGCAGATCCAGCCCATCAGCGCGATGAGGCGCGCGCCCACCCAAGCCCCGAATCGCGCGATGACGCCCGCCGGGCGTTCCGCCTCGCCGCCGATGCCCCCGGTGCTCGACATGGTGGACAGGCCGAAGAGCCGGTCGTAGAGGAAGAACACCGCGAGCGTGGTGCCGAGCAGCAGCACCGAGACCGCGCCGGAGAAGCTCCAGTTCAGAAGCTCCTCCATCTGCTGGATGATGACCTGCGCCATCATGATCTCGCGCCCGCTCCCCAGCAGGGCCGGGGTGATGAAGAACCCGAGCGCGACGATGAACACGAGCAGGCCGCTCGACGCCACCCCCGGCAGCGAGAGCGGGAAGTACACCCGCCAGAACGACTGCCCGCCCCGCGCCCCCAGCGAGCTCGCGGCCAGGCTCAGGTTCTGGTCAATGTTGCGCATCACCGCCAGCATGGTCACGATGGCAAGCGGCATCAGCGCGTGCACCATGCCGATCATCACCCCCGCGAAGTTGTAGATGAGCTTCACGGGGGCGTCGGTGATCCCCAGGGCCTGCAGCCATTCATTGACCGCGCCGCGGCGCCCCAGCAGCACCATCCAGGCGAAGGTGCGCACCAGGAAGCTGGTCCAGAACGGCATCAGCACCCACAGGATCAGCATGTTGCGGGTGCGCACGCGGGCGGTGGCGAGGAGGTAGGCGACGGGGTAGCCGGCCACCACGCAGAGCAGCGTGGTCCACGCCGCGATGTTGAACGTGATGCCCAGCACCTTGACGTAGACCGCGGAGTCGAGCAGACGCGAGTAGTGCTGGGCGGTGAGCGCGCCGTCGGCGTCGACCAGGCTGAGCCAGAGGAGCTGCGCGACCGGGAAGACGAACAGCACCGCGAGAAACACGAGCACCGGCAGCAGCGGTGCGAGGGGGCGCCATCCGGAGCGCCGGCGGTCCGCGCGCTCCGACGACAGCACCGGTATCGAGACCGTCTTCATGCCGGGCTCGAAGCGCCGTCGACGGGCAGTACGACGGTGCTCTGGCGGTCGAATCCGAAGCGCACCGCTTCATCCTGGGCAAAGCGCGGGAGGCGGTGGTGGGTGAGCGACGTGGCCGACACCTCGGTGCCGTCGGAGAGCGTCGCGTAGTGCTTGGTCACCTGGCCGACCAGGATCACGTCCTGAAGCGTGGCGCTCAGGGCATTGTCGGCCGTCTCCTCGCCTTCGAGGAGGCGCACGCTCTCCGGACGCACCATGAACTTGACCGGCTGTCCTTCCGCGATGCCGTCTCGGGCGGGGGCTTCGATGCGGGCGCCGTCGGGACCGTCCATGTGCAACACGCCGTCGCGAATCCGGCGCACGGTGGCATCGAGCAGATTCGACTCGCCCAGGAAGTCCGCCGCGAAGACCGTTTCGGGATGGAAATAGAGCCCGTCCGGGGTGTCGAGCTGCACGATTTGGCCCTGGTCCATGAGGCAGATCCGATCCGACATGACCAGCGCCTCCTCCTGATCGTGGGTCACGTAGAGCACCGTGATCCCCTGGTCGCGGTGCAGGCGCCGGATCTCGAGCTGGAGCTGCTCGCGGAGCTTCTTGTCGAGCGCGCCGAGCGGCTCGTCCATGAGAATGATGGGCGGTCGGTAGACCATGCACCGGGCGAGCGCGATGCGCTGCTGCTGGCCGCCGGAGAGCTGCCGCGGATGACGGCCCCCGACCCCGGGGAGCTGCACCACGTCGAGCACGCGCTCGACCTCGCTGCGGATCGTCGCCTCGTTCTCCTTGCGCATGCGCAGCGGGAACGCGATGTTCTCGTACACCGTCATGTGCGGGAACAGCGCGTAGTTCTGGAACACCATGCCCAGATCGCGCCTGTGGGGCGGCATGTAGGTGCAGAGCCGCCCGTCGATACGCACCTCGCCGCGTTCGGGCTGGATGAGGCCGGCGATCAGCATCAGCATCGTGGTCTTGCCCGAGCCGGAGGGCCCGAGCAGGGTGAGGAACTCGCCCTCGCGCATGTCGACGTCGGCGCCTGCGAGCGCGACGACCGGACCGTAGGTCTTGCGCAGGTCGCGGATCTGTAGCTTGTAGCCGGGGCTGGTCATGAGCATGAACCGGTCGACGAGTCACACGGCGGCGGGGGTCCCCACCACTGCTGGCAATGGTCCCGAAAGCCTTCCACGGTCAAGGATCCTGCTTCCGCGGTCGCATCGGGAACGTGTGCAGGGGCGACGCATGCGTCGCCCTTGGGGTCGGGCATCGGCACTTGCGGGCTCCCCGGGCGACGCATGTGTCGCCCCTACGGTGACTCGTGTTCGCGCCAACCTCGCATCGACCAGTTGCAGGGAATTCCATACACGCGGAGGGCGCATGCGGGCACGGGTTGCCCCGTACCCGCAGCGGGGACTCATGCGCCGGCGCGCCCTATCCCACGAGCCACGCGTCGAACAGCTCGGTCGCCTTGTCCTTCTCCTTGCCCCAGAACACGTTGTCCGCCTTGTGCATCAGCGGCAGGAACTCGGGGTTGGTGGAGAGCACCTTGGCGCGCTCCGCGTCGATATACTCGTAGGCGTTCGGGTTCACCGGGCCGTAGGAGATGTGGGGCGCCTGCAGGGCCTGGGTCCGGGCGTTCGCGCAGAACGTGACGAACTCCTGCGCCGCCTCCATGTTGGGGGTGCCCCTGAGGATGCACCAGCCCTCGAAGTTGAAGATGCCCTCGTTCCACGAAATCGTGACCGGAGCCCCCCCGTCGATGGCGGCCTGGGCGCGTCCGTTCCACGTCGGGCAGATGTCGACCTCGCCGGTGCTCAGGAGCTGGGAGGTCTGCGCGCCGCCGGTCCACCAGATGTCGATGTGCGGCTTGATCTTGTCGAGCGAGGCGAAGGCGCGATCGTAGCCATTGTTGCGAATCCAGTCGTACTCCTCGCCGGCCGGTACGCCGTCCGCGATCAGGGCCTCCTCGATGGTGTCGAAGGGGTGCTTGCGGATGGCCCGCACGCCGGGGATGCCCTCCACGTCCCAGAGGTCCTTCCAGCCCTGGTCGGGCGCGCGCGCCTTGGACGGATACACGTCGTTGCGGTAGGCGAGGACGGTGCCGTAGACGTCGACTCCCTGGAGGTACTCGGTCTTGAACTCGTCCGGGATCTCCTGCACGTCGGGGTGGTCGCGGTTGGCGAGCTTCTCCAGGTAGTTCGCATCGCGCAGCAGGTTGTGCGCCGCCTCGCTCAGCAGGGCGCAGTCCCAGGTGTAGGTCCCGGTGTCGACCATCGCCTTGATCTGCGAGGTGGGCTCGTGCTTGCCGATGACCCCGGTGACCTCGATCTTGCCGGCGAACTTCTTGTTGAAGGGCTCGTAGTACGCGGCGGCGTATGCCTTCACGTAGGGTCCGCCTGGGTCGCGCACCGTGAGCTTGGTCGCCGCTGCCGCCTTGCGCGGAGTGAGGATGGTGGGGAATGCGACCGCCGCTGCCGCAGCGCCGGTACCGGCGAGGACCCGCCGGCGGCTGACCGTGCTGGACTTGGTTGCCTTGGTCATGATTCTTCCTCCGTTGATTGAGTTGTGACGGGTGTTCCGTTCTCGCCTTCCCGAGTACGGGCTTGGCGCTTGTCGTTCGACGACCCACGGAAGCGAACGCGGAGCCGGCGGTGTCCGCTGAGATGAAGGCGGCCGGGCTGGCCCGGCGAATCGTCAAGCCTGCGAATGCGCCCCGACGTCCGTTCGACCGGCCGCCGCCATCTCTGCGCCATCGCGTCGCGAACGGGCCGGATATCCGGATCGGACCGGGTGATCACCTGCCCACCGCCGATGTCGTCGGCTGCCCGTAGCGTCAGGCGATTCCACCGAAGGGCGCACTTCATGGTAGCTTCGCCCGCCCTCGGGAACAACGACGCCAACACGACGTGACGTCGACACGCCCCGGAATCCAGCCAGTGGCTCGACAAGAGCGTGGATCCGCAAACGTAGCCTCTCCCATGGACATGCCCTCTCTGCCGCGGCCAATCGGACGATAACGAGAAGTACTGTATCTCCCCGCCGGCGGCCATACTGTGGTGCTTGGCACTGCCGGCAGCGGCAAGACGACACTGGCGATTCTTCGCTCCCTCTACTTGTCCGACCCGTCCATCGAAGAGGCGCGACCGATGCCCGATAGCAGCGAAAGCCCCGCACGCAAACCGGTGGCACCGCTCGCCAAGGCCGAGGGGGCCTTGCTCGCGCTCGCAGCCGGCGACGCCCTGGGCTGGCCTCAGGAGATCCCGCGAAACACTCGAAGCAGCCGGGCGGACACTCGGGCGCACGTCGAGTTCGAGGAGTGGACACGACGCGGCGGCGGACGATTCCATCCCTACGAAGAAGTCATCCGTTCCGGCGAATACAGCGACGATACGCAGCTCACCCTCGCAGTCGCTCGCAGCAGGACGAACCATGGCCCGTCATGGTGGAAGGCGTTCACCCGGACAGAGCTTCCGCTTTGGATTCTGTACGAGCGCGGGGGTGGGGGAGCCACGAAGCGCGCCGCCAATGCGTGGGCCGGCGGCAGTCCACCATGGAAGTCGGGCAAGAGGGAGAACGTCCGCCGGTACTTCGAGGCGGGTGGCAACGGAGTCGCCATGCGGGTTCTCCCGCATGCGCTGTTTCTCGCGGAACTGGACGACCCGGCCACTCTCATGCACGACGTGGTTCTCGATGGAACGGCCACGCATGGCCATCCGCGTGCCCTCGTCGGGGCGACCGCCTATGCGTACGCCGCATGGTCGTTGGCACGCTTGAGCGGCACGCTTCGGTTCGGCGAGCTGCTGGATACGCTACTCGACGAGGCATCCGCGTGGAGCGCATTTCCGTCAGCGACTCGGAATGGCGGCTCGTGGTTCGAGGCCGCCGATAACGCGACTGCGATGCAGTATGGCCGAATCTGGGATCAGACGGCTCGCGAGATGCGCGAATTGCTCGAGACGGCGCGCAAGGGGCTCCGAGCCGGCGCGCTGGCGGATGACCATTCGATCTTGAAGGATCTTGGATGTTTCGGTCGCGCCAAGGGGGCAGGCACCAGCAGCGTGGCCGGAGCCGCATACCTTGCCGCACGGCATGCGGCACAGCCGGTGCAGGGAATCCTGAGACCAGCTTTCGAGAAAGGTGCGGACACCGACACCCTTGCCGCGATGGCTGGTGGACTGTTGGGTTGCCTTGCCGGGGTCGACTGGCTCCCGCAACCCTGGCTTCAAGTGCAGGATTCGGAGTATCTGAGGAACATCGCGTCCAGAGTGGCACAAGGGCCGGCAGGTGCATCGGAGAGGTCAATCGAACCGTTGGTGCGCCCTCAGTCGATACTCTCGGACTTGGCCATGAACGGAAACCGGGAGATTGGACTCGGCGGTACGACGCGGGCCGTGGCGGCGCCCGGACACAATCTGAAACCTCTGGGCAAGACCGTCACGGTGCGTGCGTGGCGACTCGAGACCACGGAAGGCCAGACCATGTACGTTACGAAGGTCGGCCGTTTGCCCAGCGATTCGCGTGAACCGGTACGGTCGGAACGGCATGCGCGCAACGACTCGCAACATATCCATCGCTCCGCATCCGACGATGGCGTGACGCCGACCACCGGTCCCGCCCCGGACCCCAGGAACGTGCTCTACGAGGCGTTTTGCCAACAATTGCGCTCCCTGTTGAAGTCCGCCGGCGAGTTGAAGCCCACGGAGGTCGGAGAGGGCCTCGGTCTCGTTCGAAGCCAGGCCACGGACTGGCTGAAGCGCGCCGAGCAAGACGGACACGTTGAACGGGCCTCCAAACGTTCGACCAAGATCAGGCTGCCGCCCCCGTTGCTGTAGGCACTGGTCGCTTGCATGGAAAAACCGGCCATTCGTCGAATCCGGTCCAGGCTTGCCGGTTGTTCCCTGCGCGACAGCAGGGGCGGGGCCCCCGACCATGGTCGGCTTTCACGGCAAACCATCACCACACGATGCACGGGAGGACGTGAGGTGAACGCCGAGGTGCGATGACCACCTCGTCGAGCCTCGGTTGTTTGCGCAGTACGTGCTCCAGTTCGGCCAGCGCGCACTACTGGCCTGCCCGCGCCACGATCCGCATCCGACAAACTCGAGGCGGTTCAAGTCGCTCCGTGTTCATATTCATGGATGGCATCGTTCACCGCGCAAGCAGACGAGCACCGCGCCAATCAGCCTTGTGGCGTCGGCGACACGCCCAGCAGCTCGTTCAGCAACCGCACGTCGTCGTCCTCGAGTACGAGCTGTGCACCCCGGGCCCGTTCCTGGATGTGGTTCGCGAACAGCCGGGCGATTTCCTCCGCGCCGACCTCAACGTCTCCGAGCGCACAGCCCTGGAGGAACAGTCCCCGGGTCACGAACCCGAACGGTTGACGGGCGACAGGCGTTCCATCCTCGATGGCCCGGTCCCGGGCGTTCCTCGTCAGCTCGGTGAGAGTCTTGCGCTGACCGCTTTGCGCCGCCAGCGCCCCGAACAAAGCCTGGTACTGCCTCGGGTGCAACCGGGGAAGTCCGACCACGACATAGAGCCGCTCGACGAGGTCGCGCATCGGCTCGGTCAGCTCACCCAGGTAGTTCGGCGCCTTGTGACGCCGCAGGTCGTAGACGAACCCCGGTGGGATGCGCGAAACCCGTACGTTGCTGTCCACCACCTCGCGAAGGAAGTTCTTGAACCCGCCCGTGCCGAGCCAGTCCGATTCACGCACGATCGGCCAGCGCTGTTGAATCCGCATCGCGAGCGAGCCGATGACCACCGGCTCCGACGCGGCGACCAGCGCCTCGTCGATCATGGTCTTGATGTCTGCGCGGATGGCGTCGAGGTCGCCATCGACATCGGCTGACGCTCGGACAGGGTCGTTCGGCTCCGGCGAGGGGCCGCCGGCCGCCGCGACGCGTTCGGTGCCATTGCCCACTACCGGCTCGAAGTCTTCCATGTCGATGACGACATCGCAGCACGAGCGGAACGCGGCCGCGGTCTGCTGGTTGGCCAGGATCGACGTGACCCGGTCGTGGGCACGCAAACGCAACGCCACCGGGGTGAAATCCGCATCCGACGACAGGAGCACGAACTCGTCGAACCGCGTCCGGTGTCCGATGGTGTCGGCGATGTCGAGCGTCATGACGATATCGGCGCTGTTCTTCCCCGACGTCGTCAGCGGCGGGCAGTCCACCACCTGAAAGCCCGAGCGCACGAAGTAGGCCCGAAAGGGCCGCATCCGCTCGGGCGACCCGTAGCACCGGCGGATCAGAATGGAGCGCTCGCCCATCAGATCATCCCGCTCGGTGACGTAGGCGCCTGACTCGATCCATGGCATCCATCGCGACGGATTGGCGAACCGCCGGGCGACGGATTCCGAGTAGTCGTTGAGAAGGCTCAGGTACACATTGTCGAAGTCGATGAACAGTGCGGTCTTGATTCGGTTCATCCGATTGTCATCCGGGACGCGCCGAGCGGGCGGTCGCGCTCGGGACCATGAGGTCGGCCGGAGACCCGGCGAGCGACGCACGGGCGATTGTCATGCAGCGGCGGAAGGTGCCGGATCGGAGACAGCCTCATGTTTCGATGTGTCGGGACGACCCGAGGTCCCAGACCATCCGCTCGATCCTTTTCGAATCGGCAAAGCACTCCACGGCGCAGCCTTGCCGGCGTTCTTCGCGCAGCACACGCCAGAACGTCTTCTCGTCGAACACCTTCACCGGCTCGCCCTGCGAGTCGCGATCGCTTTCGTACCGGCTATCGGTACGTTCGCCAATCACCAGCGCGGCGCGCACCGGGAGAGACGTCTTCAGATGACGGCGAACCCGCCGCGCGTTGTTCGCTGCCTGGGCCAACGCCGCGGGAAACCGGCGCGACTCCAGCCGGTGCGCCTTGGTCTCCACGACCCGGACTCCCGCGGGCGTCATCACCACGTGGTCGATGTTCCCCGAGCCGCCGAGCGCCTCTTTGACGTCGTGCGCAAACGCGCACCCGTGCTCGACGAGGGCGTGCTCGATGACGTCGCCCACCCGGCGCTCCGCGTCCCACCCCGCGCGCCATGTGGACTCGATGCGCCTGCCGAACCGGTACAGCGCCCCACACAGCGCCCCACCCACCAGAACCATCACCGCGACCATCCCCCAGGCCGCAATCGTCCCGTCCAGCGCATCGAGGATCGGAAGACCGCGCAGTGTGAAACCGAGCCCGAAGCCGATGCCAGCCATCGCGAGTGTGCCGACCGAGAAGACTTGCCGCTGCATCTCCCAGCGAAGCCAGCTCCCCGCCGCGTTCTTCCGTCTCGTTTCCTTCATGTTCCTCGTCCCTGGGGCCAACGCGTCGTCGCTCGCATGGAGCGGCGGGTTCGGCCCGAACCACACACGATGACGCAACGACGAAAGGCTTGCGTTGACCTCCTGGCCTTGGCCGCGCTTGTCGCCAGCTTCGCCCTCCGGGTGTCTCGATAACCCTACGCGGCCCGATGCGTATTGCTCGCCTCGGGACTGACGGAGTCGGGGCTCAGCCGGCCCTGCTTCACCAGGCGGCTCTTGCAGGCTTTCCCGGGTTGTTTCGATCCAACGACTTACGCAGCACCGCACCCTTGCTCAGCGCTGCATCCCCCAACGGTACACGGTGCGCAGCTCGACGTTCCTGAAGATGACGTTCTCCACCGTGATTCCGATGAGGATCACGGTGAACAGGCCCGCGAAGACGTGGGCGGTCTCGAGGTTCTGGCTGTTCTCGTAGATGAACCACCCGAGGCCGCCGCTGCCCGACGAGGCCCCGAAGACCAGCTCGGCGCCGATCAGGGTCCGCCACGAGAACGCCCAGCCGATCTTCATTCCCGACAGGATCGACGGCAGGGCGGCCGGGATGAGGATCTTCATCACGTAGCGGATGTTCCGCAGCCCGTAGTTCTGCCCGATCATCCGCAGCGTCTCGCTCACCGACTGGAACCCGGTGTGGGTGCTGAGCGCCACCGCCCACAGCACGGAGTGGATGGTGACGAACACGATGCTCGCGGTGCCGAGACCGAACCACAGCATCGCGAGCGGCAGCAGCGCGATGGCCGGCAGCGGGTTGAACATCGCGGTGCAGGTCGAGAGGAAGTCCGCGCCGATGCGCTGGGCGCTCGCCCACAGCACGAGCGCGGCGGAGAGCGCGAGGCCGACCGAGTAGCCGATCAGCAATGTGCTGATCGAGAACCAGATCTTGCGGATCAGATCGCTGTCGACGAGCGACAGCCACAGCGCCTCGGCCGAGGTGGAAAACCGCGGGAACATCAGAGGTTCGACGTCGAGGGCGACCGTGTACACCTGCCAGGCGACCACGAGGCCGAGAAGAATGGTGGCCTTGCGCACCCCGTTGATGTTCCAGACCCGCTCGATCCAGGACAGCTTGCGTTCGACATCGCCAATCTCGGCCTGGCCGAGCGTCTCGACCTCGAACTCGGGGCGGATGTAGATGTCCGGACGCTTCGCATCGCTCATCGGAGCGCCGCCCATCGGGCTGCCGCCGGTCGCCGCATCGCTCATATCGTCTGCATTCCCCAGCGACCGACGGTGCGCAGCTCGATATTGCGGAACACCACGTTCTCGACCGTGATCCCGACCAGGATGACGGTGAACAGGCCCGCGAACACGAACGGGATCTGGAGGTCCATCTGGTTGGCGAAGATGAACCAGCCGAGGCCGCCCTCCCCGGTCCCCTCGGTGTCGACCACCGCCCCGCCGAAGACCAGCTCCGCCGCGATCAGGGTGCGCCATGCGTACGCCCACCCGATCTTCATGCCGGTGAGGATGGAGGGGAACGCGGCCGGGATGAGGAGCTTCACCACGTACAGGATGCCGCGCAGCCCGTAGTTGCGCCCGACCATGCGCTGGGTGTCACTCACTCCCATGAACCCGGTGTGCATGTTGAGCGCCACCGGCCACACCACCGAGTGCAGCAGGGTGAACACGATGGCGTCGGCCCCGAGCCCGAACCAGAGCATCGCCATCGGGAGCAGCGCGATGGCCGGCAACGGGTTGAGCATCGCGGTCAGCGTGCTCAGCAGGTCGCTGCCGAAACGGGTCGCGACCGCGAGCGTGGTGAGCACGGTGGCGATTGCAATCCCGATGACGTAGCCGGCGAGCAGGATCTTGATCGAGTTCCAGATCATGTAGAGCAACTGCTCGCCCATCAGCGCGGTGAACAGCGCCGCGCCGGTGGAGGAGAACGTCGGGAGCAGGTACTCGGAGATGCCGCCGAACTGCGTGTACAGCTCCCAGGCGACCACCAGGGCCACGAGGATGGAGAGCTTGCGGACGGAGTTGAGGTTCGAGAAGCGCTCCCACGCCGAGAGCCGGCGCGCGACGTCGCCGGTCTGCGCGGAACCGAGACCTGCCGCCTCGAACTCGTCGCGCAGGTGGATCGCGGGCGCGCGTTCAGGCATGGGGCGCGACCCCCGTTTCGGCAGCGCTCGGGTTCGGGGCGGCAGGTGCGTGCTCAGGCATGCGGGGTTGCCCCGTTTCGGCAGCACTCGCGGCCTGAGCGGCAGACACGCGCTCAGGCATGCGGCGCCGCCTCCTCCTCGAGGATGCGATCCGCGAACAGCATGTCGTGGATACGCTGCTGGAGCCCGGAGAACTCCTCCTCGCCGACATTCCCGTGGCCGAGATGATGGGCGTTGAGCTCCGCCTTCACCTGCCCGGGATGCGGCGACATCACGAGGATGCGACTGCCGACGATGCACGCCTCCTCGATGGAGTGGGTGACGAAGAGCACCGTGAAGTGGGTGTCCTCCCACAGTTGCAGGAGCTCCTCCTGCATCTGGCGCCGGGTGAGCGCGTCGAGCGCCGCGAACGGCTCGTCCATCAGCAGGATGTCCGGCTCCATCGCCATGCCGCGGGCGATGGCCACGCGCTGCTTCATGCCGCCGGAGAGCATGTGGGGATAGGTGTCCTCGAACCGGTCGAGCTTCACCTTGCGGATGTACTGCCGTGCGATGTCGTCGGCCTCCTCGCCGGTCGCGCACCGCCCGCCGTTGGTCAGGGCGAAGGTGATGTTCTGCCGGACGGTCTTCCACGGCAGGAGCTGGTCGAACTCCTGGAAGACCATGACCCGATCGGGGCCCGGGTCCGAGATCGTGCGCCCCTTGAGTCGCATCTCGCCCTCCACCGGATGGAGGTAGCCGGCGACCCCCTTGAGCAGGGTCGACTTGCCGCACCCGGAGGGACCGAGCAGGACGAAACGATCGGAGGGATACACCTGGAACCCGACCCGATAGGTCGCGGTAATCAGGTGCTCCTTCGTCTTGTACTGGAGGGTGACGCCGTCGACGTCGAGGATGGGGGCAGGCGCCGCGGCGGAAGCCGGTCCCGCCGCGGCGCTGCCGTTACCTGCACCGGCCATGGATTCAACTGCCGTCCTGGTCGTAGTTGTTCTCCCAGTAGTAGTCCTTCCAGCTCTCGGCCTTGTTCTTGATCGCGCCGACGCTCAGGAGAAACTCGGCGAACTGCATGGTGCGCTCGGGCTGCACCGAGTAGTCCATCTCGCCCAGGGTGGTGAGCATCTTGATCACGTCGTCCTTGTCGAGCTTGGACTTGGTGAAGCGGTGGTAGAGCTCGGCCCCGCGCTTCTTGTCCTCGTTGATCCAGTCGATCGCGGTGCGGAACGATTTCCACACGCACTCGTAGAGCCCGGGGTTCTCGGTCTTCCACCTCTCGGTGTTGTACATCGCGACGGTGGAGTGGCGCCCGCCGAGCACGTCGTATGAAGTGATGACGTTGTGGGCCTTGCCGCTCTGGAGTTCCTGCCACGAGGTGGGCAGGGTCGCGAAGTGGCTCTTCACCGCCTGGCCGCCGGCGAGCAACGCTGCGACCGCGGAGGGGTGCTTCATCGACACCGTCAGATCGTCGAGCTTGTCGAACTGGTCCTGACCCCACTTCTTGGCCGCCGCCATCTGCAGCACCCGGGCCTGGATGGACACCTTCACCGAGGGCGTCGCGATCTTGTGGTCCTCGGCCTCGAGATAGTCTTCGAGCTTCTTGACGTTCTGGTCGTTGGTGTTGAGCTTGAGCGGCATCGCGGCGAGGTTGGTCATCGCGCGCACGTTCAGCTTGCCCCGGGTCTTGTCCCAGATGGTGAGCAACGGGCCGATGCCGCCGGCCGCGAAGTCCACGTTGCCGGACAGCAGCGCCTGGTTGACCGCGGCGCCGCCGCTGAAGCGGTGCATGGAGACCTTGACGTCCCCCAGCCCCGCGTCCTTCGCGCACGCCTCGACCAGCTTCTGGTCGACGACCACGTGCATCGGCAGATAGAGCAGACCGAACTGCTGGGCGAATCGCACCTGATCGGCCTCCGCCGACACGTTGACGCTCGTGCCGGCGAGCACCGCGGCGGCGATCGCGCCGGTGATGTTTCGCATTCTCATGATGGTCCTCCTGGTAACTCCATGATGGATCCTGCGCCTTTCCGCGCACGAAATTCCGGCGTCGTGGCACCGGCTTCGGCGAACGAGCAGGGCGATGCTAGCGAGCATTTCCCACCAAGTCACGGCTATGGACGCGGATGGGTGCACATCCCGTTTGTGGCACCCCCGGACCGAGGGTGTCCCGCCCTCGCAAACGAGGCCAAGATGCCCTCGGTCCCGGGAAGCTCCCGAGACCGAGACGAGGGCTCTCGCAAGCCATACGTACACCCGACGCGGACCGGCCTGCGTTTGGCGTGGTGTGGTGTTCGACGCACGACGGCGCGGAAACGCCGATCCCGGGCAATGAACGCTACACTTCGCGCCATGCGCTCGCTCGTCTTCGGTCTCGCCGTTCTCTTCCTCGGTGGCTGCGTCGAATACCGCGAATCGCTGGTGCTCGAACGAGACGGCTCGGGTACGGTGGTGATGGCAATCGGGGTCCAGGAGGCGTTGCTGCGCGCGGCCGAGGTCGCCGAGTCGGGGATGTACGATCCCGCGTCCGCCCTCGACTCGCTGCGCGCACAGCAGGGACTGCAGGTCATCGAGAGTCGGACCGAGACACGGGAAGGTACGCGCTGGCTGCACCTCGTGCTCACGTTCGAATCTCCCGCCGCCCTGAACGGAATCGACCGAATCGAACAGTACCGGGGACTGTTCGGCCATTTCGTGCTGGCGGAGAATTCCGCCGGCCAGCGCGTGTTTACTCGCACGATTCGGGCCGACCTCCCCGAGACGATCCAGGAGTCGTTCCTGACCTCGCTTCTCGCACCGATGCTCGCCAAGTATCCATGGAGCTACGAGGCACGATTCCCGTCCAGGGTGGTGGAGTCGAACGGGGGAAAGTCCACCGGGTCGGCGGACGACGCGCAACTCGTGCAGTGGGGGTTCAACTTCGGAGACCTCGTCGCCGAGCCCCGAGTGATGCGCGCCACATTCGCCCGGACCGGCCTGGGGCCTGCCGGCATCGCGGTGGGCGTCACGCTGATGGTGATCGGCATCGTGGTGGTGCAGGTCCTCCAGAGACACCGCAAGCGTGCCCTCGCTTCCTGAGCACACCATCGATCAGTGTACCGTCTCCCGCGTCGGCGCCGGCCGGACGACGCCTTCCGGGTCCGGAGACGCATGATGGATGACCATCTTCCATCCCCGCTCGGTACGCCGGTAGACGTTGGTGGCGACAACCGTGCCCTGCTGCTCGAACCGCTCTCCGAAGCGGATGACCTCGTGGAGACAGTGCACCGCGACATCGGTGCCGGTGGTCGGCGCAACACCCACCCGCTCGAACCGCAGTCGCTGGCCCCCCTCGAAGATCGCACGCCAACTCTCCAGAATCACGTCGATGTCGTCGAGCCGAGGGCCGCCGGGATGAATGCAGGAGACCTCGGCCTCGTGGTCCCAGATCCTGGCCATCGCGTCGAGGTCCCTGCGTTCGAATGCATCGTAGAACGCGGCCTCGGCGGCTTCGGGAGTCTCGTAGCGAACGTCTGACATTTGGAGTGGTCTCCGGTGGAGGACGAACGGGTCGTCTATCGCTCGGCGCCCTGTCGCGCCCGGGATGGGCGACGGGGTTCGAGACTGGAAGCTCTGTCGATTGTCAGCGGCACGCGGGCCATCGTACCCTTCCCTTCCGGCCGGTTCGAATTGCTCCGGGAGGCCATGCGCGTCGTGAAGACTCCGGCATTGGCGGCTGGTCTGACGCTCATCCTGACGGGTTGCACCGGAGATGGTGTCCGCCACTCCATGCCGCCGGGTCCGCCCGAGCCGGAGCGTCCGACGTCCGAGGAGGAGCGCCGGCGCGAGCACGCCGCGCACCCGGAGTTCCGCAACCAGTACGGCCTCGCCCGGATCAAGGCGCACTACGCCTATGCGCGTGGCGCGACCGGCGAAGGGGTCACGCTCGGCATCGTCGACAGCGGGGTCGACCCGAGCCATCCCAAGTTCGAGGGCAAGCTCGAATCGAGCAATGTCGAGGGCTACGAGCCGGACTTCGGCGCCTGCGACTACCCCGCCCTCGACGGCTCCTGCCCCAGCCTGGTCGGACATGGAACGTTCGTCGCAGGGATCATGGCGGCGAGCCGCCGGACGACTCCCGACGCGGGCGCCGCGAGCGCGTCGGCCATCCATGGGGTTGCCTTCGACGCCGACGTGATTTCGGTGGGCTTCCGCGACCCGGGGGAGATCCTCGAGGAGATCCTCGGAGAGAATCCCACGCCCGAACAGATTCGCAACCTTCCGGAGCTGCTCCGCAACATCGATTCCGATCTCGAGCGGCAGTTCGCCTCGGTCTTCGACCGGCTGAACGGCAGGGTGACGGCGGTCAATGCCAGCTTCGGCCTGTCCGAAAACATCGAGGACTTCGACGCCGAGACGTTGCGCGAGCGCTTTCCCAACGTCATCGAGGCCATCGCGCAGGCCGATACCGCGGCCGGCGCACGCACCGTCTACGTCTGGGCGGCGGGCAACGCCCACGGCGAGGTCGGTCCCGACGGCTCCGGCGTGTCGGCCACGTCGGTCGAGGTCTTGGCCGGGCTGCCGGTGTACATCCCGGAGCTGCTCGGCCAATCGCTCGCGGTGGTGGCGACGGACCGGCAAGGCCTGATCGCCGAGTACTCCAATCGCTGCGGCATCGCGAAGGCGTTCTGCCTGGCCGCGCCGGGGGTGGACATCACCGGTGCGGTGCCGAGCTTCTATTGCACGGACGGCGCCCGGGAGTGCTATCTCGACCTGGAAGAAGCCGGGACGTCGTCGGCCGCGCCGTTCGTCACCGGCGGGGTCGGGCTGCTCGCGCAGCACTACCGCAACCAGCTCGGCAACGACGAGATCGTGCAGCGTATTCTCGCAACCGCCGACAGGAGCGGCGAGTACGCGGACTCGGACATCTACGGACAGGGCTTCCTGGATCTCGACGCCGCGACCCGGCCGGTGGGCGAGACGCGGATGCTGACCGGCCGCTCGCTCGCCGGCCCCTCGGCGCCGAGCAGTGCCAGCGCGTTCCACCTCGGCGGTGCGTTCGGGGATTCGCTCGCACAGGGGCTGGCGTCGCGCGAGGTTGCGAGCTTCGACGAGCTCGATGCGCCGTTCTTCCGCCCGCTCGGCGGTTACCTTCGGCACAGCCGGTCCGCCGTACCCGGGCTTGAAGCGCGTCTGAGGACGCTGGGGCGCGACCCGCGCGGTGCGGCCTGGCGCATGGCGGGCGCGGAGTTCCGGTTGCGCCTGGATGCGGCGGCAACTTCGCAGGGCATCGGAGGCCCTCACGGTTCGAGCCCTCGCGACGATGCGGAGGTTTCCGGCTCGCTCGGTTCGCTGTCGCTTGCGCACGGGACAGACAGCGGAGAGATGCGGGTCGGATACCGCGTCCACCCGGGCTGGCAGCTCGGGCTCCATGGCGGAAACGGCAAGGCGGATAGGGGATTCGAATCGATCGAGCCGGGCACGTTCACCGACGACGCCGCGTTTGCGAACCCGTTCACGAGCCTCGCCCGCGACGGTGTCAGCATCGGCTATGCGGCGGCCGTCGGCGAGGCGACGTTGCGTGTCGCCGCCTTCCACGGCACGGCGCAGTACGGAGAACGGCGCGACGCCGATGCCGGCGAGGCAGTGGGATTCGTGACGGAATACCGGTTCGGCGATGCCGCGACGCCCGGCCTTGCCCTGGAGGCGGGATGGCTGGCGGAAGACCGCGGGCTGGCCGGCAGCCGGCCGAGCGGAGCCTTCGGCGAGATGCACGGCGACACCGTCATCGCCGGACTCTCGGCGCATCGCCCCTTGAGCGAGGGCTGGAACCTGATCACCAGTGCGCACGCAGGTCTCGGCCGCGCCACGATGTCGAGACACGGCATGCTGCGCAATCCGTCGCGCCTGTGGACGGGTGCCTTCGCGCTGGGCCTCCTCGGCGAAGACATCGGTGGAACCGGAGGGCGGCTGGCATTGCGGATATCGCAGCCGCTGCGCGTCGAGGCGGGACATGCGAGGCTCCGGTGGGCATCGGGCCGAACCCCCGATGGAGACGTCGAAGTCCGGCAAGCCACTGTGGACCTGGAGCCTTCGGGCCGTCAGCTCGATCTCGAGCTGACCTACTCCCGACCCTGGATGGACGGCGAGGCGCACCTGGCCGCGATTGCGTCGCGCAACGCCGGACATGTCCGGGGCGAACACGAAGCCGCGTTGCTGATGCGCTACAGCCGCAGGTTCTGACTCCCGAAGGCCCTTGGCCGGAGACTCCTCGAGCGCCTGCCGTGCTCGCAGTCTGTCGCGGATGAGCAGAAAGAGACCCACACCACGGCATCCCCGCATTGCGGTGCTGGGCTCGCGCGGCGCATTCACCCGCGACGCGGTGGCCGCGTTGTGCGAGTCGGGCATCCCGCCGGTTGCGCTCATGATCGGCGAGACCACCGCGCCGGACGCTCCCGACCCCATCCCCGTCGAAGTTCGAGAGCCCGCCGCCGCGGTCGCCTCCGCGCACGGCATCTCGCTCATCCGGGCGTCGAACCCGAACCATCCCGCCGCAATTTCCGCTCTGGAACGCATGGCGCCCGACCTGCTGCTGCTCGCCTGCCTGCCGTGCATCGTCACGCGCGCGACGCGAGAAATCGCCCGTCTGGGGGCGCTGAACCTCCATCCCTCCGCTCTGCCTCGCTTTCGCGGCCCGGATCCGGTGTTCTGGCAGTTGCGGGCGGGCCTTCGCCGCGTTGCGGCCACTGTCCACATCGCTACCGACACCGTCGACGCCGGTCCCATCCTGGCGCAGCCATGGCTCGAAGTCCGGCCCGGGATCCGCGCCGAAGAGCTGACTTCGTTGCTGGTTCGACTGGGCATCCGGGCCCTGGTGAAACTGCTCCCTTCGATTGAGCGCCGCATCGGTGACGCTGTCCCCCAGGATGAATCCGCAGCGACCCGCCAGCCCTTCCCGGGCCACCAGGATTTTCGGATCGAGACGACCTGGTCAGCCGAACGCGCGTATCGATTCATCGAGGGAACGAGGGGGCCGGGGATCCGGTTCACGATCCTCCGCGACGCCGGCGAACTGGAGATTGAACGGGCCGTCGGATTCGGTCCGCCGTCCCGGGCAGGACCGACACGCGAACGCTCCGACGGGATCGTGTCGATCCGATTCGCCCGGGGCGCGCTTCGTGTCGTCCCCGCGCGGTCCCGTCAGAACTCGACGTCCAGCTCCTCGTCGAACCCGAAGGTGGACATGTCGCGAATGCGTGACGGATAGAGCACCCCGTCGAGGTGGTCGCACTCGTGCTGCACCACCCGCGCATGGTAGTCCTCGACGACGCGGTCGATGCGATTCCCGTCCGCATCGAAACCCGAGTACCTGATCCGCGTATGGCGGGGCACGACACCCCGCAGCCCCGGGACGCTGAGGCACGCCTCCCAGCCCTCGGCCATCGTGTCCGCAAGGGGCTCGATCACGGGGTTGACGAGCACGGTCGGCGGGATCGGTGCGGGCCGACCGCAACCGGCCTTGTCGGCGCGCCCGCCGAGACCGAAGACCACGACCCGCCGCGCGACCGCAATCTGAGGCGCCGCGATGCCGATGCCTCCGCTCGCATGCATCGTGTCCCACAGGTCATCGACGAGGGCACGCAGCTCGGGCGTACCGAATCGGGCGACGGTCTCGGCCACGCGGCGCAACACCGGGTGACCCATCCGGATGACGGTTCGTACGGCCATGGGCCCTCCCATGATAGTGCTAGAATTCCGGCACGGCTCGAATGCGCGTATCACCACCCCATGGCCGGCCATTCCAAGTGGGCGAACATCCAGCACCGCAAGAAGGCTCAGGATGCCAGGCGGGGCAAGCTGTTCACCAAACTCATTCGCGAAGTCACGATCTCCGCCCGCGAAGGCGGTGGCGATCCGGACGGCAATGCCCGGCTGCGGCTCGCGATGGACAAGGCATTCGCCGGCAACGTGCCGAAGGATACCGTCGACCGGGCAATCAAGCGCGCGACCGGCGAAGCGGACGCCGACGCCCTCGAGGAAGTCCGCTACGAAGGATACGGGCCGGGAGGCACCGCGGTCATGGTCGACTGCGTCACCGACAATCGAAACCGGACCGTGGCGGAGATACGCTACGCGTTCACCAAGTGCGGGGGCAACCTCGGCACCGGCGGTTCGGTCGCCTATCTGTTCACGAAGGTCGGCCAGCTTTCGTTTGCCCCGGACACCGATGAGGAGCGGCTGATGGAAGCGGCGCTCGAGGCGGGCGCCGAGGACGTGATTGCCAACGACGACGGCTCGCTCGAGGTCCTCACCAGTCCGGACGCGTTCGGCGACGTCCACGACGACATCGTGGCCGGCGGGCTCGCTCCGGAACAGGCGGAGGTGACGATGCGCCCGTCCACCAGCGTCTCCCTCGACTCCGACAACGCCAGGCGGATCGTCAAGCTGCTCGACATGCTGGAAGATCTCGACGACGTGCAGCAAGTGTATTCGAACGTGGAAATCCCCGACGAGATCCTGGCCGAAATCGGTTGAGCACCGTACGCATCATCGGCGTCGATCCGGGCTCCCGCTCCACCGGATTCGGCATCGTCGACACCGACGGCTCACGTCTCCTTCACGTCACCAGCGGATTCGTGCGTGCCCATGACGGCGACTGGTCCGACCGTCTGCGCCGGATCTTCGACGAACTTGGCGCAGTCATCGACTCCCACGCCCCCGCGGAGTTCGCCGTAGAGAAGGTGTTCTTGCACCGCAACCCCTCCTCCGCATTGAAGCTCGGGCAGGCTCGGGGGGTTGCAATCCTTTCCGGCGCGCTGCGTTCGCTACCCGTGCACGAATACTCCCCGAACGAGATCAAGCAGGCCGTCACCGGGAAGGGACATGCCTCGAAGGAGCAGATTCAGTACATGACGAAGGTGCTGCTCGCGTTGCGCAAGCCGCCCCAGACGGACCAGGCGGATGCGCTGGCGGTCGCAATCTGCCACGCGCACCTGCGAACCGCGACCGAGCGGCGCGAGCGCATGCTGGCGAGCATCGCGGGCGCCTCCCGATGATCGCCTGGATGCACGGCGTATTGCGCGAGAAGCACCCTCCCCTGCTGCTCGTCGATACGGGAGGCGTCGGCTACGAGATGGAAGCGCCGATGACCACATTCTACGACCTGCCCGGCATCGGCGAACCGGTGACGCTCCACGTGCATCACATCGT
Organism: Gammaproteobacteria bacterium; assembly: GCA_022826505.1. Classification (GTDB taxonomy): domain Bacteria; phylum Pseudomonadota; class Gammaproteobacteria; order HK1; family HK1; genus HK1. The sequence continues at coordinate 38,138 of JAJDUQ010000344.1, forward strand.
GCGGGAGGATGCGCAGCAACTCTACGCATTCGGGCGCCGCGCCGAGCGGGACCTGTTCCGGCAGCTTCTGCGCGTGAGCGGAGTCGGTGCGAAGCTCGGTCTGGCCATCCTGTCGGGAATGGACGCAAGCCGATTCGCCCAATGCGTGCTCGAAGGCGACGGCGCGAGCCTTTCGCGGCTGCCCGGTATCGGCAAGAAGACGGCCGAGCGTCTCATCATGGAAATGCGCGACAGAATCGAGACCGACTCCACCGTTGCGGCGACCGCAACCACTGCAGCCGGCTCCGTTGTCGCGTTCCGCCGTGACGACCCGATCGCCGAGGCGGTTCGTGCATTGATCGCGCTGGGACTCAAACCGCAGGAGGCGAGCCGCCGCGTGAATGCGGTGGAATCCGACGGCCTTGCCTGCGAGGAAATCGTGCGTCGCGCGCTTCAGTCGATGGTGCGATAGCAAGTTGGTGGCGCGCCACTCGGAACGGTACGATCGACCCGACGACGCGACCGGGAGTACCGAGGCCGGGAACGGCCGTGATTCAATCGGTCAACGAGCCGACTCCGGCCAGGGGAGCGTTGGGTTCGACGAGCCCCGCGGGGCGCTGCGCTGGCAGGACCGATGGAGACAGAACGTCTCATAACCGCACAGGCGGGAGTCGAGGATCAGGCTCTCGACAGGGCCATTCGTCCCGGGCGGCTCGCGGATTTCGTGGGCCAGCCGGCAGTGCTGGAACAGATGCAGATCTTCATCGAGGCAGCCCGGCGGCGAGGCGAAGCCCTCGACCATCTCCTCATCTTCGGGCCGCCGGGTCTGGGCAAGACCACCCTGGCGCACATCGTCGCGAACGAGATGGAGGCCGGCCTGCGCCAGACCGCCGGTCCGGTGCTCGAGCGATCGGGTGATCTCGCGGCGCTCCTCACCAACCTCGAACCGCGCGACGTTCTGTTCATCGACGAGATGCACCGGCTGAATCCGGCCGTCGAGGAGATTCTCTATCCCGCGATGGAGGACTATCAGCTCGACATCGTCATCGGTGAAGGACCCGCGGCACGGTCAATCAAGCTCGACCTTCCTCCCTTTACCCTCGTGGGCGCGACGACTCGCGCCGGAATGCTGACGTCGCCGCTTCGCGACCGCTTCGGCATCGTGCAGCGGCTCGAGTTCTACAACGTGCACGACCTGGCGAGCATCGTTACCCGGTCGGCCGCGATCCTCGAGGTCGAGATCACCGCGGACGGCGCCGGCGAGATTGCCGCGCGCTCGCGCGGCACGCCCCGAATCGCAAACCGCCTCCTGCGAAGGGTCCGCGACTACGCCGAAGTGAGGGCGGACGGCCGGGTGACCGCCACCACCGCCGGCAGCGCCCTCGACCTGCTCGACGTGGATACGCACGGGTTCGACCTGATGGACCGCAAACTGCTGCTCGCGGTCATGGAGAAGTTCGACGGGGGACCGGTCGGGATCGACAACCTCGCCGCCGCGATCGGGGAAGAGCGCGACACCATCGAGGACGTACTGGAGCCATATCTGATTCAGCAGGGTTTCCTCATGCGTACACCCAGAGGCCGCGTGGCGACGAGAAACGCATGGTCGCACTTCGGTCTGAGGCCGCCGGCGAACCACTCGGCGCCGATCGAGCCCGATCTGTTCGGAGGAACCGCGTGAGCGGTGGCATCCGCCATGACGTCCACTGCGCTCAATTCGTGCTCGGGACGGACGTTCGTCTGGCCGGTGCGCGTGTACTGGGAGGACACCGATGCCGGCGGCATCGTGTACTACGCGAACTACCTGAAGTACATGGAACGAGCACGCACCGAGTGGTTGCGTGCACTTGGCTGCGACCAGACCGCCATGCGCACCCGACATCGCATTCAGTTCGTCGTCGCGCGGGCGAGCGTGGAGTTCAGGCGACCCGCCCGGTTCGACGACCGGCTCGAAATCGACATCCGGTTGCAGGCGCTGCGTCGCGTGTCGATCGAGCTGGCACAGCACGTACGAAACGCCGAACGGGAACTGCTCTGCCGCGCGGAGGTCAAGATAGGCTGCGTGGACGTCGAGTCCTTCCGGCCTCGCGGCATTCCCCTTTCCCTGCAGCAGGAGCTCGAAATTGAGCACTGATCTTTCGCTTGTCGCCCTGGTCCTGAACGCGAGCGTTCCCGTTCAGCTCGTCATGGCGTTGCTCGCAGTGGCGTCCCTGGTCTCGTGGACGATGATTTTCGGCAAGTACTTCGTCATCGGGCGAGCGACCCGCGCCGCCAACACGTTCGAGGACCAGTTCTGGTCGGGAATCGATCTCGTGGAGGTCTTCAACCGGATCGACGTGCGGCGGAGCGGAGCGACCGGTATGGAACGCATCTTCCACGCCGGGTTCAAGGAGTTCGCACGGCTGCGCGGACAGAAGGTGGCCGAAGCACGGGACATATTGAGCGGAACCGAACGCGCGATGCGCATCGCGCTGGGTCGGGAGGTCGACTACCTGGAGCTCAACCTCTCGTTTCTCGCCACCGTCGGCTCGACCAGCCCCTACATCGGGCTGTTCGGCACCGTGTGGGGAATCATGAATTCGTTCCGGGCGCTGGGAGGTGTGCAGCAGGCGACCATCGCCATGGTGGCGCCGGGAATCGCGGAAGCCCTGATTGCGACGGCAATGGGACTCTTCGCGGCGATTCCGGCGGTCATCGCGTACAACCGCTTCGCGCACGACGTCGAACGCCTTCACAACCGCTACGACGCGTTCGTCGACGAGTTCTCGACCATTCTCCAGCGCCAGGCACATCAATGAGCCGCGTTCGTCTCCGGACCCGCAGCACCGGCGTTGGCCGATCCGCGGACGCACCGGCGGACCACGGCGCGGGGACGCCTCATGGCTAGAAACCGGGTACGCAGACGACCGATGTCGGAGATCAACGTCGTCCCGTACATCGACGTCATGCTCGTGCTCCTCGTGATCTTCATGATCACCGCACCGCTGCTGACCCAGGGCGTCAAGGTCGATCTGCCGCAGGCCGACGCGGAACCTCTCGACGTGGAGACGCAGGAACCGCTCGTGGTCACGATCGACGCCGCCGGCAACTACTACGTGAACTACGGCGAGAATCAGAACGCACCCGTAGAGGCGCAGGTACTCGCGGCCCGAGTCGGGGCCCTGCTGCGCCACCGTCCGGGACTGGCGGTGGTGGTGCGCGGCGACGAGGGCGTTCCCTACGGGGACGTGGTCATCCTGATGACGATCCTGCAGCGCGCCGGGGCGCCGAGCGTCGGTCTGATGACCGAAGCGCCGCAGGAGATGCGGCAATGAGCCGGGAACCACTGCTGATTCGCCTGCTGCCCGTCGTCTACGCGCTGCTGCTCCATGCCGTCGTTGCATCGGTGCTCGTCTTCAAGCTGGGGGATACCCCGCCACCGGTCGCAGCCGGGCCCCGGGTCGAGCCGGTCGAGGCCGTCGTCATCGACGAAAGGCAGATTACCGAGGAGCTCGAGCGGATTCGGCAACAGGACGAACAACGACGCCGGAATGAACGCGAGCGGATCGAAAGTCTCGAAAGGGAAGCCCAGTCCGCGCACCGGCGCCGAACCGAGGAAGAACGTCGACTCCGCGAGCTCGAACGGATGCAGCGTGAACGCCAGCGTGAATACGCCGCAGCCGAGCGCGAGCGTGAACGCAAGGAGGCGGAACGTCTGGCCGAGCTCACGCGGAAACGCGAGTCGGAGGCGAAGCGCCTCGAAGCGCTCGAGCAGGAGAAGAAGGTGTTGGCGGCACGACGCGCCGAAGAACAGAAGCAGCTCGCGCTGCTGGAGAAGGAACGCCGCGAGGAGGCGGATGAGAAACGCCGCCTGGAAGAACAGGCGCAAGCGGCCAGGGCGCAGCAGAAGCGAGCCGAGGAAGCGCGCCGCAAGGCCGAGACGGAGAAGACGAAGGCGGACGCCGAGCGCAAGCGCATCGAGGTGGAGAAGAAGAAGGCGGAGGCCGAACGCCAGCGCATCGAGGTGGCGAAGAAGAAGGCGGAGGCCGAACGCCAGCGCATCGAGGCGGCGAAGACGAAGGCGGAGGCCGAGCGCAAGCGCATCGAGGCGGAGAAGAAGAAGGCGGAGGCCGAGCGCCAGCGCATCGAGGCGGCAAAGAAGAAGGCGGAGGCCGAGCGCAAACGCATCGAGACGGCGCGCCGAAAGGAGGCGGAACGCGCTTTCCAGGAACAGATTGCCCGGGAGGCCCAGCAGCTCGATAGGGAACGGCTCGCGTTGCTCGACGCCGGACGCTTCGAATATATTGCGCAGATCAAGGACAAGATCGAACGCAACTGGTTGCGCCCGCCCGGCACCGCCGAAGGGCTCAAATGCGTGGTGAGCGTATCGCAGATTCCGGGAGGTGAAGTCGTGCAGGCGGAAATCCGCGAAAGCAGCGGCAATATCGCGTTCGATCGATCGGTTGAGGAAGCGGTACTGCGCTCTTCACCGCTCCCCGTTCCGAAGGATCCGTCGCTGTTCGACCGCAACATAGTCATCACGTTCGAGCCGGAGGGATAGAGGGTGATTGGGCGTCTCCTCATCGCGTTCCTCGTCGCGGCCTTCCTCGCGCACGCCGCGAACGCGGTCATCGAGATCAAGATCACCAGGAGCACCGAGGCGAAGCAGCTCATCGCGATCGTCCCGTTCGGGTGGCAGCACGGCGGCGAACCGCCGCCAGCCGACATCGCCGCGATTGTCGCGGACGACCTCGCCCGTTCGGGCCTGTTCGAACCGACACCGCTCGACAGTCTGCCGAGCCGGCCGTATCGGCACGATCAAATCAATTTCAAGGACTGGCGATTGCTCGGTCCCGGCAGCTTGGTCATCGGCAACATCACGCCCTCTCTCGACGGGGCCTACGTGGTCGAATTCCAGCTCTACGACGTTCTGCGACGCAGACAGGTGGTCGGTTATCAGCTCACCGCGAACAAGCTGGCCGTGCGCAGAGTCGCGCACCAGATCGCGGACCAGATCTACATGAAGCTCACCGGGGTCCGCGGTGCGTTCGATACCAGAGTCGCCTATGTGACGGAGAAGCGCGGCACCGATGGCGAGGCTCGCTATTTGCTCAATGTCGCGGACGTCGACGGACACAACGAACACGTCATCCTCGATTCGGCCCGGCCGGTGATGTCGCCCGCATGGTCGCCGGACGGAAAGAACCTCGCCTATGTATCGTTCGAATCCGAACAGCCCCGCATCTTCATCCAGGAGATCGCGACCGGCGAGCGCGAGGAAATCGTCTCGTTCCCCGGCATCAACGGCGCCCCGGCGTACTCGCCCGGTGGACGCCATCTCGCGATGACCCTCTCGAAAGACGGCAACGCGGAGATATATGTCATCGATCTCGAGACCAGGCGCCTGCGCCGAATCACGCGCAACGATGCGATCGACACCGAGCCGGCGTGGTCACCGGACGGTCAGTCCCTGATGTTCACATCGAACCGTGGAGGGAAGCCGCAGATCTATCGGGTCGTGGTCGAGGGAGGCCGGCCGGAGCGCATCACGTTCGAGGGCGACTACAACGCGCGTCCCATCTACTCGCCCGACGGCACGAAGCTTGCCCTCGTGCATGGAGACGAAGGCCGGTACCGCATCGGACTGCTCGATCTGGAGAACGGCGCGCTACAGGTATTGACCGACTCGAGTCTGGACGAGTCGCCCAGCTTCGCGCCGAACGGCAACATGATCCTGTATGCTACGACCGACGGCGCCAAGACGGTGCTTGCGGCAGTCTCTGCGGATGGACGGATGCACCAACGTCTGGCCGAAGAGTCGGGAAGGGTCCGGGAGCCCGCCTGGTCTCCGTTCAGGAACTGACGCCCATCCCGAAGGTCTCGGAGACGCTCGAGTCCCACGATTGACCTTCCGGTAACCGGCGGCTTGTCCGACTACAGAATCGGCGCAAATTTCTCCGGGCACGGTAGCTTTCAGGGAGGGATCAAATGCATCTTCGGTCGTTCCGATTCGCACTCGTTCTCGCCGGTGCCGCGGCTCTCGCCGCCTGCGAAGGCACCGTCGGCACCGTGGAAGACGACGCCCCGACCGGCTCCCAGTCGACGAGTGACTCCGCATCCACCAGCGGCACCGGCGACGATTCGGTGTCGGGCGCCGACACTACCGTCACCACCGAGACAGGCGCGGGTACCGAAACATCGGGCAGCACCGTGGAGCATCCGCTCGATGATTCATCGAGTCCGCTGGGCGTGCGTACCATCTATTTCGAGTTCGATTCCAGCGATGTCCCGGAGTCGGGACACATCATCATCGAGGCCCACGCCCGCTATCTCTCGAACCATTCCGGTGCCCTGATCACGCTCGAAGGGCACGCCGACGAGCGCGGATCGCGCGAATACAACATTGCGCTGGGTGAGCGGCGTGCGGATGCGGTCCGCAAGCTCATGACGCTGCTCGGTGCATCCGACCCGCAAATTCGCACCATCAGCTACGGCGAGGAACGGCCGGCGGCCGACGGACACGACGACTCGGCGTGGAGTCTCAATCGCAGAGTCGAGATCGTCTACCGGGTCCGCGAATGATCTTCAGGCGCATAGCGGCTTGTCTCGCATTCGTGGGGTGTCTCGCATGCTCTGCGGGCGCGCTCGCACAGGCGCCGGTAGTCGACACGCGGGAGCTGGACGAACGGCTGAAGCGGATCGAGCGGCTGTTCGGCTCGGACAGTCTTTTCAAGCTCTTCGCAGAAGTGGAATCCCTCGGAACCGAGGTCCGGGAGCTGAGAGGACAACTGGAGACGCTGTCGCACACGGTCAACCAGCTCAAGGAGCGTCAACGAGAGCTCTATCTCGACGTCGACCAACGGCTCCAGCGCATCGAATCCACGGCACCGGCGCAAGCCGCGGGTTCGTCGCAACAGCCGGGGGCCCCGATCGGGGCCCCGGCAACGCCGTCCGAGACGGCGGCATCGAGCCAACCCGAGCCTGCGCCGACCCCGACTCAGGACGCGCAATCGCAGTCGACCGGTGGCGTCGACCCGTTCGCCGAGCAGCAGGCGTACCAGAGTGCCTTCGATCTGCTGAAGTCCGGGCGCTACGAAGACGCGGCGGTCGCCTTTCAACAGTTCATCGCCGATTTCCCGACGGGGACGTACGCCGACAATGCGCAGTATTGGCTCGGCGAAACGTTCTACATCACGCGTCAGTTCGACCGAGCCGTACAGGAATTCGAACGCCTCGTGTCGACGCACCCGAACAGCCAGAAGCTCACGCATGCGTTGCTGAAGATCGGGTATGCCCACGACGAGCTCGGAAACACGGCGGACGCCGAGCGAGTTCTGGGTGAACTCATCGAACACCATCCGCAGACGGCCGCAGCCGGACTTGCGCGAAAGCGGCTCCTGACCATCCGCCAATAGCCGACCCCTCCGGAAGCTTCGAAGCGAGGCATCTCCGTACGGGCCGGCACCATCCGGAACGTCGACTCGACGTGGACGGTTGATCCATGGCCAACGCAATCAGCGCCTGGTTCGAACGCCACTTCTCCGATCCGCAAGTGATCGGGCTCGCCGCCGTACTCATCTGCGGCTTCGCAATCATCTACCTGGCCGGCGAGATGCTCGCCCCGGTGATCGCCAGCATTGTCATCGCGTACCTGCTCGAAGGACTGGCCGGACTGCTCGAGCGCAAGCGCGTGCCGCGGCTCGCCGCCGTCCTCGTGGTCTTCATCGCGTTCATGACCGTGCTCGTCTTCGTCATGTTCGGCTTGTTGCCGCTGCTCTCGCGCCAGGCGACGCAGCTCCTGCAGCAACTGCCGTCGATGATTGGCAGCGGGCAGGACGTGCTGCTCGCGCTGCCACACAAGTACCCGGAACTTTTCTCCGAGCAGCAGGTGCTCGACCTCATCGACCAGATCCGCGCCGAGGCGGTGAACATCGGACAGAACGTCGTGCAGGCGTCTCTGTCCTCGGTGCTCGGAATACTCACCCTGGTCGTGTATCTGATACTGATGCCCTTGATGGTGTTCTTCTTCCTCAAGGACAAGGCGACCATCGTCTCGTGGGTCAAGAACTTCCTGCCGACCGATCGGCGCCTCGCGGGCCAGGTCTGGGCGGATGTGGACGTTCAGATCGGAAACTACGTTCGCGGCAAATTCATCGAGATCGTGATTGTGTGGATCGTCACCTATCTGACGTTCGCGCTGATGGGTCTCCAGTTCTCGATGCTCCTCGGCGTGCTGGTCGGATTGTCGGTCGTCATTCCCTACGTCGGTGCGGTCACCGTCACGTTTCCGGTGGCCGTGATTGCCTACTTCCAGTGGGGATTCACGAGCGACTTCGCGTACATCATGATCGCTTACGCGATCATCCAGGCACTCGACGGCAACGTGCTGGTGCCGCTGCTGTTCTCCGAGGTCGTCAACCTTCACCCGATCGCGATCATCACGGCGGTACTGGTGTTCGGTGGGGTTTGGGGGTTCTGGGGCGTCTTCTTCGCAATTCCGCTCGCAACCCTCGTGCAGGCGGTGCTGAAAGCGTGGCCACCGCCAAGATCTGCCGGAGCCACGCCGGAGTAGCTGGCCGCCGTGGCCGTTCGCACCGTAGCCGCCCATGACCGCGACAGCCGTGTGCTCGGGTTCTTCGCGCAGGCAGGCCCTGACGAGGTATTCCGGTTCGAGGACGCCTGCGTCATCGCCGGTACGCGGGATCGATTGCGCGCCTGCCTCGCCATCAACCCGAAGCTGCGTGACGCGTCGCTCACGTTCGCCAAGATCCGGTTCGGCGACGTGCACGCCGGACTCGAGGCGGGGGCGGCCTACGCCTTCGACGAAGAGGCGTTCGAGCGATTTGCTCCGCTCGCCCGCGGCGCGGGTATCGACGTCGCGGCAAGCTTCCCCGGCCACGACGACGACGCATTCAACTTCGTGAGAGTGAAGCTCGCGGACACCGACGCTTCCTGACCCCGAGTCTTGAAGGTTCGCCGACGCCCCGCCTCGCGGCGGGGCGGCCATGCACCGGCGTCAGGTCAATCAGCCCGCAAGCACCGACGCGTACTGCTCTTCGTTGAACCCCACCAGCAGCGTCTTCCCCGAGCGCACCGTGGGTGCACGCAGGTTGCCGGTGGGACCCAGCATTGCGTCCACCATCGCGTGACCGGGGCTGCCGGAGACGTCGAACGTCGTCACCTTCTTCCCCTTGGAGACAATCAGGGTCTCGCACTGACTGGCGAGCGCGACCGCGTCGTCACGTCCGAGCTTCTTCGATGCAAGCACGACATCGTCTGGCACGAGACGATGGGCGTCCATGAAATCGGACGCCTTCCGGCAGCTCGTTCACCCCTTGCGAAAGTAGTACCAGTTGATCTGTCGGCTCATTGTCCGCTCCCGTGGTAGTCCGCGCACCGAATGACGCGCCGGGTGCGCCGTTGCGTACTGCCGGAAGTCGAGGTTCGTTTCCCGGCAACGTTTCTTCCGTTCCGTGGCGCGACAGTATGGTGACACACGTGCGTCGCCGTCCACGCCGCGCGCCCTGCAGTGCACACCGGCGCCTTCGACCCTCTCAATCGCCCGGATCGTTCAGCCGCATCTCGCGCAGGCTGTCCTCGATGGCGTCGGCGAGGTCGTCGATCTCCTGGTCGGTGTTCGCGGTGGAGATGGCCGCGAGACCGCCCGAGCCGAGGATGAAGCCGCGGTTCAGCAGCGTCCGGTGCAGGGCGGCGGTGCGGCGCGATTCGCTCGCGTCCTGGAACACGTCGCGGTAGTTCCCGAGCTCCCGGCGGTTGAAGTGGATCATCACCAGCGACCCCGCACCCGTCGCCTGACCGGCGACTCCGGCAGCTTCGAAGGCGGCGTCGATCCGCTCCCGGGCCCGGTCGCCGCGCACGTTGATCGCATCGACCGCGTCCTCGGTGAGGAGCCGCATCGCCGCAGCTCCCGCCGCCATGGTGGCAGGGTTCGCGTTGAAGGTTCCGCCGTGCGACGCGCGGGGCTTTCCCTTCGACGCATCGAAGACCGACATGACGTCGCGCCGGCCACCGACCGCGCCGACCGGCAGGCCGCCGCCGATGATCTTTCCGAACGTCGTGAGGTCCGGCGTCACCCCGACCATGGTCTGCGCCCCGCGATAGCGCACCCGGAACGACGCGACCTCGTCGAAGACGAGCACGATGCCGTGCCGGGTCGCGACCTCGCGCACCATCTCGGCGTACTCCTTTCGCATCGGCACGCAGCCGACCCGGGTGGGCACCGGATCGACGACGATCGCGGCCAGGCGATCCGCATGCCGCTCGATGAGCTCCCGGCTCGCCTCGACCTCGTTGAAGGGCAGCACCACCACGTCTTCCATGACCTTCTCGGGCAAGCCGACGGTGTAGGGCACCTTCGCCGGCTCGCCGGAGTCGCCCCAGCTCTGCGGCGAGGAGCTCAAGCTCACTTCGACCGGGTCGTAGCAGCCGTGGTAGGCGCCTTCGCACTTCGCGACCATCGGCCGGCCGGTATGCGCGCGCGCCGCCTTGATCGCCACCAGCACCGCCTCGCTCCCGGAGTTGCAGAACCGCATCGTCTCCACCGAATCGACCCGTTCGGTGATGATCTCCGCGAGCTCGATCTCGCGCTCGGTCGGCATCGCGAAGCAGCTCCCGCGCCGGACCTGCTCGACGATCGCCTCGACCACCTCCGGGTGGGCGTGCCCGTGGATGAGGGTCATGTAGTTGTTGAGGCAGTCGACCCGCTCCACGCCGTCCGCGTCGGTGACCCTGCTGCCCCTGCCCGATGCCGCGTAGACCGGATACGGCGCGAAGAACGTGGTGAGCCGGGTGCTCCCACCCGCCAGCACCTGGCTCGCGCGGCGGTAGAGGGAAGCGGACCGGGAATCCTGGTCGGGGTAGGTCATGGTCATGGGATGATCCTTTGGCGAGCGGCGGTCGGCACACACGGGGGCGTGACTCTCGCGTCGGGCTTGAATCGTCCGGGGTCGATGGCGGACGGGGGGTTGCGGGACTCGGTGGCTACGCGCCGGATTCCGGCGCGTCGAACACCGCGGACACGTCGGCGGCGAATCCGTCGAGGAGCGGCGACGTAGCCTTTCCGCCGCGCTGGTATGTGCCGTGCTCGACGTACGTCTCTCCTTCGAGCGCGAGCACCGTAATCATCTTGTCGCGGGGGTCGACGATCCAGTACTCGGGGATGCCTGCCTCGGCGTAGTCGGCGCGCTTTTCCACCAGGTCGCGATCCGGGTCGTCCGGGATGACCACCTCGGCCACCAGGTCCGCACCCAGCCAGTAGCGGTCCTGGTAACGGGGGTCCGAACGATCCCGCAGCATCAGTACGTCGGGCTCCCGGAACTTCCCCTCGCGGATACGCATCCGCAGCCCCGAGACCGTCGCAACGCCGCCACGCGGCCGGAGATAGTCGTGGAGCAGACGATAGAGGAAGAGGAGAACGGCCTGGTGAGTGGAAGTCGGCACGGGCAGCTCTTCGATACGGCCGTCGGTGAACTCGACCCGCCGGTGGCCGTGGTCCGTGAGCCACAGGTACGCCTCGTCGCTCCAGCGTCCCTGGCGCGGCAGGATGTCGCACAGCAGGGCGTCGAGCGCCGCCTGCGAGGTAGCCGCGGTCACACTCGTCGCAGGAGAAGTCGTGTCGGGAGCCACTGGCGCGGCGGTCTCGGTCATCTTGTTCGTCCTCTCACGCCACTCGTCCGGCAGTGTATCGCATGCTCCTCGCCGCCATACAGCCCGTGTTCGGAGGGAAGCGGGCTCAGCCGTCGAGCTCGGTGATGATCTTCGTGTTGTTCGAGCCGAGCGGCGTCTGACACATCTCAAGGTGCAGGCGCCCTCCCGCCGTGTAGGGGTACGCGCGCACGACCTCCTCGTCGAGTTCGATGCCGAGACCGGGCTCTTCGGGGGCAACGATGTAGCCCTGCTCCCATCGCAGCGGCCTCTTCAGAATTGCGTCGTGAAAGTCGGACCGGATGGTTTCCAGGATCAGGAAGTTGGGGCTGGCGAACGAGACCTGGGCCGCCGCCGCGTGGGCAATCGGCCCGCAGTAGATGTGGGGCGCCACCTGCGCGTTGTAGAGCTCGGCGACGACGGCGATCTTCCGGGTCTCCCAGATGCCGCCGCTCCGTCCGACGTCCGGTTGCAGGATCGACACTCCGGCCTTCAACGCCTCATGAAACTCCACCTTCGTCGTCAGGCGCTCGCCGGTCGCCACCGGAATCGAGGTGGCCCGCGCCACCTTGCCGATCGCATCCATCTGGTCCGGCGGACACGGCTCCTCGAACCACAGTGGATCGAAGGGCTCGAGGCGCCGGGCGAGGCGGATGGCGGACGAGGTGGTCATCTGCCCGTGGGTGCCGAACAGGATGTCGGCCCTGTTCCCCACCGCTTCGCGAATGCGCCGGACGGAGTACTCGCTGCGCGCGAGTTCGTGCAGCGAAAGCTCGCGTCCGCCCTGGAAGCTGTAGGGACCGGCAGGGTCCTGCTTGAGCGCGGTGAAACCCATCTCGACGTATTCCAGGGCGCGTTCGGCCGCCGCGTCACCGTCGTGGTAGACATCGCCCGAGTCTTCGCCGGGACGGCCGTCGGGAGCCACGGCTCTGGGATAGATGTAGGTGTAGGTGCGGATGCGCTCGTGGAACCTCCCGCCAATGAGCCTGTACACCGGCTGACCCGACGCCTTGCCGAGGATGTCCCAGATCGCGATTTCGATGCCGCTGAACACGCCCATCATCGACACATCGGGCCGCTGGGTGAAACCCGCGGAGTACACCCGCCGGAACAGGGTCTCGACATCGTGCGGGTCTTGTCCCGCAATGTAGCGCTCGAAGGTGTCCTCCACCATCCGGCACGCGACGTCGCCGGAGAAGGGAATGCCGTAGCACTCGCCTATCCCTTCGATACCGTCGTCAGTCGTCACCTTCACGATGACCCAGAACGAGCCGCCGATTCCGGTCGGCGGGACGGTCACCCAGGTTGTGATGTCCTGCAGCTTCATGTCGTCGTCTCCGGAGTCGTGGAGCGTGCGGCTCGTGCGGGCCGAGGCAGTGCGATCATTCGATTCGGCGGATGCAGCAGTCCGATCTCCGCCCGGGCGCGAGTACGAAATGTCCTGTTTGTGGACACCGCCGATGAGGTGCGGGAGTCCGGTCGCAGCGGGCTCTACAGCACCCGCCACCGGGGAACGGCAAGGATTCGGTCCGCCAGCCACTGCGTCTCCGCATCACCGTGGAGCAGCAGCCCACCGATGAACCGATCAGGATACTCCTCCCGGAAGGCGCGCAAGCTCCTTGTGTCGGAAGGGCGAGTCCCGGATCGCTCCAATACAGCCTCGGGCTCTTGATCAGTCGCCTGGTGCGATTGACGGAGTACGGCTCCAGACGGACGAACTGGAAGGAGGGCTCCGGCAGGTTGAAGTACCTTCGCACGCAGCAGCAATTCCCGCTGGCTGGAGGATAGTAGAGGAATCAGGGGGTTGGGAGGCTGAGAAAAAAATGTTCTCGTAAACTTTCGTGGGAGGATTCAGCATAATGGCCATGTTCTCTCCAGCGATGGGTGAGGTGTCATGGCCAA
>JAJDUQ010000228.1 GCA_022826505.1 Gammaproteobacteria bacterium
TCCCGGGCCTGATCCTGACCTTCGCGGTGCTGTTCATCGCCGTCAACCTGCTGGTCGACATGAGCTACGCGCTGCTCGAGCCCCGGATGCGCCATGGCTGAAGCGACCGCGCTCCCCGGCACGCCCTCCCCCGGTCCGCGCAGCGACCTGATCGGCCGCCTGCTGGCGAGCCGGCGGGTCGTCCTGGGCGGCGGCGTGCTGGCGCTGTTCGCGTTCGCCGCGGTCTCCGCGCCCTTCTTCGCGCCGCACGATCCGGTCGAGCAGGACCTCATGCTGCAATACGTCCCGCCGTTCTGGGACGAGAAGGCGGAGCCCGGCTACCTGTTCGGCACCGACAATCTGGGCCGGGACATTCTGTCCCGGCTGATCTACGGCGCGCAGGTCGCCCTGTTCGTCGCCGTCGCCGCCGCCGCGGCGGCCGGCCTGCTCGGCACCGTCCTCGGCCTGCTCGCCGGGTATGTCGGCGGCTGGCTGGATACCGTCATCTCCCGGCTGGTCGACATCTGGATGGCGTTTCCGGCCGTCCTCCTCTCGATCGTTCTGGTCGCGGTGATGGGGACGGGCCTGCACTCCGTCATCATCGCCATCGCGGTGATCGACTGGACGCGCTTCTGCCGGGTGGTGCGGGCCGAGACGATGATGCAGAAGCAGCAGGACTACGTCGCCTCCGCGGTGACCATCGGGCTTGGCCGCCTGCGCATCCTGCGGTGGGAGATCCTGCCGAACGTCCTGCCGCTGCTGGTCGTCCTGTTCACCCTGGAGATGGGCATCGCGGTGATCGTCGAGGCCATCCTGAGCTACGTGAACCTCTCGCTGGCGTCCGATTTCCCGACCTGGGGCAGCATGATCGCCGACGGCCGGACCTACGTGAACCAGGCGCCCTGGCTGATGATCCTGCCGATCCTGTGCGTCATCGCGATCGTGCTGGCGCTGAACGCCCTCGGCGACGGGCTGAAGGACGCGCTGGACCCGGTGATGCGCAAGTGATCGCTGCCGCGCCGCACCATCCTCGGGACGGCCAGTCACGCGATGCAAGGGCGGCGCGAATCGTGCCGGTCCGGAGAACAGCCCGGAGGTCATGACGCGGCTCGACCCGAGATGCCGGACCGCACTCTGCATCGAAGGCGACGCCGTGCACGCGGAAGCCATCGACTTCTCCGGGCAGCTCGACTTCTGAAACGTCGATTCCGGCTGAGGTCACGTCATCGCTCGGCGGACGAACTCGTCGAACATGGGCACCGAGAAGTCGATGACGCCGTGACGTGGGGAGTAGCAGAGACCTCGCCTGATCAGGGCGTCATGATGGGGACCGACCGCGGTTGCGGTGCGGCTCAGGACCGCCGCGACATCGCCGGTTGCGTACGGCCCGGTGCCCAGGGAGGCCATGGCGGCGAGGTAGGTTCGCTCCTCGCCGTTGGCTCGGTCGATCCGCACCCTGAAGAAGCCGGTGTCAAGCTCTGCGAGGGCAAACGGAGTGGCCGTCTCGACATCAGCGGCGGTGATCTCGTCGGGTCCGCCGGCAACGTCCCAGGCATGCTTCCCGAACTCCTGGAGGAAGTACGGGTAGCCCCGGGCCCGGTCCACGACCCGGTCAAGGGCATCAGGTTGCCAATGGACGTTCCCGTCCTGCGCCGGATCGGCCAGCGCGGCTCGAGCCTCGGCATCGTCGAGGCTGTTGATCCCCCGGAATGCGAACAGACGCTCGGCGTAGGTCTTCGCGTCGCCGGCCAAGCCAGGCAGGGAGGGAAGACCGGCACCGGCCACCAGAACCGGGAGCTGCTCCTGGCTGATCCGACCGGCCCGCGCCGAGTCGTTGAATGGCGATGTCGAAAGCCCGAAGCTCGGCGTCGCGACCGACCAACGTCGGCGGCGGTGCTCCGGCACCGGGGCTGTAGGGGTTGCGTACCGGGTCCATCGAAATGATTATGGAGCCTCGAAGCGTTCGCGACCAATCTCGTCCGCGCGGCGGCAGGACGAACCCCGCGCCACCGACCGACGGAGCGCACGTCTTGCGACTTCCCGTCGCAGGCTTCCGCTTTCAGTTGTCGAGCCTGGGCCGGGTCAATTGCCCACTGACACCAAGCTGGACTACGTGCCCGCATACGCAGAACCAGCGCGTCGCGCAACCCGTCGCCGATGTGGTTCACGCTCGGCACCGGGACTCGGACACGCCTCGGTCACCGGCATCGCTCCGACGAAGAGAAGGACGAGCCCGCGGATCATGAAGGCGGCTAGTGCGGTACATCTTTCCGGGTCCTTCCCGTATGACAACTGACGACGATATCGCTGATTGTCATGATATTTCGCAACTTCACCGCTGAATGTCACCGAAAATGCCTCCTGAGACCATTGCCCGCCATCTGAACGGGAGAGAGATCCTGGAAGAGAGCAGGAGACGAGCAACGTCCGGAGTTGAGCAATCGCCCAAGAATGGCCCGATCGGAAGAAGTCCAATCGCCCAACTTGCCGCCCGGGAAGCTTGCCATGGGAGGCATCGGTGCAGGAGCATGCCGATCGGACCCGAGACAACGACACCACGCACCCGCCCGCAGGGAGTGATCAGATGAACACCCAGGAGAACTCGGAATCTTCGACGCCTGCCTACACCATGGGATACAGCGACGAGTTCCAGAAACTGCTCGGCCGCCGGAGCGCGGAGACCCACGCTGCACATCTGCTCCCGCACCTCGGGCCTGGTCTTCGCGTGCTCGACTTCGGCTGCGGTCCCGGAACGATTTCGATGGGGCTCGCAAGAGCGGTGGAGCCCGGAGGAGAGTTGCAGGGCATCGACATGGAGGAGTCGCAGGTCGAGATGGCCCGGGCCGCGGCCGCGGCCGGTGGACACGACAACGCGATCTTTCAGACCGGTGACGTGACCGCTCTTCCCTTCGACGACGACTCGTTCGACGTCGCCCACTGCCACGCCGTGCTGATGCACGTTCCCGATACGCAGGCCGTCCTGGCCGAGGTGAAGCGGGTCCTGAAGCCAGGAGGCATCATCTGCGCCCGGGAGTTGATTGGCGACGCACTGATCTTCGCGCCTGAAGTCGGCGACCTCGCCGGGGCGGTGGCGACGTTCCTGAAGCTTCTCGCGGCCAACGGAGGCCATCCCCAGATGGGGACGGAGCTCAAACGCGTATTTCTCGAGGCCGGGTTCTCGGGCATCCAGGCCGGCGCATCGTTCGAATCCTTCGGCACGACCGAAGATGTCTACTTCTATCATGACTTTGCGAGCGGCTGGTTCTTCTCCCCCACGATAGTGGAAGTGATCACCAGGCACGGACTGGCCAGTCGGGAACAGGTCGATGACTGGCGCCGCATGCTCGCCGAATGGAGGGATACTCCGGGAGCGTTCGCCGCCATCGCCTACGGCGAGGCGATCGCTCGCAAGCCCTAGACACCTTGAGCCGTGTCGATCTTCACAGTTGAGCCAAGTTTTCGAACGTGGTTTCCTGCGTGGAGGTACGAGGCTGCGACGGGTACGAGGCGCCCGGGAGGTTCGCGTCGAGAGGGCGCGCCGCGCATGCCTTGTCGGTCTAAGGCGCAGCCTCGTTAGCCTAACACTTGGAATCGGTGAACTTCGGGTTCAGGTGCTCAGCGAACTGAAGCGGCGGGATATCGGTCCGGAAACAGGCAGGTCCGTGACGAGACCGAGGGCGGGATGGCGTCGATGCCGCAGCCGCGCCGGGCAGTCTCGATGTATCCGGCACTCTGCCAGGGACAGGCGCATGGGCCTACGACTGACGCCGGCGGGACGTCTGCGCTGGGAATCCTCCGGGGACGAGGGCGCGCCGGCCGGATCGCCCTCCCTGCAAGGCGCCTTCGAGAGCGATTGGCGCGAAGCCCTCTTCACCCTCGCGGCGGAGAAGACCCCGACCCGCGACATGCCGAGCGTGCGCTACTGGCAGCAGCTCGCGGAGCACCATCTCACCGGCTTGTGCCACGTTCCCGAGGATGCCGAGAGCTTCGAGGTCGAACCCCCGTCCTCCGCCGACTGCGCGCGCTGGATTCTGACCGCCCCGCCCATGCCCGGTGGCGAGTATCTCAGCGAAGAGACACTGCAACGCATCTGGGAGGGCCTGGACGGCTGGGTGCGGGAGGCGGCCGCGCACACCGGCGGGCTGGCCGCCTTTCTGCGGGAGCGGGCGCCGAAATGGCACCAGGTGGGGCGGGTCTGCTTCCATCTGGCCGAGAACCGCAACGACGAGACGCGTCCGTTCGCCTTCATGGCGACCTATGCGTCCGGCTTCGGGGCGGCGGGGCGGGTGAGGCACCTGCCGCTGCGCAAGGCGCTGGAGCAGTATGCCGGGGCGAGAACCGCGCCGCGCTCGTCAAGCTGCTCTCGCCGGTGCAGCAGGCGGCCGAGTCCTGCGCCTGGGTGAAGGAGCTGGTGGATTCCGGCGACGTCTATCGGCCCATGGCCTGGACGGCGGGGCAGGCCTGGCGGCTGCTGCGCAGTGCGGAGGATCTGGAGGAGAGCGGGCTGTCGGTGAGTCTGCCGAACTGGTGGCGGCGGCGGCCCCGACCCCAGGTGTCGGTGACGATCGGTGCCGGGGCGCCGTCGAGGCTCGACGTCGGCGCGATGCTGGACTTCGACGTGAAGGTCGCGCTCGGCGACGCCACCCTGTCGCGCGAAGAGCTGGACGCCCTGCTCGACGGCGACGACGGCCTGGTGCTGCTCAAGGGCCAGTGGGTGGAGGTGGACCGCGACCGGCTGCGCCAGGCCGTCGAGCACTGGAATACGCTGCAGCGCCAGGCCGAAGGCGGCGAGATCTCCTTCATCGAGGGGATGCGCCTGCTCGCCGGCGCGTCGGCGGATCTGCGGCACGAGGAGCGCACGGACGATGAACGCCACTGGGTGCACGTCGAGCCCGGTGATGCGATGCGCGAGATCCTCACCGGCCTGCGCCGGCCGGGGGCCCTGGACGCGGCGGAGGTCGCCGATAGCCTGCAGGGCCGGCTTCGGCCATATCAGCACGAGGGGCTGAGCTGGCTGCGGTTTCTGACGAAGCTGGGCCTCGGCGCCTGCCTTGCCGACGACATGGGTCTCGGCAAGACCATCCAGGTGCTGGCGCTGATGCTCGGCGAGAGTCGCGACCGCGCGCAACGGCCAGGAGCACCACTGCCAAGCGAGGGTCGCGACGGGCCGCACCGTACGGAAGCATCGTTGTCGGGCCATGGTCGCGACGGGCCGCGACTTCCGGGAGCACCGCCTCCGGGCGAGGGTCGCGACGGCGCCGGACGGCCGGGAGCACCCTCCCTTCTCGTGATTCCGGCGTCGCTGCTCGGGAACTGGCGTGACGAGGCGGCACGCTTTGCGCCGTCGCTGAAGCTGCGCTTCCTGCACCCGGCCGAGACGGATCGGCAGAGCCTCGCCGACATCGCGGCCGCGCCCGAGGCGCATCTGGCCGAGACCGATCTGGTCGTCACCACGTACGCCATGCTGGTGCGGCAACCCTGGCTGGCGGAGGTGTCCTGGCGGCTCGTCATCCTGGATGAGGCGCAGACCATCAGGAATCCGGGGACGCGGCAGAGCCGGGCGGTCAGGAAGCTCTCGGCCCACGCCCGCATCGCTCTGACCGGCACGCCGGTGGAGAACCGCCTGGGCGATTTGTGGGCGCTGTTCGATTTCCTCAATCCCGGACTGCTCGGATCGCGCACGGTGTTCCAGTCCTTTGTCAAGAGCCTGCAGGCGCGCGAGGAGAACCCCTTCGCGCCCCTGCGGCAGTTGGTCGGCCCGTACATCCTGCGCCGCCTCAAGACCGACCGCGCAATCATCGACGATCTGCCGGAGAAGACGGAGACGGCCCGCTACTGCCACCTGACCCGAGCCCAGGTCAAGCTCTACGGGCAGGTGGTGCGGACCATGCAGCGGGAGATGGAGTCCGCCGTCGACATCGCCCGGCGCGGCGTGGTGCTGCGCTCGCTCCTGCGCCTGAAGCAGGTCTGCAACCACCCCAGCCAGCTTCTCGGCGACGGAGAGTATCGGCCCGCCGACAGCGGCAAATTCCTTCGCCTGACGGAGATCTGCGAAGAGCTGGCCGAACGCCAGGAGAAGGTGCTGGTGTTTACCCAGTTCCGCGAGATCATCGATCCGCTGGCCGAGCACCTGACCGCGATTTTCGGGCGGCCCGGGCTCGTGCTGCACGGCGCGATCGGGGTCAGGGAGCGCCGGGATCTCGTGGCCCGGTTCCAGAGCGACGACGGGCCGCCGTTCTTCATCCTGTCGCTCAAGGCAGGCGGCACCGGCCTGAATCTGACCGCCGCGTCGCACGTCGTGCACTTCGACCGCTGGTGGAACCCCGCGGTCGAGAATCAGGCCACCGACCGCGCCTTTCGCATCGGCCAGCGCCGCAACGTGCTGGTGCACAAGTTCATGACCACCGGCACGGTCGAAGAGCGCATCGACGAGATGATCGCGGAGAAGCGGAAGCTCGCCGACGACATCCTGGCCGGCGACGCCGAGGTCAATCTCACGGAGCTGTCCGACGAGGCGCTGATGGATCTGGTCCGTCTCGACGTGACGCGGGCGGCGCTTGACTGATGGGAGCATTCGATGATGCCTGATGAAATCATGCAGGAACTCTGGCAATCCAAGGAACGCATTGCACGGGAACATGGACATGAGATAGATGCGCTCGTCGCCCATCTCCAATTCGACCTGCGGTCTACTGTCCGGTCAGCATGAAATGATCCCGCGCAGGTGAGTCAGACTGGTTGCGGTTCGTAACGCTCGACCTCGATCTGATCCTCTCTCGCCCGCGCCTGGGCGACATCGTAGGCCGCCTGCAGTCGTATCCAGGTTTCCGTCGTCGAGCCGAAGGCCTTGGCCAGCCGGACCGCCATGTCACCGGAGATCCGTGCACGGCAATTCACCAGGTTCGATAGCGCCTGACGGCTGACGCCGAGCACCCTCGCGCCTTCGGTGACGGTGAGACCGAGCGGCTCCAGACAGGACACTCGCACCACCTTGCCAGGGTGCGGAGGATTCTTCATCGGCATCGTGGTTCTCCCTGCATCAGTGGTAGTCGATCAGTTCAACATCGTGGACGTCTCCGTCCTCGAAGCGGAAGATGATGCGCCAGTTGGCCCTCACGGTAACCGACCAGTAGCCCTTGAGTTTGCCCTTGAGGGCATGCAGCCGGTATTGGGGAAGGCGCCGCAGAGCCGGCGTGACCGGAGCCGGGAGCCCGCGACCGTCGGCACAGGCGTCGTTCCGACGCGCTCGAACGCACCTGGATGTCCCCAAAGCCCCCGGTGTCCAATCTGCTACTCTCGACGCATGAGCATGCTGCCGGCAGTCAGCCCCTTCGTCCCCGGCCGAGGCGGCCTGCCGCCGTATCTCGCCGGCCGGGACAACGAGCAGCACGCGCTGAAGAGGTTGCTGGCCTACCTCGAACACGGCAAAGGCGCTCCGCGAGACGTCATCGTCGTCGGCCCTCGGGGTAACGGAAAAACGGTCCTGTTGCGCTGGTTCCAGCGCGAGATCGAGGCGGACGAGACGAAGATCGACACGGTCTGGCTGACGCCGAGCGACATTCGCAGCCTGGATGGTCTGGCCACCGAGCTGGTGCCGCCTCGCCGTTACGCCTCCTTGCGCCCGGAATCGCTCTCGTTTTCGGTAGGCATCGGCCGGTTGGGTTGGGAGCTGGGCGACCGTCCGGCGTCGTTGACGAGGTTGCTGGCGGCGCGTTGCAGACAACGGGCGCTCGTCGTGCTGCTCGACGAAGCCCATGATCTGGACAAGGACGTTGCCAACGTCCTGCTGAATGCAAGCCAGTCCGTGGCCGCCGACGCTCCGATCCTCCTGGTGTTGGCCGGTACGCCCGGACTCCAGGCCCATCTGAACACCATCTCCGCTACGTTCTGGAACCGTGCCAGACAGATCGGCGTCGGCCGCCTCGATGCGGAGGCCACGTCGGCTGCCCTGATACGTCCGCTGGCGGCTCAGAGCCCCGCGATCGCCTTCGAGGATGCCGCGCTGGCCGAGGTCGTCGCCGAGAGCCAGGGCTATCCCTACTTCGTGCAATTGTGGGGCGATGCCTTGTGGCAGGCCGCCAACGACAGCGCAGAGACCCGTGTCGGCGACGCACTGGTCACGGCCGCGAGGCGTTCGTTCGATCGCGAAAGAACGGATTACTACGAAGACCGGCGCTACGAGTTGGATCAACGAGGACTGGCAGGCGTTTCGGTCAGTGTCGCGGCCGCTTTCCGCGAAAGCGCGACACTGACTGGTCGAGCGCTGAAGTCCGCCATCGCAGCAGCGCTGCCCGGCGGATCGAACGCCGACACTCTGCAATTTCAGGAGAAGCTGGCCAGCGTCGGCTATGTCTGGCGCTCACCGGGAGCCGGCAACCTCTGGGAGCCCGGCATCCCCAGCCTGATGAGCTACATTGAGGCCACGGAACGGCATGGTGGGGCAACTCCGTGATCGGGGCTCGCGCAGTCGAGGCGGAGCTCAGCCTCCCCGAGCCGGGCGGAAGCTCCAGATGAGATCCGGGTAACCGGGGCCTGAGCACGATGGAATGGAGGAGGTATGTCCCGGTCGCCGAGCGCCGCGCGAAGGCTCACCGGGAGATGAACAAGCTCCGCAAGAAGGGCAAGGACATCCAGCCCATCGAGATCGAGGGGCGCGCCATCGCCCGCAGCTTCTGGGGCAAGCGCTGGTGCGAGCACCTGGAATCGTTCTCCGACTACGCCAACCGCCTGCCGCGCGGGCGGACCTACGTGCGCAACGGCTCCGTCTGCCACCTCGCGATTCGGACCGGCCGCATCGACGCCATCGTCAGCGGATCGGAGCTCTACGAGGTCACCATCCGGATCGACAAGCTGAAGGCCGCGGTCTGGAAGTCCGTCAAGAGCAGGTGCTCCGGGCAGATCGGTTCGATGCTGGAGCTGCTCCAGGGCAAGCTGTCCCGAGAGGTGATGAGCGTGGTGACC
The DNA here is from genome assembly GCA_022826505.1 of Gammaproteobacteria bacterium. Classification (GTDB taxonomy): domain Bacteria; phylum Pseudomonadota; class Gammaproteobacteria; order HK1; family HK1; genus HK1. Next base: position 8,941 of record JAJDUQ010000228.1, read on the forward strand.
GACCGCGAACGCGGTCTGTTCCCGAAGCCGGGCGAGATCCGATTCGATTGCAGTTGCCCCGACTGGGCGTCGATGTGCAAGCACGTCGCGTCGGTGCTCTACGGCGTGGGCAGCCGGCTCGACGGTCACCCGGAATCGTTGTTCGTGCTGCGCGGCGTCGATACAGCGGAGCTGATTGCGACCGAGATGACGTTGCCCGGCGAGGCAGGCACGGACGACGCCCTGGCCGATGACGCGCTCGCGGGCATCTTCGGCATCGACATCGACACCGGCAGCGATACCGACGGCGACGCCGGGGATGCCGCGCTGCCCGCCCCGACAGCGCCGGCAAAGCGCCGGAAGCAGACACGCCGGCGCGCCGCCCCTGCCCCCGAACGGCAGGCGCCGCCCGCCGCCAGGGCCCGTGAGTTCCCTGTCTCCACGGTGTCCGCGGGGCGTCCCCGCAAGACAGCCCGAGGCGCCGCCCGCGGCAAGAAATTGTCTCCCGACGCCGCGTCCCGAAAACAGACCGGCGTCAAGGCCGGGGATGCCTCCGCCCTCGAGGCGTGCACGGGACGCACCCGCAAGAAGACAGCCTCGGGCGCCGCTCGCGGCAAGACACCTTCTCCGGCTCCCAAGCCCCGGCAACGCGTCGCCGCGAAGGGTCGGGCTGCCCCCGCCAACAGGGCCGTCCCCTCACCCCGAGACATCCGACCCACCGGCAAATGGGTGGCCCGGCTGCGTCGGCGGAGCGGTCTCTCCGCCGCCCGATTCGCCGCACAGCTCGGCGTATCGGCGGTGACCGTGTACCGCTGGGAAGCCACCCCGGGCCCCCTCAACCTGCGCGCCCGCCCGCTGAGCGCCCTGATGGACTTCTCCCGGCAGCACGGGAAGTCCGCAAGGCGAGGGTGACGTTCGCCATGACCTCCGAACCGCGTCCAATCGAGAAAGCTCGACTTGAGTACGAAGGAAGCAGCCGCATGACGAGATCGACGGCGCGACGGCCGCGCAGGCTGTCCCCGTTCACCCAAGGACGATCCTGAACAGGGACGCGTCCCTCATTGCTCTTCGCTTCGACGGGCGCCCAGCAGTCCCGCGAGGTCACCGAACCGCGCGACGGTACCGAATACCGCACACAATCAGGATGCGCAGGTCGGTTCCGGCGAGCTGCATCACTCGGGCCCGGTGGCGGCGAGGCCGCTCGAAGGCCTGAACCCGAAGGCGCCGCCCGAGCCCGCCGGAACCCGCGCCTCACCCTTCGCCGAATACCTCGTGCACCGAGTCGCGCACGATGGCGACGATGTCGTCGAGAACTTCGTTGGACGCCATGATTGGAGGCGCGAGACAGATGACGTCTTCGCCCTTGAGGCGCGTGAAGAGCTTGCGGGACACCATCGCCTTCATGAGTTTCGGGCCGACACCGTCCTCCGGGGTGAACTGCGCCTTGGTCGCGCGGTCCTTCACCACCTCGACGGCGCACATGAGACCGAGACCCCGGATGTCGCCCACATTCGAGTGATTCGCGAGCGCATCCTTCAGCCCGACGAGCAGCCGCTTGCCCTTCTCTGTCGCCTGCGCGGGGAAGTCCTCGCCCTCGATGATGTCGAGAGCCGCATGGGCGACCGCGCACCCGACGGGGTGAGCGCTGTAGGTGTATGCGTGCATCCACGGCTTTCCGCTGCTGTCCATGGTGTCCGCAATCGCGTCGCTCACCCCGATGCCGCCGAGCGGGAAGTAGCCGGAGGTGATCGCCTTCGCGTACTGCATGAGGTCCGGCTCGACGCCCCAGTGCTCCAGCCCGAACATGCGCCCGGTGCGCCCGAAGCCGGTGATGACCTCGTCGGAGCAGAGCAGCACGTCGTACTGGTCGCAGATCTCCCGGATGCGGGGGAAGTAGTCGTCCTGAGGAGGTATGACGCCCCCCGCGCCGTGCACCGGTTCGGCGATGAACATGGCGACGGTGTCCGGTCCCTCTTCGAGAATCTTCTTCTCCAGCTCGTTCGCGGCCGCGATTCCCTGGCTCACGCCCTCCGGCGCCTCGTACCGGTAGGGATAGGGCGACGGAATGTGGGAGAACCCCGGCACGCGCGGCTCGAACATCGGCCAGTAGCTGGAGATGCCGGTCGCGCACATCGCGGCCAGGGTGACGCCGTGGTAGCCGAGTTCGCGCGAGATGACCTTGTACTTCCCGGGTTTGCCCTTGAGCTTCCAGTAGTAGCGGGCCATCTTGATGTTCGAGTCCGTGGACTCCCCGCCGCCGGAGGTGAAGTAGAAGTGGTTGATGTTCGGGTAGGCGAGCCGCGCGAGGCGCTCCGCGAGCTCGATGGCCTGGGGGTTCGAGCTGCCGGCGTACCCCGAGGCGTAGCCAAGCTCCATCATCTGCCCGGCCGCCGCATCCGCGAGCTCCTTGCGACCGTTTCCGCAGGTGTTGTTCCACAGCCCGGCGAGCCCGTCGATGAACGCGTCGCCGTTGGCGTCGTAGAGATACGCGCCCTCGCCGCGGGTCCAGACCCGTCCGTTCGAATGCAGGGGAGCGCTGTGCAGCGGATGAATCAGGTGGCTCCGGTCGCGCTCGATGAGCGCTGCGTTCACGTCGTTCGTCATCGGGGATCCCTCTTCGCGTTCTCGGAGGGCCATGTCGGCCGGCCGGGCATTCTGGAGTGCGCTCGTAGCCTACCATTCACGTGGACGTTGACGACATATGAAATGGCGAGAGGTCTCGCGGCGGCGCCTGGAAATCGTCCCTGCGCCTCACGGTTCCAGGGCGAAATTGGCCAGATAGTCCATGGCTCGAATCGCTCGCGAGCCATACCACGACGCCATCTCGCCGTCGAACAGCCGAATGGACGGACAACGAGCACCCGCGTGGGCGTGGATTTCCGCGATGTGGCGTTCCCTGAACGGAAACGGCTCGCTCGAGAGCAGCACCAGATCCACGGCGTCGAGCATCTCCGTGGCAAGCGAGATCTCCGGATAGCGACGGCCGGGGTCGTCGCCCGTGGTCAGGAAGTTGACGAGCGCAAGGGTTCGAGACACGTAGGTGTCGCGCGAGACCGTCATCCAGGGATCGCGCCAGATCAGATAAAGAACCCGCCGCTCCGGGAATCCTCGCGCGGCGCGCTCCAATTGCGAGACTGCCTGTTCGAAAGCGCGGCACAGGCGCCGCGTGGCATCGCCGCTCGCGAAGATGCCGCCGATGAGCCGAAACAGGGCCGGATTGTCGCGCGGTCCGAGCGGATGGGTGACGACGACGTTGGGAACGAACTCCGCCAGCGCCTCCGCGTCCTCCCGGCGATTCTCGTCCACGTTCACGATCACGTGAGTCGGCTCGAGCGCCCGGATCCGATCCAGTCGCGGGGTCTTGGTGCCGCCCACCCGCGGGACGTTTGCGACACCCCCGCAGGGATGGACGCAGAACGGCGTGCGTCCGACCACGCGATCTCCGACCCCGAGGTCGAAGAGCAGCTCGGTGATGCTCGGGACGAGGGAAACGATGCGCGCGTCGCAGGGCGCGGGCGCGTGCAACGTCCCGGCCGCGTCCCGCAGTGCCGAGTCCGGCATCAGTCGTTGCCGGTGTAGAACTCCGGCCAATGTTCCTTGACCGCCGGGCTGTCGCTCGCAAGCGCGTGACAGGTGCCGAGGAAACGCGGGCGTTCAAGGTTGGGGGCCGTGCGGTGCCGCAGTTCCTTGCGATGACGCAGTGCGGTCATCGTCTGGAACGCCGTGGTGGCGATGGAATCGACGAGCTCGACGAGATGGGTGCATCCCTGCGTCCCTCCGACCCGTTCACGCACCGCGCGACGAAATCCGGGACCGATGGTCAGACCTTCGAGCCGCCTGAAGTTGTGTGTGATCGCCGGACACAGGCCGAACGGGCCGTAGTCGGTGACCGCTTCCACCGCGTGAATGCGCATCGAATCGTCGATGGTGAGGCGCAGCCACATCTCGTGCACGGGCTCCCCGACCGCGACCTCGCCCCGATGGCGGTTGGGTATGGAGTAGGTCTTGGTGTCGACCATGTGCCCCTCGATGTCCCAGAGTCCGTCGTCTCGAAGGTAGCCGTGGCACTCGACATTGCGCGTATGGAAGTGCCTTCGCGGAACAGGTTCTGACAGGGGCATCGGCGGATCGCTCGGCTGGTGATGCAAGGCGCGCGAAGGTACGAGCGGTGCGCGTCGAGGGTCAAGGTCCGGGAATCGTCGCCACGGGACCGATGACGGGTGCTGCGGAAATCTTCGTCGGCGCCATCCATTTCCGCCGCCCACGGTCGAATTGACTTGTCCCGGGTGCTGCCCCACCGATACGAGCCATGTCCATGATCCTCATTGCCAGCGACAGGTGCGACTAATATATTGTGCGCTGCACAATATGACGAGATCGACATCGAGGTTCCTTCTGTCGACTCGAGGACCCCAAATGAATCCGGATTTCACTCCTGCGGAGCGCTCGCGGATCGAACGTCGAAAGGTGTCTCGGGCGCAAGATGGCGCCAACCCCGAGAACGATTCCCAACCAGACCCGGGAATCGGTCCCAATGGCGCCGATCCGTTGCTCGACCCCCTTCGCCTGCAAGATGCCGTGCGCCGGCTCGCATCCCGACTCGCAGCCGATCCGTCGCCGCTGGCCACGGCCTGGCTCGACCTCGCGCAATCGTGGACGAAGCTGTGGTCGTATGGCGCCGCACGCATGGCCGGCCTGGATGCTCAGACGGTGGCGCGTCCCGACGAAGACGATCACCGCTTCCGGGACCAGGCGTGGGACGGTCTCCTCTGGTTCGACGTACTGAAGCAGGCCTATCTCATCAACGTGCGCGCCTGCACGTCACTGCCGGGGGCGGTTGACGGACTGGACGAGTCCAGTCGGCGCCGGCTGGAATTCGCCACCCGGCAGGTGACGGACGCCCTCGCTCCGACGAACTTTTTCCCGACCAACCCTGAAGCGGCCCGCGCTGCCATCGAGTCCGGCGGGGTGAGCGCCGTCAACGGTGTCAGGCAGTTTCTGCGTGACCTGGACATGAAGACCGGAAGGCTGGACGTGCGAATGTGCGCGCCGGACGCCTTCACGGTAGGCGAGACCATGGCGACCACTCCGGGCAAGGTCGTCTTCCAGAACGATCTCATCCAGCTCATCCAGTACGCACCGGGCACCCCGACGGTCCGCCGCCGGCCCCTGCTTCTCATCCCGCCGTGGATGAACAAGTTCTACGTGATGGACCTGCGTCCCGGAAATTCCATGGTCGAGTGGCTTGTGGGTCAGGGTCACACCGTGTTCATCATCTCCTGGGTAAATCCGGATTCGTCGTTCGCCGGCAAGGGCTTCGACGACTACATGCTGGAAGGGCCGCTTGCGGCGCTGGACGCCATCGAACGCGCCACCGGCGAGCGGGAGGTCAACGCCGTCGGATACTGCCTCGGCGGAATTCTCCTGAGCGCACTCTCTGCGTGGCTACGGGCCAGGGGCGACGCGAGACTCGCGAGCACCACCTATCTCGCGACGATGGTCGACTTCTCCGACGTGGGCGCGATCGGCGTGTTCATCGACGAGGATGGACTTCCCGCCCTCGAATCCGCCATCTCGGCCCAGGGCTATCTGTCCGGTCAGCAGGTCGCGGACACCTGGCGGGCGGTGCGTGCGAACGATCTCATCTGGTCGTTCTACGTGAACAGCTACCTGCTCGGAAAGGAGCCGCCCGCGCTCGACCTCCTCTTCTGGAACTGCGACCCGACCAACATGCCGGCCGCGGTACACACCTTCTTCATGCGCAACATGTACGTCGGGAACCGGCTGCGCGAGCCAGGGGATCTCACCCTCGCGGGCGAGGCGATCGACGTCACTCGCATCACCACCCCCTCCTACGTGCTGTCGACGGTCGAGGACCACATCGCGCCGTGGAAGACGACCTACGCGACCACGCAGCTCTTCGCCGGTCCGGTGGAGTTCGTGCTCGGAGCGTCGGGACACATCGCGGGGGTCATCAATCCACCGGCGAAGAAGAAGTACGGGTACAGCACGGGCTCGGAGACCCCTGCCTCGCCCGAGTCATGGCTCGCCGCGGCGCAGGAGCACGAGGGTTCCTGGTGGCCGCACTGGGATCGGTGGCTCGAACCGTTGGGGGGCGGCGAAGTGCCGGCGAGAGAACCCGGTGCCGGTGGACTTTCCGTGATCGAGGACGCACCCGGAAGCTACGTCATGCGGCCGATGCCGCGTGACTGAGGTTCACGGTTGCGCATACCGCACGCGCGGTCGATGGACCCGACGATCTCAACGCCGTGACAGCCTCCCGATCGTGCCGAGGGTATGCTCTGGAGACCGAGCGACGGGCCCGCCCAAGGCGAACCTTTTCGACATGGATCGGAAATATGCAGACGTCACGTCGCTCGAAGAGGTCAAGGACGAGCTCGCCACGCCGGTCGCCGGCGAGTTCGCACACCGAAACACCATCGCCTGACCGCACCACATATCACTTGCAGCGCCCGGAGTTCGTTCAGCTTCGCCTTGTTCTGGCTCGCGTCATTCGACCGAATCGTCCGAGGCCATCGTCGGGCGGGTCCGGGCCAGGATGCGGTTGAATTCGTCAAGCAGACTCGCCTGGCCAAGCGCCTGATCGAATTCGGTCAGCCGAGTGCGAATCCAGCCAAGGTCGAGTTGATCATGAACCTCCAGAATTCCCTCGATGTCGGCAATGTCGCGGGCTCGCAGGGCAATCGCCTTCATGACCACGATGGACTCCGGGGCCGGGAGCGGCAAGCGGACGCCGGCGACTTCCACGTGCCTGGCCCCACGGACGATCTCGTCTTCCAAGGGCAGAGCGCCGAACACGATATCGATTGGGATTCCGCTTGGCTGGTGCAGGACAAGCAGAACGCGGCTTTTCTCGGCGAAGTCGAGAGCATCGTCGATACGTGGGACGAACCCGAGAACCTGTCCGGCCGTCAGGAATTCGGTCCATTCCCGGCGTTCGAGAGTCACGAGGACGTCGATGTCTTCGGTGAGTCGCGGCCGCCCCAGAACCGAGGCGGCGACGCCACCGACGATCACCCCGGCGGCAGCAGCAGAATCAAGCCACTCCGACACCGCGCCGAGCGCCTGGACGAGCGGCGCCGGAGGGTCGTGCCGCCCCCCGGCAGATCTATGGCCTGGCAAGCGTAGCCCTTCTGAGCGCCATCCACCTGGCCCGCACCGCGTCGTCCTCCTCGTCCAGCGACCGGGACCACCCCATCGCGCGGGCGGACTGCATCAGGCTGGCCAGTTGACGCAGCTTGGTTTCCATCGATGTGGCCCGGAGCTCTTCGTTGAGCCGCTCGCGGGCGATTGCCCAGCGCTCCTGGTATCGGGTAGCGGCTTGCCGGGAAATCGGCTGGTGGGACGCAACCATGGCGGCCATTGTATCGAAGGGGCCAACCATTCGCGGCAACTCATGCGAATCCGAATAACCCAAGTGCGTGCAAGTTCTCGTTGTCGCTGACCGAACCGGAAGTCGTCCGGTGAGCATGGACCGGATTACCCGGTGGCGAGAGCACCGTACGGGGAATGGGTTTCTCGATGTTCACGATGACCCGGACCGCAACCCGCTTGCCGTCGGAAAACGCGAGCCACCATCACCGTCATCGCACCGCGCAGTCCCGAAATCATTTCCCCGGGGGGAAACCGCAGGCGACATCGGCGGAACTTCCGCGATATCGTTCGCTGCGCGGTGTACATGATTCGGCAACCGTTCGAGGGCGCCGCAACCTGCGCTTCAGCTTGCCAGCACTCCGTCCGCCCACGCAGCGGCGGCAAGGAGCGGATCGTCGGCGTGCCGGTGCGCGACGAGTTGCACGCCGATGGGCAGACCGGTCGGCCCGTGCCCGTACGGGATCTGGACGGCAGGCATGCCGATCACGTGCCAGAGGAAGTTGAAGGTCGGCGGCCCGGTGTTCTCGACTCCGACCGGCGCTTCGCCCACCGCGCTCGGTGTCAGCACAATTTCTTCGCCGGCGAGCACGCCGTCCATCAGGCGCCCGCAATCCTCCACGTGCCTGATGTTGTCGACGTGCTGCGCCAGGGAAATCTCGCGCCCGGCCCTGAACATGCTCTGGGTGGTCGATCGCAGGGACGCCGAGCTTCGCCTCCACACCGGCAACAGTGCCCGCGCCAGCTCGAATCGAATGATTTCCCACATCTTCTCGCGCAGGCAGTCGAACTCCGGCGGCAGCGTGAGTTCTTCAACCGTGGCGCCTGCCGCCGAGAACACCTCCGCCGCACGTTCGACCGCGGCCTGCGACTCCGGCTGCGCTTCATCCCAAAGCGGTGTACGACACAGCCGCACGCGGGGCGGGCCATCCGCAAGCGGCGGTATGCCGGCTGCGTCCACTCCGAGCAACGCATCGCGCAGCAACGCGAGATCGGCGACACTGCGCCCGTACAGTCCGAGCGTGTCGAATCGCTCGCAAAGCGCCCCCATCCCCGCCAGCGACAGCAGGCCGAACGTCGGCTTGAGTCCGTAGATCCCGCAATAGGCGGCAGGGCGAATCGTCGACCCCGCGGTCTGGCTCGCCAGCGCCAGCGGCACCATGCGATCGGCGACGGCCGCGGCGGAACCACTCGACGACCCGCCCGGGGTATGCAGGCGATTCAGCGGATGGGATGTCGGCCCCGGATCGCGGTTGGCGAACTCCGTGGTCACGGTCTTGCCGAGGATGACCGCGCCTGCCTCGCGCAAGGCCGCCACACAGGCCGCGTCCTCCGCCGGTATGGCTCCTGCGTAGGCGCGCGAGCCGTGTGTCGTCGGCTGATCGCAGGTGTCGACGATGTCCTTGATGCCGATCGGCACGCCGTGCAGCGGTCCGGTCGGCGGCGTTCGGTCGCGGGCGCGCGCCTGCTCGAGCGCGAGGCAGGGATCGACGTGGGACCAGGCCGACACCGCGGACTCGCGCGCTTCGATTCGCGCGAGACATGCGCCGACGAGCGCCTCCGAGGTCAGGTCGCCATTCGCGATGCAGGCCGCAGCCTCGGTCGCGGTGAGAGTGGTTGGGTCATCGGTCACGGATTCTTCCTCGCATGTCTGCGCGCAGTCGCATCGGTCCGGTCGGCGACGCCGGACCGTGAGATTCGTGGGCGCACCGGCACCGACCGGGCCGAACACCGCCATGTACACCACCGCGGATCGTTCAGGCCGTCCATCGTCGTCAAGCCCGAATCGCTCGCGGTGCCGTCATCGCAAGACATCGCAGCGACGACAGACGCCGGATGTCGCAACGCCCCCGGGTTCGCGGCGAGGATAGTCGGCGAGCCATGCCGTTGCCAGCCGCGAACGGTACGGGACCGCGCGGCCTCCATTCCGGGAATTTGGTGCAGGCCGAGGGGAGAAATCGGCGCCCCGGTGTACGTCGCTGCCCGGAAGAGGGATATCGAGGGACCGGATACTGCTACGATGCAAATGTCCGACTCCCACGAGCGGACGGATTCCGCCGCGCCGCAATTCTCATTGGGTCATGCGCTCCTTGCGGCCGGCATTCACTATTTTGGAGGAAAGACATCGATGAGAACCCCACAGATTTATCGGTCCGCAACTGTCACCGGCGTCCTCTCGGCGTGCCTTGCGCTTGGAGCGATTTCCGTGACGCAGGCGGCAGACGTGACCCTTCGCCTCGGCACCTACGTCAACAAGGTCGACGTCCGCTACGGTGGCTTCCAGAACTTCGCGAACCTCGTCAATGAAAAGACCAACGGCCGGGTCGAGGTTCAGGTCTTCGATTCCGGCACGCTTCACCCGTTCAACAAGGCATTCGACTCGGTCCTGGGCGGCGTCTCCGACATCAGCCCGGTGATCAACGAGAAGCGGCTCCCCTGCCACCGCATGACCACCTTCACGCCGGTCGCGGTCGACTGGGAGCAGCACATCGAGCTCGACCAGGAGTACACCGCACTGGTGGCCGACGAGCTCGCGAACGCGGGTCTCATCAACGTGCTCTCGTCGAACTTCTCCTACGATCAGGAATGGTGGTTCAAGACGCCGGACGCCCAGCTCGACAAGCTCGACGGACAGCTCGTGCGCGACATCGGCCCCGTCATGACCCACATCATCAAGAAGTGGGGCGGGAAGCCCGTGTTCATCGCGCCGACCGAGGTCTACCAGGGTGCGGAACGCGGCGTGGTCGATGCGATCAACATGGGCGTCGCGACGTTCAGCTCGTGGAAGCTCTGGGACGTCATGCCGCACATGATCAACGCCAACCTCTTCTACGGCAACATCATGTACATGATGAACAAGGCCAAGTTCGACGCCCTGAGCCCGGAGGATCAGCAGGCGATCCTCGACGCCGGCGAAGAAGCGCAGCGCGCCATCAAGACCCCTTACGAGCAGTGGATCAACGAGAAGGTCGGCGAGGCGATCATGAAGGGCGGCGGCAGCGCCCGCGCCCTTGCCAAGGACGAGCGCATGCGCCTGATCGCGTCGGCCGCCGAAGGCTGGGACGACAAGTGGAACGAGGCCTGCGGAGAAGAGCTCGCCGGCAAGATCCGAGCCCTCTTCGAGAAGTACGAGGGCTGATTCTCCGGAAGTTTTCCGACAATCGAGCACCGGTCCGCCACTTGCAAGGGGCGGACCGGTGGCGACGCGATTCCCTTCTGCAAAGCGAGGTGAGAAGCCGATGCTCGAACGACTCGAGCTGTGGATGAGGCGTTTCATCTCCCTCATGATTCTCGGTGGGGGCGTGCTGATCCTGGTGCAGGCGGTCTGGATCACCTGGGGCGTCTTCGCCCGCTACATCCTCCGCGACCCCGACGAAACGGTCACCGAGGCGACGGCGCTGCTGCTCGTCCCTCTCGCATTCGTCGGGATCGCCTACGCGCTCCAGGAAGACGCGTTCCCCAAGGTCACGATGCTGATCGACAAGCTGCCAGCGGCAATCGCGCGGCGAATCCGATTCTTCAACCTGGTGATGATGACGCTCATCGGGGTGTTCTTCACTGTCGTCGCCGGCTCGGCCACCATCCGGACCTACACGACCGGCGCCGTTTCTTCGATCATCGAGTGGCCCGAGTTCGCGTTCTGGGCGCCGGTATGCGTATTCATCGCCGCATTCACCGCACTCGGTGCCATCCGGGTCGCCACTGCGCTCAGTTCAGGCGACCCCGACGGGAGGGCCGAGTGATGGAGTGGCAATTCGTCGGCGGAGGGATTCTCGTTCTGCTGGTGATTTTCATCGGCGTGGGGCTGCCGATTCCGTTTGCGCTTGCCGCGGCATCGCTGCCCTTCCTGTGGACCATCCAGGACTTCAGCACGTCGCTGATCAGCGCGGAGCTGATGCTGTGGCGCGTGTGGGTGGACTACATCCTGCTCGCGGTGCCGCTGTTCGTGTTTCTGGGAGAGCTGGTCGGGCGATCACGCATCGGCCCGCGCCTCTATCACATGATGCACCGCGGCGCGCCGCTGACCGGCTCGGCCGCCTACGGCAGCGTCGGGGCCTGCGCCGGTTTCGGAGCGATTTGCGGATCGAGCATGATCGGCGCCCTCACCATCGGCAGCGTCGCGCTGCCGGAGATGCTGCGCCTCGGCTACGGCAAGCGCATCGCCGCCGGCGTGATCGCGGCCGGCGGCACCCTGAGCGTGCTCATCCCGCCGAGCCTCATCCTGCTCTTCTACGGCATTGTGACCGAGGTCTCGATCGGCCAGCTCTTCATCGCAGGGGTGATTCCGGGCCTCATCCTGACCGGATTCTTCGTCATCGTCATTCTGGGCTGGCGGTTCTTTCGCCCGAACGACATCCCGGCATCCGACCGCGGCGGCACGTGGCTCATCAAGGACACGCTGCTCGCCCTGGCGCCGGTGGTGGTGATCGCGTTCGTGATCATCGCGTCCATCTATTTCGGCATCGCGACGCCCACCGAGGCGGCGGCGGTTGCGGTGGTCGTCACCATCATCCTCGCCGCCACCGTCGGCAAGCTGCCCTTCCGGGGGTTCGTCGATGCGCTGCGCTCCACGCTTCGCACCATGGGGTTCCTCGGACTGCTGCTGTCCGCGGCGCTGCTGATGGGATTCGTGCTCAACTACCACCGCGTGCCGCAGCAGTTCACCGAGGCGTTCATCGCGCTGGAGCTGTCGCCGTACCTGGTGCTGCTGATGGTGATCGCCTTCTATCTCGTCGTCGGCATGTTCCTGGAGCCGGCGTCGATGATCTTCATCACCCTGCCCACGCTCTTCCCGCTCGTCAGCGCCGCCGGCTACGACCTTGTGTGGTTCGGCATCATCTTCACCATCACGATGGAGATCGCGGTGCTGACGCCGCCGGTGGGGCTGAATCTCTACGTGCTGCAGGGGCTCGCGCCGCGGGACAACCCGGTGCCCATCACCGACGTCATCATCGGCTGCGTGCCGTTCATCATCGCGCTCGCCGGTCTCATCATCCTGATGCTCGCCTTCCCGCAGCTCGCACTATGGCTGCCCGAGGCGACGCGCTGAGGAGTCGCTCCATGCTCAACCACCAGCGCCACGGCAGCGGCCCGCCACTCGTCCTTCAACACGGTTTCCTCGGCGGCGCCGGCGACTGGCTGCCGTTGTTCGCGACCTTCGGCCGTCACTTCGACGTCATCGCGCCGGACTTTCCGGGGTTCGCGGGCAGCAGCGACATCGAGGCACCGGACTCCGTCACGGGGTTCGCCGACGCCCTGCTCGGATTCCTCGACGAGCTCGGCATCGAGCGCACCTCCCTGCTCGGGCACTCGATGGGCAGCATGGTGGCGCTGCAAATCGCGCTCGATCATCCGGAGCGCCTCGACCGGCTCGTGCTCTACGGCTCCACCTGCACGGGCGATCTGCCGGATCGCTTCGAGCCGTTCGAGGCATCGATCGCGCGTCTTGAGCGACTCGGGGTCGACGCGTGCGCCGATTTCATCGTGCCGACCTGGTTCGTCGACGGCGAGGCGGCGCCGTACTTCGCGATGTGCCGGGAAGCGGGCCGCGGGCTCGGCACCGAAACCGCCATCCGCGCCCTGCGCGCGCTCGGCGCGTGGAATGTGTGCGAGCGGCTCGGGGAAGTCTCGGTGCCGACGCTGGTCATCTGCGGCGACCTCGACCGATCGACCACCCCGGCTCAGTCGTATCGTCTGTGGGAGGCGATCCCGAACGCCCGTCTGTGCGTCGTGCCCGGATGCGCGCACAACGTGCACCTGGAGCGCCCGGAGCTGTACTCGAGCGTCGTGCTCGACTTCCTGACCGAGGGGTGAGCGGCGGCCGGGTTACGGCCGGCCGCGGGTTCACTCCATCTTCGCCATGCGCGGGGCGCCGATGGGGATCTCCATCAGATCCTCGCCCCAGATGACGTTGCCGTCGTAGATGTCGCGGATCTCCTTGACGATCCGTTCGCGCACGCCGGGCTGATCGATCTGCTCCAGCACATGGGTCAGAACCAGCGTCCCGACGTCGGCCTCGCGTGCGATGCGGGCGCAGTCGACATGGTTGCCGCAGGCCTCGCGATAGATCGGCGTCGGCTCGGTGCCGGAAAAGTAGTGGCACATGTGCACGAGCACGTCGCAGCCGCGTGAGAGCTCGATGATGTCGTCCGGCACTCCGCCGCTGTCGCCGGAGTAGACGAGCGTCCCCTCCTCGCTCTCGACCCTGAACGCGAGGCATTCGAGGTAGGGCTGCACGTGAGTTGCCGTACCCACCGTCACCTTCCATCGATTGGTCTCGACGACGTCCCCCGCATGCACCTCGCGCACCCGTGGCGCCGGCCACTTGCGGGGCGGCACTCCGCCCCGGAACTCGAAGACGTCGATGCTGCCCTGGTGCGAGATGCGCGCACGGATGTCGGGACCCCACACGCCGTCTTCCGAGAAGAGCTGCTCGGTCATGCGGGCGAGCGGCGAAGGACCGTACACCTGAAGATCCGGGATGAGGTCGGCGCCCATGTCCCATCGCTGGAGGACAAGCCGCGGATACTCCATGCAATGGTCGTAGTGCAGGTGGCTCAGGAAGACGTGGCTGACGTCCACCGCCCGGGTGCCCGACTCGATCAGCCGGTGATGGGATCCGGGCCCGTGGTCCATGACGATGCGATCGTCACCGATCTCGATGAGGTAGCCGGAACTCGCACGCTTGAGGGAGGGCGTGGGCGTACCGGTGCCGAGCAGGGTGATCTTCATTGGGGAACGCGCTCCCTTGGCGGCTGATTCTCAGCGGTAAAGGCTAGCATGCGGCCGCTCCGGTTCGCTGGGATCGAGGACGTCCCACCGTCGAACGTGCCCTGAGTTCGAGGGCGTCCCGCCCTCGATCCCGGGAGCGACAGGTCCGCAGTCTGCATCCGTACCGAACAAAATTGTCCCGTGCGGCCGCGCATCGTCACAGGCGGCCACCGCGGCCAGGCGTTATGATCCAGTGTGCTGTCGACAGGCTATCGGAGAGCTCGCATGTCACCCGAACTCGTCGCCTCGCTCGCGCGGCGGCTGTACGGAATCGAAGTGTCGCCGGACCGCGCGGCGGAACTCGCGGCCGAGCTGGATCGGCTCGGGACGGCCGCTGCCGCTGCCGAGTCCGCGCTCGACTTCGACGACGGTTGCGCGAGCCATGCCGCGGCGATCACGGCGCGGCTCCCGGACACCTCCGGAGACGGCTGATGAGTGAAGACATCACCGACCGCGGGCTGGTCGAGACCGCCGCCTCCATCCGTGCCGGCGAAGTGTCGAGCGTCGAGTGCACCCGCGCGTGCCTGAAGCGAATCGAGCGCCTGCAGCCGGTCACCAACGCCTTCATTCGCATCGACGCCGACGAGGCGCTTGGCGCCGCGGCCCGTGCCGACGAGGCCGTCGCCCGCGGCGATGCGCTCGGACCTCTGCACGGGGTGCCGCTCGCGCACAAGGATCTGCTGTATCGCGCCGGACGCGTGTCCACCGGCGGATCGAAGATCCTGGGCGAACGGACCGCCGGCGTCACCGCGACCGCGGCGGAGCGCCTGGACGGCGCCGGCGCGATCGATCTCGGCACCCTCAACATGGTCGAATTCGCGGCCGGCGGCACCGGCCACAACGAGCACCACGGCGATTGCCGAAACCCGTGGGACACCGAGCGCTCGACCGGTGGTTCGTCGAGCGGATCGGGCTGCGCGGTGGCGGCGCGCATGGTCTTCGGGGCGCTCGGGTCCGATACCGGCGGCTCGGTGCGCATGCCGGCCGCGTTGTGCGGCGTGACCGGCCTCAAACCGACCGACGGTCGCGTGTCGCGCTTCGGCGTGATGCCTCGGTCCTGGACCTCGGACACGCTCGGACCGATGGCCAGAAGCGCTCGGGACGCCGCGCGCCTGCTGGGAGTCGTCGCCGGTCACGACCCACGCGATCCGGCGACGCGACAGGTGCCGGTGCCCGACTACGAGGCGGAGATCGAGGACCGTGTCGACGGTTTGCGGGTAGGAATTCCGAACCAGGGCTGGATGGAACACACGGTCGCGGAAGTGCAGGACACGCTCGAAGACGTGCGCCGCTGCTTCGAGAGCCTCGGCTGCCGGACAAGCGGCGTGGACGTGCCCGACCCGAAGCTCGCGTTCGACCTGAGCGAGATCATCGTCAAGAGCGAATCCGCGGCGATGCACGAACGGTGGCTGCGCGAACGCCCCGAGGACTATTCGATCGCCATCCGCGCACCGATCGAGGCCGGCCTGTACATCCCGGCGACCCACTACCTGCATGCGCAGCGCATGCGAGGACCCGCGCTGGACGAATTTCACCGTGCGGTGTTCGACCATGTCGATGCGCTGCTCCTGCCGGCCGTGCCGTTCCCCGCCCCGCTTCTGGCCGACTGCGATCCCAACTCGACGACCAGAGCGGCCCGGACCATGGCCGAGTTCCCACGCTTTACCCGTCCGATCAGTTACCTTGGCCTCCCGGCGCTGGTGCTGCCGGGCGGGTTTTCCGGAAACCATCTACCCGTCGGGTTCCAGCTCGTCGCCCCGCCGTTCGCCGAATCGCTCCTGCTGAGGCTGGCTCACCACTATCAACAGGCGACCGACTGGCACCGAAGACGACCGCCCATCGGGTGACGGAGGCGAACATGCGAGTCGAATCGGTAGAGCTGTTCAGGGTCGAGATACCGCTGCACACCCCCTACATCACACGGCTCGGAGCGTTTGCATCAATCGAGACCATCGTGGGGGAGGTTCACGATGCAGACGGGCGGCGCGGCATCGGAGATGCCACCATCATCGAGGGCTACACCGACGAAACGTGCGACGGCGGATGGCGTGTCTGCCAGGCGCTCGCGGAGCGACTGATCGGGCTCGATTCCAATGGGGCGGAGGCAGTGCTCGACGAGCACCGCGCAAGCGATCCGCACGCGGTCAGCGTCCTTCAGGTGGCGCTCGAGATGCTGGAGGGAGACCCGCTGCTGGCGCCGCCGGGGGCACCCGAGCGAGTCCCGATACTCGGCGCGATCAACACCAAGGACCCGGACCGGCTCCCCGACGAAATCGAAACGCTCGTCGGCGAAGGGTACGAGACCCTGAAGGTCAAGGTCGGCTGGGACGTCGACGCCGATCTCGCCCGGCTCTCGCGGATTCGCGACCTCAATGCCGGGCGCACGGTGCTGCGGGTCGACGCCAACCAGGGGTTCACGCGCACCGAAGGGGCACGTTTCGCCGCCGCGCTCGAGCCCGGTGACGACCTGCAGCTCTTCGAGCAGCCGTGCGACAAGGCAGACTGGGACTCCAACGCCGCGGTCGCCGCCGTCTCTCGGGTTCCGGTGATGCTCGACGAATCGATCTACGCGGAGGACGACATCGAACGCGCCGCATCGGTCGATGGCTGCGGATTCGTGAAGCTCAAGATCTCGAAGCTGACCGGCACCGGACGACTCGCCGGGGGCCTGCACCGCTTGAGAGAGCTTGGCATCACCCCCGTGGTCGGCAACGGCGCCGCATCGGACGTCGGCTGCCTGGTCGAAGCCTGCGTGGCCCGCAGCACCGTCGACTGTGCGGGCGAGAACAACGGCTTCCTGAAGAACCGCGCCCAGCTTCTCGCGCAGCCCCTTCGATTCGAAGCCGGAGCGATCGTCCTGGAGCCGGGATTTTCCACCGAACTCGACCGCGCCGTCGTGGAGCGGTACGCACGCGAGAAGGTGCGCTTCGGGGCTCCGCGCTCCGGGCCGTGACGCGCCGCCGGCAGTGTCGCCAGGACGATCCCGGCGTACCAGCCCGCGGATGGCGCGAACGGTGTGGTAGAACATCCCGATGGACAAGCCGATTTGGGAGCCTTCCGCCGAGCGCATCGCGAACGCCAACCTGACCGCGTTCATGGCCGCCGTCGAGCGCGACTGGGGCCGTGCCGTCGAAGGCTATCCCGACCTCCACGAATTCTCCGTCCACAGTCCGGATCGCTTCTGGACTTCGGTGTGGGATTTCTGCGGCGTGATCGCCGAGCTCCGGGGGGAGGAGGTCGTGCGGTTCATGGACCGGATGCCCGGCGCGCAATGGTTCCCCGGAGCCCGGCTGAATTTTGCCCAGAACCTGCTCCGCCGGCGCGACTCGTCGGATGCCCTGGTGTACCTGCGCGAAGATCGCGGGGTACGCCGCATGAGCTTCGCCCGGCTCCACGACGAGGTCTCCCGAGCCCGACAGGCGCTCGCGGCGGCCGGCGTCCGCCCCGGCGACAGAGTGGCAGGGTACCTGCCCAACATGCCGGAGACGGTGGTCGCAATGCTCGCCACCGCCAGCCTCGGCGCGATCTGGTGCGCATGCTCGCCGGACTTCGGCGTCGAGGCGACGGTCGATCGATTCGGGCAGGTCGACCCCACGGTTCTGTTCGCGGCGGACGGTTATTCGTACAACGGCCGTACCCACCAATGCCTCGACAAGGCCGTCGCGATTGCGGAAAGGTTGCCGTCGCTTGCCCGCGTGGTGCTGGTTCCAAACCTCGATTCCGACGTGCGCCGGGACGCAATCCCGAACGCCTTGGCATGGAAAGACTTCCTCGGGCCCTTCCCTCCCGGCGACATCGACTTCCCGCAGTTCGACTTCAATCATCCGGTGCTGATTCTCTACACCTCGGGCACCACCGGTCCGCCGAAGTGCATCCTCCACGGCGCCGGCGGCATCCTTATCGAGAACCTGAAGGGGACCGCGCTCAACTTCGACGTCAAGCCGGGCGACCGGATTTTCTGGTGGACCACCTCGGGCTGGGTCGTGTGGTACTTCCTGGTGCTCACGCTCGGCTGCGAGGCGACGCTTCTGCTCTACGACGGCTCGCCGAGCTACCCGTCCCCGTCGGCCCTCATGGACTTCGCGGCGGCGGAACGCGCTACCTTCATGCGGCTGTCGCCCCGGTTCGTGGACATCATGGCCGACGCCGGCCTCGAGCCCGCGATGACCCACGACCTCAAGGCGCTGAAGACCATCACCGTGGCCGGCGCCCCGTTTTCGACCGCCGGCTACCGGTACCTCTACGAGAAGGTCAAGCGCGACGTGCATCTCGCGTCGCCCGCCGGCGGCACCGATCCCATGGCCTCGCTGGTCTCCGGCAACCCGATCGCGCCGGTGTGGCCGGGCGAGATCCAGGCGCGCGGGCTCGGCATCCGAGTCGAGACGTTCGATGCGGCCGGCCAACCGGTGCGGGGCGCCCCGGGAGAGATGGTGGTGACCATGCCGTTCCCGTCGATGCCGCTCGGATTCTGGAACGACCCCGGTGGCGAGCGGTTTCGAGCCGCCTACTTCAGCCACTTTCCCGGCGTGTGGCGCCAGGGAGACTGGGCCGAGTTCACGCCGCGCGGCGGCATCCTCATCCACGGCCGCAGCGACTCGACGCTCAAGGCGAAAGGGGTGCGCATCGGGACCGCTGAGATCTACCGGCAGCTCGAGCGCATGGAGGAGATTGCGGACAGCGTGGTGGTGGAGCAGGAGTGGCAGGGCGATACGCGGATCGTGCTGTTCGTGCTGCTGCGCGAGCCGATCCACCTCGACGACGCCCTGATTCGGAAAATTCGCACCCGGCTTCGCACCGGCGCCTCACCCCGTCACGTTCCCGAGCGGATCATTCAGGTTAGGGACATCCCGCGCACCAGCACCGGCAAGGTCTCCGAGTTCGCGGTGCGTGCGGCCATTCACGGCCGCGAGGTGACGAACCGCGACGCGCTGGAGAACCCGGAGGCGTTGCTCGCGTTCGATCCCGCCCGGCTGCCGCAGCTCGCGCTCTGACCGCACCCGATTGTCAGGCGGCCGGGCATCCGAGCTTGCTTGCGGCAAACTCCGGATAGGTCTGCGCGACCTCCGCTGCGACGCGACCGCGAATCAGGCCGAGCTGCCCGCTGCTCGAAGCCGGGGTCTCAGGTACCTCGTCCGGGCACTCGAACTCGAAGCCGGTACATTCGAGCACCTCGCCGACACTGTGCCCCGGGTGGACGCTCGCCAGAGTGAAGCGCCGGCGCGCGGGAGCGAACCGAAAATGGGCGATACACGCATCCATATTTGCCGGCTCGACATCGCCTCACCTCGACCGCGATTCGTCTGCTCTCGCACCGACGTCGGACCCGACAACGACCCGACCGATACTCCCGCAACCATGCCAATCGACGCGTTATCCTGCCTATCCTTACATCGAGAGAATGTCATCGGGCGCAATTGAAGTTCAGGCTGCGGTATGCCGAGAGTTCGGCGAACCACTGACGATCGAGACATTGCGGCTCGAACCGCCTCAGGGGAACGAAGTCCGCGTGAAGGTGCTCGCGAGCTCGATCTGCCACTCCGACATCATCTACATGAACGGCGGATGGGGCGGAACGCTCCCGACGGTGTTCGGGCACGAGGTCGCGGGCGTGGTGACCGACATCGGCCCCGCCGTGCTGTCGTCCGGCATCGGCACCGGAAGTCGCGTCGTGGTCTTCCTGCTGCGTTCCTGCGGGCGGTGCGAATCCTGCGAGGCAGGGAACCCAACCCAGTGCGTGACTGAATTCCCGATCGACTCGGCGCCGCGCCTCACTGACGAGTCGGACCATCCGGTGCGGGCCGCCACGGATTGGAAGGGGTCCCAGCGCGTGGTGGTGTTGCAATCTCCGGATTGAAGCGGTAACAACGGGAGACACACGCACGCCACCTTCGACGACAGGCCGTCCCGCGCTCGCACCGGGAATATCGAGGCGATTTGCGGTGCGCAGGATTTCCACGGCCGGTGGCGTGCCGCGCGCCGACGCGCGCCACGGGGACGCCGACGTCAGCGGGGAACTCGGGCACGAGGGAGGCTGCGATGAGCACATTTCGATTCGGCGTTCCGCTGGCGGCATCGGCGCTGCTCGCGGTGCTGTGGCAACTTCCGTCCGGACCGGTCGCGGCGGGCGAGCTCCAGAGGGTGGCGCTGGTGGTGGGCAACGCCGCCTACGAGCACGCCCCGGTATTGCGCAATCCCCGCAACGATGCCGACGCGATTGCGGCAGCGCTCGAGGAGCTCGATTTCAATGTGATTCGCGGCCTGGATCTTGATCGGAACCGCTTCTTCGACAAGCTGGACGCATTCACCGAGGCGGCGCGGGGGGCGGACGTGGCCCTGTTCTTCTACGCCGGCCACGGACTGCAGGTCGACGGCAGGAACTTCCTGGCGCCGGTAGACGCCCGGCTGGCGAAGAAGCTGCATCTCAGGAGTCAGGCGATCGATCTCGATACCGTGATGGGCGAGATGAACAGTCTCACCAATCTCGTGTTTCTGGACGCCTGCCGTGACAACCCCTTGGCCGGGAACCTGGCACGATCGATGGGGATGAACCGCTCCGCGGGATCCACGCGGGGATTGGCGCGGGTGGAGGATCAGACGGGGACGCTGATTGCCTATGCGACATCCCCCGGTACCGTGGCGGACGATGGAGCCGGGGACCATTCTCCATTCACCGCCGCGCTCCTGGAGCACATCGCGACGCCGGGCCTGAGCATTTTCGACCTGGTCAACGAAGTGTCCAACACGGTGAGGGAACGAACGAAGGGGAAGCAGGTTCCGTGGTCCCACTACTCGGCGCTGCCGAACCGCTTCCCTCTCCTGCCCCGGCGCCCGAGGCAGGGGGAATTCGCGGTGGTGGAGGTCGACCGGGTGATGTGGGCGACGGGGCCCTCGAACGCGAGGAGCGGCCCGGGGACGGGCCACGACCGGATTGGCTCGCTCGACGCCGGCGAGGAAGTCACGGTGACCGGAGAAATCGTGGGCAAGCCGTGGCTGCGGATCGAGACGATGGGCGGGCGAACGGCCTACGTCCACGAGCGCCAACTGACCGGACGACGGCCGCGCTCCGAGCCGGTGCCCCAATCCCCGGGCGTCTATCTCACGGCCGACGTAGCGGCCGGCCAGCCGATCCTCCAACGGCACCTGCAGGTGATCGGCGCCGGCCGGATCCCGTCCGGCGAGATCGGGGGCTACTCGATGGTGGCCGGCGGTTGCTATGCCGGTGCGAGGGGGGCGGGCGCCCGGCTCGACTGGTCCGATATCGCGGCGGGATGCTCGCAATGACGCACGGTTCGGACCGAACGGCGAGACCCGGGCGACGGCGGGACGGGCTGGCGCTGTGCGGCCTCATCGTGCTGGTGGTGGTCATTGGCTCGTGGTCGGTGCCCGCGTCGGCGGAGAGCATTCCGCAGGCGGTCGACCGCATGGACGGGACGCTGAAGGAGATGGGGCGCAAGTCTCGGGAATCGGACCGCAAGGTCCTGGAGATGGGCAGGAAGCTGCGGGCGCTGGAAGAGAAGGTACGGAAGCTGGAACGCGCCATGGCGGCGGTGCGCCAGGAGCAGGCGAGCGCGGCCGCGTCGGGTCAGGGGGCGTCTTCGGTGTCGCGGCCGGCGTCAGGTTCTCCGGAGTCGGTGGAGACGTCGCTGGGACTGACGCGGACGACCTATGCACTGGTGCAGCGGGGGCTCGCTTCGCAGGGATTCGCGCCGGGGACTCCGGATGGACTCGTCGGACCCAGGACGCGCACGGCGTTGAGGAGGTGGCAGGCGGCGAAGGGGTACGAGGTGACGGGACACCTGACGCGGGCGCAGACCGACGCGCTGGTCGTCGTGGGGAAGAAGGCGCAGGCGGAGCGACCGGGGAGCGGACGCCAGCCGCAGGGGACGGCGTTTTGGGATTGCTTGGGGTGTCCGGAGATGGTGGTGCTGCCGGCGGGAAGCTTCATGATGGGCTCACCACCGGGTGAGATAGACCGATTTCATGATGAAAGACCCGTGCATCGGGTGAGGATCGGCAAGGCGTTTGCGGTGGGCCGCTACGAGGTGACGTTCGCGGAGTGGGATGCGTGTCGTCGCGGGGGCGGGTGTTCGCACCATCCGGATGCCGGTGGATGGGGCAGGGGCAGTCGTCCCGTCATCAACGTGAGCTGGGACGATGCACAGAAGTATGTACGCTGGCTGTCGAGAAGGGCGGGGAAGAGGTATCGGTTGTTGAGCGAATCGGAGTGGGAGTACGCGGCGCGCGCGGGGACGAGGACACGCTATTTCTGGGGTGATTTCATTGGCCGGAATCGAGCGAATTGCGATGGATGCGGGAGTCGCTGGGATCGCGCGCAGACGGCGCCGGTGGGTTCGTTTTCGCCGAACGCATTCGGGTTGCATGATCTTCACGGAAATGTGAGGGAGTGGGTGGCCGACTGCTGGCACGGGAGTTACGAGCGAGCGCCGACGAACGGCAGTGCGTGGAACGCGGGGAGCGGTGGGGATTGTCGTAATCGGATATCGCGGGGCGGCTCCTGGCTTTTTTCTCCTGGGGGGTGCGTTCCGCTTCCCGCAGCGAGAGATTGGCCGGAAGCCGGTTCAACTCCATCGGTTTTCGAGTCGCCAGGACATTGGACTGACTCTCGAATCTCGGACAATTGCCCCCGGCTACTCATCCATCGGTCATCCTGACGCCTATGAATTCCCGCTTTCGGGGGAGGACGGAGTTGGAGTCGGTACCGTCGTGCCCACGACAGCCCTCGACTGTCGCGAATGCACGACAAGAATCCGTGGGCAATTGGCCCTCGCGAGTGCGAGGGCACAAGCCGTGAGGGATTGACCGACAATCGACGAGTTCGCTCGATGATCGCAATGTCCGCCCGCTCACCGCGGCCTGTACGCCACCACCTCGACCTCCACCCGCACGTCCACCAGCAGATTGTTCACCACGGCCGGGCGGGCAGGCGGATCGTGCGGAAAGTACTCGCCGTACACGGCGTTGAAGCCCAGGAAGTCCGCCCGATCGGTGAGCCACACCATGGCCTTCACGACATCGCCCAGCTCGCAGCCGGGCGCGGCCAGCGTCTTCTCGATGTCGCGCAGCACGGCATGGGTCCGCTCCTCAACGGTGGCGTCGGTCATCGGCGCCGCGTCACGCAGCGGCACCTGCCTTGTGAGGAACACGCAATCGCCGGCACGCACCGCGCGCGAGAGCGGACGTTGACCGGGCCGTGCAGGCCGCGCACCGCGCGTTCACCGAAGGTCCGTGGTCGCGCACCACGCCCACCGAGCGGGGACGCAGCCTGCGCCGTCTGGCGGATTTGCTGGCCGATCACTCGGAGCAACTCGGGCGCGCCGAAACCGTCGACACCGGCAAGATGCTCAAGGAGACGCGCTGGCAGGCGAAGTACATCGCCGACTTCTTCCACTTCTACGCGGGCTGCGCCGACAAGGTGCACGGCGAGACCCTGCCCATCGACTCCCGTCGGAGTCAATGCGAGGTAGCGGTCGATCGGTCGGGTGTGGTGACCGGTGCCACCCCGGGATTCTCTACATTCAACGGTTGGACTCGGCCGCGAGACGGAATGAACCGCCGACGGATGGCCGCTCCTGGCGAGGCCAACTGGAGCCGGCGCAGAAGACGGTTCGGCTGCGATCGTGAAATGACTCCAATCGGTGCGGGGTGGGACGGGCAACGGCGGGACGGGCACCGACGAGACTGGCACCGAGCGCGGGAACAGCGACCTGGACGAGAGAATCCGCGGTGGGTGACGCACGCGCCGACGAAGGTTCCGCTCGCGTGGCGGGGTTTGCCCGGTCGGGAGAAATCGGCAGCACCCTGGCGCCCGGCGCCGCCGGACCGGAAGCTACGCGAGCGAACGAGGATTCGGAACATTGGAGAGATCCGCACGGGCGCTACGCGAGTACACTGACGCAATCCTGCGGAGCACATCCTGGCGATGAAGCCCGAATCCGCGACAGAGACCCATCGGGGCGACATCGAACTCGATGCTCCCGACGGCCCGGATACGTCGGCGGATGGCCGCCACCATTACGGAAACCGGCGTCAGGGCGATGTGGTGTGCGGCAACTGCTGCATGGCCGCGTCGAACGTGTAGACACCGGTCAAGGCCTCGCCGGCGTCCGACGCGACCTGCCGCGCCTTGAACACGATCAGCGCGTCGGCGAAACCAGCTCCCTTCACCCGCCCGACGTCGTCCGCTACGGCGGCGCTCTTGCATGCCTGCAAGGCACGCCAGACGACGTCATCGTGCTCGAAACGGACGTTCGGCTCGCCGAACAGCCGCTCCAGGACGGCCACCAGCTCGGCCCGGGCCAGCCGATACTTGCGGCCGGAGAGCGTCCATACCGTTTCCACCAGCACGACATCCGTGATCAGCACGGTCTCGCCGGCGTCGAACACGGCGTCCGCGCGCGCCGCCTGGGCCGCGTCGTCGTGTAGCAGATACCGGAGCAGGACGTTGGTGTCAGCGGCGATCAAGGCTGCGACTCGTCCACGGCATCCTCCAGGGACTCCTCGTCCGAGACGGCGGGATCGCCTGCAACATGGCCAAGAAACCCCCTGGCCGCGCCGACAGTCTTCCGCACGATGGTGATACGGCCGTCGGCAACATAGCTGCGGTACTCGTCCCCCGGCCCGATCCCTGCCTCCCTGCATTGAACGATGGGGAGCGTAATCTGACCTTTCGCGCTTACCCGCGGCATGGGACCGTCCCTCCCGATGTGACCGATTCGGAAAGACGATATCCGAGTCTTTACCTTCTGGAAATAGGTAAAGATTGGCGAACTGCAACGCCGATGGCCTCGCGCGCGCAGACCGTCGAGGGTCGCTTGCACCGCCGTGGTGAGCCGCTCGCAGCCGATGGCCTTCGTCAGACCTCCCGGGCGAGCTGCTCCGGGCGAAGGCCGTCGCGCTTGAACTCGATCTTCGAGCCTCCGCCGGCATTGATGGTGGTCTTCAGATCGGCCTTCGGCATGAAGATGACCAGCCGTCGTCGGTGTAGATGTCAGATGACACAGTAACCCGTCCTGCGGTGCACCTACGACGCCCTGCTTCCGGCGCACGGGCGACACCCCCTCCCTCGACTTCGAACCCGCCGACAGTTTCGAGCAACTCCTCGGCGCCGCCGTCCACTACCGCATCGCCATCGGTCCCCACGCCGGGCGCAAGGCCCTGACCCTGCATACCGTCTCGGCCAACCCGCCGGCGTCCAACCCCTGCATCGCTCAGCTCTCGGGGTTCTCCCTCCATGCCGGCACATGCTGCCGAGCCCGTGACGGGGGCTCCCTCGAACAGCTCTGCCGCTACATCGTCCGCCCGGCCGTCTCCAACGAACGTCTCTCGGTCAATGACCACGGGCATGTCGTTCGGATTCGTGGATGGCGGATCGGAGATTCATGGATCGGAACGGAAGCAGGCTCGCAGATACTCTGCTCTGCGCCCACCGTGAATGCGGGATACGGCACCACTGCAATCCGGCAGGATACCCGCGGAACCGTCCGTTCGAAGCCGGGCGGCGCAGCGGGCAGAGCCAAGCTGCTGTCGGCGCATACAAGCTCGCCTTACGGCGACCCGTAGAGGCAGGCGTCCAGCATGGCGAGAACCTCGTTGAGAATCGGTGCGGGCGCCTTATCGACGAACCTGGCCTTCCGGCTCGCGCACCGGTGCCTCGTCCCGCCACGTTCCCGATCGGGTCATCCAGGTTCGGGATATTCCGCGCACCAGCACCGGCAAGGTCTCCGAGTTCGCGGTGCGCGCGGCCATTCACGGTCGCGAGGTGACGAACCGCGACGCGCAGGAGAACCCGGAGGCGCTGCTCGCGTTCGATCCCGCCCGGCTGCCGGATCTCGCGCTCTGACCGCACCCGATCGTCAGGCGGCCCGGTACCCGAGCTTGCCCGCGGCGAACTCCGGATAGGTCTGCGCGACCTCCGCCGCGACGCGGCCGCGAATCAGGCCGAGCTGCTCGGCGCTCGGAGCCGGGGTCTCCGGCACCTCGTCCGGGCACTCGAACTCGAAGCCAGTGCGTTCGAGCACCTCGCCGACACTGTGTCCCGGGTGGACGCTCGCCAGAGTGAAGCGCCGGCGCGCGGGATCGAATCGGAAATGAGCGATCGCGGTGACGAGATCGGTCGGTCCCCCGCAGCGGTGGATATTGGGGGGACTGGTGCCGGGAGCGCTGATGAAGTCCACCTTCGGCACCAGCACCCGGGGACTGTGCTCCTCGCGAAAGAGGATGGTCCGCGGCACCATCATGTAGATGAACGGGGTGCCGTGACAGCCCGGAAAACGCACCCGGGATCTCGGATACCCCCCGACCCCGACCATGTTGAGGTTGGCCTCGCCGTCGATCTGGCCGCCGCCGAGGAAGAACACGTCGATGCGGCCCTGACCGATTCTGTCGTACAGCTCGCTGGCGCTTTCCGGAAACGGGTCCTGAATGCTGTTGCGGAAGACGAGGGCCCGGGTCGCGCCCTTCGACGTGACCTGCGCCAGCAACGCCGCGGCCGCGGGGATCGGAGACGACGATCCCACCGCCACGTTGCCCGCTCCCTCCAGCAACCGGGCGATGGCGGCAATCAGGAGTTCGTCGCGGCTGCAGGCGACCGTCATGCGGCGACGCTGGTGTCCAGCACGTGGGCGCCCAGGTATCGGGCGAACCCTTCGTCGCTGCGTGCCAGCCGGGCGTACTCGCGCAGATGCGCCATGTCGGCACGATAGCGGCGTGTCATCTCCAGCGGCCAGGCGCCCCGGGGGGCCAGGGAGACGGCGCTGACGTACGTCGCGGACAGCGTGCCCGGCGCCATGCGCTCGTCGGCGAGCAGATCGCCGTCGTGAATCGCCTCCACCGTCACCAGGGTGGTACTCGAGGCGTGAGCGGTCCGGGCAAGATCGCGGCGGTTTCCGATCCAGACGTTGCCGTATCTGTCGCCCCAGGCGGCGTGGAACAGGCACACCTCCGGGTTGATCGCGGGCACCACCACGACGAGGTCCTCATCGTCCGCCAGCGGGTTGTCGACGACCCTCCAGTCGTCGCGGTGGGCGAGCAGATCGGACCCGATGATGCCTCGGATGGCGACGAACGGCAGGCCCTTCTCGCCCGCCTGAATCCCCGCGTGGATGGCGGGACAGGTGGAATCCCGGATTTCGATTGCACCGGCCTGCACCGCCGCACGGAACCGCGGCCCCACGCCGGTCTCGTTGATGGTGATTGCGCCGCACTCCACGCTCGCGACGCAGCCGGCACCGATGAGCAGATCCGCCTGCAGCCCGCACACCGGCGCGCACAGCAGGCGCAGGTCCTTCACGCCGCGCCGAATCAGCGCCCGCGTCGCCGCCATCGCGACTCCGCTCTCGTCCTTGGGGATAGCGAGGAAGCAGCCGTCGGCGATCGGCGCGACAAGCTCGTGAAGTTCGATGAAGGGGCGGTCGGCGGTCATGATTCGGTCCGGTGCGAATTCGGACTCCGCAGCATGCGGGTACTCCGGCGGCGGCGTGAACGACTCTCATCCAGAATGGATGCAGCTTGCGGGGCTGTCAATCACCGAGCCATGCCCACCCAGGCGTATCCTGCCTGGTCGCTTCATGGCGCGATTTCCTTCCCGAGCCAGTGGAGTCGAGGCCTGGGTTCCCCGCCTGTCACCGCACGTCGAACTTCAGCGCCTTCCGGCTCCAGAAGGTCGGTGCCACGACGGTCACCGGATCGGGTCCGGCGATCCGGGTCGCGATTCGCCAGGCTTCATCGAAGTCTGCCGCCGGCGTGATCCCGAGCGCTCGAAACGCTCCCGGGTTGCGGCTTCCCGCCATGATGACCGCGCCTGCGCGCTCGCGCGTGTACCTGCTCTGATACAGGAGCCACAGTCCGTGCAGCGGCGGGTAGGCGTAGCCATGGGTGTACAGGCGGCGGTATTCGGGCCGATCGTCGAGCTCCTTCTCGTGGTCCACCAGGGAGGCGAGGCTGCGGTAGCGGCCGTAGAGGTCGATGACCTCCTGGTAGGCGGGGTAGCGTTCGGGGTCGATATGGCCCCGGCTCGGCGACAGTCCGATGACCACGCCGCCCTCGCGCAGCACCGGCGCAGCGGGACTGAATCTCGGAGGAGACATGACGCCGGTGGCGGCGACGAGCGTGTTGTCGGCGCTGTCCGTGCCCAGACGCTCCGGCAGCCCCACGACCATCACGTCGGCCTGCGGGACGCGATGGCGGAAGATCGATTCCGCGAGCTCCCAGGCGGGCGTCCGCACCTCCCGGCAGCTTCCGGCGAACACGCCGATCGGATTCCCCTCCAGACCACTCACGGAGTTGACGTAGAACACCCGCTTGCCGGTGGCGGCCTCCAACTGCGTGTTGAGGTCGTCCTTGACACTGTGGCGGGGCCTGGGGCTCGTTTCGCCGGCAGACAGCCCCGGCCCCGGAATCCCGTGGAGGCTGTGGTGAGAAGCGATGCTGCGCGTGGACGCGAGGCCGATGACGGCCCCGGTGCCCGTGTAGGTCCTGAAGCCGCCGGGACCGACATTGCCCACGTAGATCATGAGATCCGCGGAGACGAAACGCCGATTCATCTCCAGCGGATACCGGCCCGCCGGTGAGAGCCCCAGAAACTCCAGCTCGGTCCGGTCCGAGCAGTCATGGTTGACGACCTGCCCGCCGTCTCCGAATCGGCTGAAGATCTCGGGTCCCAGATAGGCCGCG
>JAJDUQ010000048.1 GCA_022826505.1 Gammaproteobacteria bacterium
CCTCCCACTCTCCAGTCGCTGACACTCCTCCTCACCCCGGGTGTTGAGCGCAACTCCCGGGCACCTCCTTCTGCCAGTCAGACCCGTCCTCCGGCTACTCTCGCTATCCGGGCTAAAATCCAGCGTGAAATCACCCTGCCCGATCATGGGCGAGGCGTTGCGCGACCGCCTGGAGCTCGAGGGGTTCGCGGTGGACTGGCACGAGACCGCGGGAAGCGCGCGGGCGGCGATTGCCGCGACCCGCTACGACATGCTCATCTGCGACGACCGCCTGCCGGACGGGACCGGAGGCGAGCTGTTCGCAACGCTGAACGAGACCGTGCCGGCGGTGCCGCCGACCGTGTTCATCACCGGATTCGGATCGATCGACCGGGCCGTGGCGCTGCTCAAGCTCGGCGCGACGGACTACGTCACCAAGCCGTTCGACATCGAGGACCTGCTCGGCAAGATCAACGCGCACTGCCGCCCCGGCGAGGCTCCCGAGGCGGGGTCCTCCCGGGCGCCGACCCTCGGCGTGTCGAGCGCCATGCGCGACGTGGAGGCGGCACTCCACCAGATCGCCGCCTATTCGTCGCACACGCTCATCACGGGCGAGTCCGGCGTGGGCAAGGAGGAAGTCGCCAAGCGGCTTCACGCGCTCGCCTTTCCCGGGCGGGAACGACCCTTCGTCGCCGTCGACTGCGGGGCGGTCTCGCAAGCCCTGATGGAGTCCGAGCTGTTCGGCCACGAACGGGGCGCCTTCACCGGCGCGATGAGGTCGCGACGCGGCGTCTTCGAGCAGGCCGACGGCGGCACCCTGTTCTTCGACGAGATCGCCAACATGCCGCTCGCCATGCAGATGAAGCTGCTGCGGGTGCTCCAGGATCGGCTGGTCACGCGCGTCGGCGGCGAGCGGCGCAGGGAGGTCGACTTCCGGCTCGTCTGCGCCACGAACCGCGACCTGAAGCCGCTCGTGCGTTCCGGGGAGTTCCGCGAGGATCTCTACTATCGGATCAACGTGGTCCATATCGACGTGCCGCCGCTGCGCGAGCGGCACGAGGACATTGCCTGGCTGGCCGACCGGTTCCTCGAGGCTCACAACGAGGCGCATCCCGAGGCATCCAGGGCATGGGGGCCCGCCGCGAGGGAGTCCCTGCTGCACTATCCCTGGCCGGGCAACGTGCGCGAACTCAAGCACTGCATCGAGCGCGCCTGGGTGATGAGCCGCGGTCCCGCCCTCGAATGCGAGGATCTCCTGAGCGGATTCGAGTCGGTCGAGGCCGGTGGCCGCACCCCGGATACCGATCTCAGGAGCTACCTGCGCAGTTGCGAGCGGGCACGCATCGTCGAGGTGCTGGAACGCAACGACTGGGTCGTCGGCCGCTCCGCCGGGGAGCTGGGGATCAGCCGGAAGAACCTGTGGGAGAGGATGCGGCGTCTCGAGATCGACGCGCTTTCCTGAGAAGGAACCGGAGATCACGTTGGGCCAGATTCCGGGCGGCGGCGGGACGCAGCGCCTCTACCGGTTCGTCGGTCTCGGCTGGGCCATGCAGATGGTAAGGATGGCGCCCGCGGCATAGCCGCGGGCCGTCCACGATACCGGGATAATTCTATCCCGCCGGTGGCGAGGTTTCGGGCGGTCACGCGGTGGTGCGTGGCTATCGATACTTCGCCCGACGGGTTCGGAGCTTTCGTGGACGATCGGGTCCACGACTGCGGGCGAGAATGCGCTGCCGAGGG
Source organism: Gammaproteobacteria bacterium (assembly GCA_022826505.1). Lineage (GTDB taxonomy): Bacteria > Pseudomonadota > Gammaproteobacteria > HK1 > HK1 > HK1. The sequence continues at coordinate 1,720 of JAJDUQ010000048.1, forward strand.
CGCCGGTCGGCGTGTGGAGCCCCGCCTCACGTGTCGATCAGCCACGCCAGCAGAGCCGCCGGTACGGCGACGACATCCGAATCGGCAAGGTCGAGTTCTGAGCGGGTGGCGACGATCCCGCGCCAGTGGGACGCCCTCAATGTGAGAGCATCGCGTCGCCAGCGTCCATCCACGTACTTCGATTCGATGCAGACACCGCCGAAACCGGGACCGACGAAATCGATCTCCTTGCGGGTCCGCGTGCGGTGATAAAGCACGTGATCGAATTCGAGGTGCGCACCAGGGCTCGCGCGTTCGCTCGCTCGCAACAGCGCCATGCCGAGCTGCTGCTGCGAGAGGCGGGTGAAGTCGAAACCAACGTCCCCGAGAGACGCGTACACGGGATCGGTGAAGTAGAGCTTGGCCTGTGCGCCAAGCTTTGCCCGCAAGCCGTCTTCGCGATGACAGGGCCACAGCACGAACGCCTCGCGCAGTTCGTCGACCCGGCGCTTGAGGCTCGCCTGCGGGACGCCGATATCGTTCGCGATGGACGCGATGTTTACCGGGGCGCATAGTCCGGCGGCAAGCCGGCGCAAGAGTTCCGTCGTCTGCGTCCGGGATCAGTGCGCGCGTTGGAAGGCATCGCCATGGATGACATCCAACAGGCTTGTGCTCAAGGCCGCAGCATCGTCCCTCGACGCGACGTAGTTCGTCACGGCGCTCGGAAATCCACCGACCCGGAGATAGGTCTCCCAGCCCCGAATCATCGCGTCCAGCCATGGCGCCAGTCGATGCCCGACTTCACCAAGGCGTGCCGGCGTCAGTTCATCGATTCCCGAGCGTTCAATGTCGCCCGACGGCGCCACTTTCGAAGTCAGGTGCAGGAAGGAACGGAACCCTATCGGCAGCAGGCACCGATCCGAATTCACGACTCCACCCCGCCTCCCGGCGAGCGCCTTCGTCGCCGCAGTCAGGTCCGCGGCCGAAGATCCAGTCAGCACCACGGTATCGGCCCGGAAGTCCACGTCGTTGTCGCGCAGCCACTTGATTCTTTCAGGCCATCCGTCGGTAATCCCGGTGATTTCGTCGATGAACCAGAAACGAGGGACTCCTTCCGGCATCAACGATCCCGCGGCGTCGATCAGCGTGCCGAGATCGCGGCTGCGCCGGCCATCCACGGACATGTGCACTATTTGGCGAGGATGAACGCCGCCGGCAATCAGATCCCTGATCGCGAGCTTGACCTCGACAGTCTTTCCCACACGCCGGGGGCCGCGCAGCACATAGAGCCCACTAGGCGTCAGGTCCCGCAGGACGCCGGCCTTGTAGCTGAACGGAGCACTGTCGGCGTCTCGAAGATCGGGATCTCCTGCCGGCCAACCTTCAGGATCACGCCACCAACGGTTCGTCGCACTCAGCGACTGTTGCGCTTCGCCTCGCTTCATCTCAGTCTTTCTTTCTCGTACGGGGGATGATGGTTGCCCAAGCTGCAAGTATACAATATAAACCTCGTACTGGATAAAATATATACATTATCTATCACATAATATGCATATCGCATATTTCTGAGGCCAACCGGAGACACCATGACGTGCGGAGTACAGATCTTCCACGCCGGCAATCTGGACAAGGCAAACCTCGACAGCGCGCAGATTGAAGCGTATCTCGCAGAAGGCCGCGCCGCAGGCGCCGATGCACTGATCACCATCTCGAACGACTTCGCGGTCCTCGCGAATCACCATCCGACCTACGGCGGGAAGGTGCCCAAGGGCATGGCGCTCCTGCACTGGTCGTGGAGCTCAATCCTGACGAAATGCCGGCTGCTGACCGACGGAGGCGAGATCGAAGACAGTGACCACCGCTGGGTCATCGAGCACTTGGTGCGGTTGCGCAGCCACCCCAGTACGGGTGTGACCCGCTTCGACCGGATGCCGGCGGGCTGGAAGGAGATAAGGGATCTCGCCAAAATAACTTGTTTATTTCAGTCGTGGCAGCAAAGTGTAATTCCACTCTCCATGAAAGCAGTCTCGTTGCAAAGAAAGACTTGCGATCTGCTCGTCCGTCACGGGACGCCCAGTCGGGTACTCGTTACG
>JAJDUQ010000053.1 GCA_022826505.1 Gammaproteobacteria bacterium
ACCCGCAGCATGGTGCAGCCGCAGGACCTCTCGTACTTTGCGCATGGACAACCCCTTGTTCGCCACCGTGATGCCCTCCCCGAAAATGGAGTGGGGAGGGTCACACGGTGAACTGGTTGTCCCGCGTCGCTCAGCTCCGGGCTCCGACCTCTCGCACCGGTGCGGTGCATACCCCGAAAGTGATCACTTTGCCGATGGAATCGGTGATCACTTTGCCGTGGAATGAGTGATCACTTTGCTCTGGAATCCGCACGCTCGTCGCGCTCCGGACCCATGTCGAACAGGATTTCTTCCGGCATCTCGGTGCGGTTGCGGCGGCGGCGGAACCACGTGAACAGCCGGTCGTGCATTTCCCGCCGGATGCTTTCGTAGTCCGGGTCGCCGCCCGGGTCGACGAACTCGCGGGGAGCGTCGCTCAGGTCGAAGAGCTGTGAACGGAACTGCTCGTGGAGAATGTACTTCCACCGGTCGGTGCGCAGCATGTGGGCCCGGCAGTCCCAGGGTCGCTCGTGAGCGCGACCAGGGTTCGCTCCGTCAGGCCCCGCTCCTCCAGGTAGCGAAGCAGCCGCCCGAGGTGATCGTCGATCTGCCGGATGAGGCCCATGCAGGTCGGAATCACGCGTTCGCGAACCTCGTCGCGTCGAGGTGCGGATGGCCGTAGCAGGAGAGGCAGTCCCAGCGGAGCTGGTCGCACATGATGAACAGGATGTTGGTGTCGTCGTTCAACATTCTCTCCCGGTCAATCCGCGGCAGCGTCGATTCGCACCGCCTCCAGCCGGGCCGGATCGAACGGCGACAGGTCCACGCTGGACGATGCGCCGTCGCAGAGCAGCTCCGCCATCGCCCTTCCGCTTGCCGGCGCGTTCAGCATGCCCCAGCAGTTGTGGCCGGTCGCGAGGTAGGCGCCCGGTACGTCCCGGACCGGTCCGAGCAACGGCATGGCATCGGCGCAGATTGGACGGTAGCAGGCCTGCGTCCGGAGGATGTCGACGTCGTCGAGACGGCTCGACAGCGCGCCGCAGATGCGGGCGATCTCCCGGCACTTCGCCTCGTCGACGGAGACGTCGGCCGGGTCGACCGGAAGCGGGTCGTCCGACGACTGACCGCATGCCCACACCTCGCCGTCCGCCCGCGCGACGATTTCGGGGGAGGAATGCTCGCCCGCCGCATTCTCGTACTCGACGAACAGCGCCTGGGCGGCAACCGGCGTGCGGGGCCCGAGCACCACGCTGTAGCCCTTGAGTCCGGCTACCGGCGGCAGCGGCAGCCATCGCGCGGCGAGGACCGACCAGGGGCCCATCGCGATGACGACGGCGTCGGCGGCAATCTCGTCACCATCGACTCGTACACCACGCACCGCGCCGCTCGCGTCGCGGGCAATGCCTTCCACCGTGCCATGCACGAGCCGCGCACCGCGTGCGCACGCGGCGTCGACGAGGGCGCGGGTGAATCGCTCGGGATGAATCGTCGCGGTGGTATCCGTCGAGCCGATGGCGGAGTGGACCGCGCAGTGCCCGTCCAGCCATGCCGGCGCCTCCATTGCGCGGTACCGATCGACACCGCCGCGGTCGCTGCCGGCGACGAGCAGGGTGTCGATCCGCTTGTATCCGTAGTCCGCGTCGAGGGTGCGGGCCAGCTCCGCGTGCAGGTCGAAGCTCGCGCGCGCGAGCTCGGCCTGCGGTTGTCCGTCGCACCAGTCGCGTGCGATGAACCCGCCGGACTTGCCCGAGGCCGCGCACGCGACGTCGCAGCGTTCGACGAGGGTTGCGGTCGCCCCGCGCTCGGCCAGGAAGTACGCAGTCGATGCGCCGATGACCCCGGCGCCGCAAATCACGACCTTCAACCTTTCGGCGCTCCTGTTCTACGCGGGACTCAAGCCTCGGCAGGCGTCATCGGCCACGAGACCGCGCGCGAGTTCGCACTGGGCCACGGTCCCGAGTTGCGGCACGCGCTCAGGGTAGTGAACGACATCAAGTTGCCAACTGAACACGGGGTGAGTCCGCTTCTGCCGGATAGCGTCCTCGGCCGGTGGCAAACCGATTCCCGTCAGCGTCCCTGAAATGCGTCCGCACGCCCGGAAAGACGCCCCGGCCTCGTGGCCGTGTCCGCGTGCGATGCCGGATGCGGACACCGGTTTGCCGGCGGGATTCCGCTCAATTCTCGACCGGCCAGTCTCGCCTGGTCTGCGCACCCCACGGCTCGCGGGCGAAGATTCGACGGACCATGGGTTCGAAGTACTCGATTGGACGGGTCTCGTAGGCGGGGTCGAACGCCATCTGGTCGTAGTCGCCGGTGAAGCGCACCGTCATCTGGTAGGCCGGATGATCCCGGTAGCGGTCGCGTTCGTCCCTGTTCTTTCCGATCTTGTCCCAGAAGTAGTACCCCTGAAAGATGCCGTGGTGTTTCAGCATCCAGTACGTGTGGCGCGAAACGTAGGGACGCAGGATGTCCGCGCCGACGTCCGCGTGATTGTGCGGCGCGATCGAGTCGCCGATATCGTGCAGCAGCCCTGCGACGATGATCTCCTCGCACTCCCCCGCGTCCTCGGCCCGCGTCGCGGTCTGCAGGCAGTGCCCGTAGCGATCGATCCGCCCGCCCGGGAACGTGTGGTGCAGCGTCTCCATGAAGGCGAGGAGCCGTTCCGGTGTCGCGGCCATGAAAGGTTTCGCGAGTGCCGCCGCGAGCGCGTAGTCCTCCACGGTGCCTTCGTCCATCCGTACGTAGCTCACCTTTCGCTGTTCCGCGACCTCGGCCATCGTCGGTCTCCTCCGCTGCTCGAATCGATTCGGTGGTCTGGTGCCGGACGCGTGCCGGCAAATCGAACGTTCCGAGGCTCGTTCGCGCCGCCTCGCCGAACGGGCGAACGCTACTCCACGAGCGGGAGCCGCACAATGACCGGAAGCACCGCGGTGGGGCGCGTCCGGGCGCCTGCGCCATTTCGCCCCTCGCTGCGACGGCGGCGACGCCGCCGGGAGACGATCGTCAGTAGGTATCGAACATGCGCTGGAGCTCTCCGCGATCGCGGGTGCAGGCGAGTCCGAGCATGAGAAGGATGCGCGCCTTCTGCGGGGTGAGGTTGTCGGTGGTGAGGCTGCCGAGCGCGTGTGACGCCCCGAGCTCCGGTACCCGCCCGCTTCCGACCCGTGAGCAGTGCGCGACGGCGACACCTGCCCGAGCCGCCTCGTTCAGCGCTTCGAGCTGGGCGGGCGTCACGAGACCCGGCGCGAAACCGGCCGCGACGATGCCCCGCGCGCCGGCGTCGACACAAGCCCTGACCGCGGCGCCGTCCGCGCCGGCGTAGGCGTGGACGACATCGACCCGGGGCAGGGCGTCGAGACCGCTCACGTCGAATTCGGTGTCCGGAGCGTGCCGGCGCAGCGGCGCGCGGTAGAACGCCACGCGGTCGGCGTCGACGTGCCCGAGCGCACCGAAGTCGGGGGTTCGAAACGTCTGCAGTCGGAGCGTCGACGTCTTGGTGCCTTCGCGCGCCGCCTGAATCTCGTCGTTCATCACGATCATCACGCCCATTCCCCGCGCGTGCGGTGCGCCGGCGGTACGCACCGCGTTCACGAGATTGAGCGGACCGTCGCCCGACACCGCGGTCGCGGGCCTCTGCGCGCCGACCAGCACGACGGGGACCTCCACCTCGAGCGCAAGGTTCAGGAAGTAGGCCGTCTCCTCGAGGGTCGCGGTGCCGTGGGTGATCACGATTCCGTCGAGCTCCGGGCGTCGAGCGACGAGAGCGTGGATCCTCGACGTGAGCGCGAGCCAGTCACCGGGGCCGATGGCGTGGCTCTGGAGCACGTCGTAGGCGATTGGCGTGACGTTCGCGACCTGTGCCAGCTCGGGGGTGCGGGCGAGCAGATCGTCGACCGGGAGCATCTGCTTGCGATCGATGTAGCGAACGAGTTCGAGACCGTCGCCCCCGATCGACGCGATCGTCCCGCCGGTGCCGATGACCGCGACGGCCGGTTTGCGAGGTGTGGTCATCGTGCGCCGTACCCGGATCGTCGCAGGGGGCTCAGACGCCTCGGGTGATGCCGCCGTCGACCCGCAGGTTCTGGCCCGTGATGTAGCCGGCACCGTCGCCGATGAGAAACGCTGCGGTCTTCGCGATCTCCGTCATCGTCCCGATACGGCGCATGGGCACCTTCGTGGCCTTGTCCTCGCCGTGCGGGAGGCTGTCGATGAAGCCGGGCAGGATGTTGTTCATGCGGATGTTGTCGGCGGCGTAGCGATTGGCGTAGAGCTTGGTGAAGCTCCCGAGTCCGGCCCGCAGCGTGCTCGACAACGGGAAGTCCAGCGAGGGCTCGAACGCCGAGAAGGTCGAGATGTTGACGATGGCGCCGCCCCCCTGTGCGCGCATCACCGGTGTCACCAGCCGTGCCATCCGCACCACGTTGAGCAGCGCCATGTCGAGCGATGCGTGCCACGTGTCGTCGTCGTGGTCCAGCAGGTCGCCCTTGGGGATGTGACCGGTGTTGTTGACCACCGCGTCGACGCGCCCGTGCCGCTCCAGCGTCGCGTCGACCAGTCGCTTCAGCACGGCGGGTTCGGTCACCGAGCCCGTCAATCCGATGCCGCCGAGCTCTTCCGCGAGCTGCTCCGCCGCACCCGACGAGGAGAGGAGGGCGACGGCGTAGCCGTTCGAGGCGAGCTCGCGGGCGATGGCCGCGCCCATGCCGCGTCCGGCGGCGGTAACGATGGCGACTTTGTCGGATGACATGAATGGCTCCAGTTCACTGACCCGGTCTCGGGGCGGCGCGACTTTAGCAGCATTCCCGGGACAGGGTGGCTCGGGAGCGCGTGCCGCGAGCGCCGATCGTACGAGGCGCTGCCGTCTCGGAGGGCAACTCCCTCGTGCTTGCGCGGTTCCGCTGGCTGCCGAATCGACGTCAGGTCTCGATGACACGGAGCTCGGCTCCGGTGCGAGTCCGCGCTGGTCCCGCCGTCGGATGCGGATTGGTCTCGAACGCCGGTTCACGACCGAGGCCCGTGCACCGTATCCTTGACCACGACCGGGAGCGCGGCGTCCGATGCTCCCCCACCGGAGACCGCTCACGTGCCCCAGCCCGCGCCCGCCACGACAGTGCCTGCCGGCGACCCGCTGCTTCGGCCGTTCAGGCTGAAGCATCTCACCTTCCGGAACCGCATCATGAGCACCAGCCATGCATGCGGACTCGCCGAGGGGGGACTGCCCGCGGAGCGCTACCAGCGATACCACGAGGCGAAGGCGAAAGGAGGGATCGCGCTCACGATGTTCGGCGGATCGTCCAACGTCTCGCCCGACTCCCAGTGGAACTTCCCGCAGATCAACCTGCACGACGAGCGCATCGTCGAGCACTTCGAGCGGTTCTCGAAGCGCATCCACGCCCACGGGGCATACCTGATGTGCCAGGTCAGCCACGTCGGCGGGCGCGGCGAGCCCTACGCGGGAGCGCGGCTCGCTCCGGTCGGGCCGTCCCCGCTGCGCGAGACGCTGCACCGGGCGTTCGCGCGGGAGATGGACGAGCACGACATCGCGCGGGTGGTGGCGGACTACGCGCGGGCCGCGGCGCGGTGCAAGGAAGGCGGGCTCGACGGAATCGAGACCCTCGCCGGAGCCCACCTCATCGGCCAGTTTCTCTCGCCGGCGACGAATCGCCGCACCGACCGGTTCGGCGGCTCGGTCGAGAACCGGTGCCGCTTCGGGCTGATGGTGCACGAAGCGATCCGCCGCGCGGTGGGCGACGATTTCGTGGTCGGCATCCGGTTCGTGGTCGACGAGGCCGGCGAGGGACGCCTCGACTTCGAGGAGTGCCTGGAGATCGCCGGCCTCTTCGAGGCGTCGGGGACCATCGACTTCTTCAACGCCATCTACGGCCGGATGGACACCCAGATCAAGCTCGCGGTGGACTGCATGCCGGGCATGGCTTCTCCGATGGCGCCGTTTCTCACCCGGGCCGGCGCCTTCAGGCGGGCGGTGGATCTCCCGGTGTTTCACGCCACGCGCATCACCGAGCTCGCGACGGCCCGGCACGCGATCGGCGAGGGCCTGCTGGACATGGTCGCGATGACGCGCGCGCACATCGCCGACCCGGCACTGGTCGCGAAGCTCGCACGTGGCGACGAGGCGCGGGTACGCCCCTGCGTGGGTGCGACGCACTGCATGAGCGAGTTGCGCCCGACCTGTCTCCACAACCCCTCGACCGGCCACGAACGCGAGCTTCCCCACGAGATCGATTCGGCCGCGGCGAAACGCCGGGTGCTGGTTGCGGGTGGCGGACCGGCCGGACTCGAGGCGGCGCGGGTGTGCGCCGAGCGGGGGCACGAGGTGCGGCTGTGCGAGGCGTCGGGGCAGCTCGGCGGGCAGGTGCTGTTTGCCGTGCAGGCGAGCTGGCGGCGCGATCTCGTGGGCTTGGTCGACTGGCGGAAGGAGGAGATCGAGCGGCTCGGAGTCGATGTTCGCTACAACCGTTACGTCGAGCCCGAAGCGGTCGGCGAGGAGGGTGCGGACGTCGTGATCGTCGCGACCGGCGGTGTCCCGGACATCGAATGGATCGACGGTGCGGAGCACTGCACGAGCGTGTGGGACGTCCTCACCGGCGCGGCGAGGCCGAGCGAGGACGTGATCGTCTACGACGGCACCGGGCGACACGCGGCGCTCACCGCGGCGGAGAAGCTCCGTGCGGCCGGATCAGGTGTCGCGTTCTTCGGCCTCGACGGTCATCTCGCGATGGAAATGGCGTACTCGGAGCAGGTCATCTGGCGGCGCAGAACCTACGAAATCGGCATCGAGCCGAAGCTCGACCGGCGTCTCGTGCGCGTCGAGCGCGACGGCAACCGGTTGCGCGCCACGTTCCGCAACGAGCTGACGGACGCGGTGGAGACGCGTGAGGCCGACCAGGTCGTGGTCGAGCACGGGACGCGCCCGGCCGACGAGCTCTTTCGAGACCTGCGGGATCGTTCCTCCAACGGTGGCGTGATCGATCAGCAAGCGCTGCTTCGGGGACGGCCGCAGCCGGTTGTGGTCGACAACGGCTTCCGGCTCTTTCGGATCGGCGACGCGGTCTCGAGCCGCAACATTCACGCCGCGGTGCTCGACGCGTTCAGGCTCTGTCGGGTGCTGTAGCTGGGGTGGGACGCGCCGTGGCCGCTACTGGAGGACCGCGACGGCCCCGATCACGACCCCCGAGAAAACGGCCATCGTCGCGATCATCCACTTGATCAGGCTGACCTTGGCCTCGAGGATTGCGTTCTGCAGGCGTTGCTCCATTCGCGCTTCGCAGGCGGCGATTTCTCGACGGAGATCCTCCTTGGTGGCCATCTCGGCCCTGATGGAGTCGAGCGCGTCTGCATCGGCCTTGGTGGCGAGCTGTGCCGCGATGGAGTCGAGCGCGTCTGCATTGGCCTTGGTGGCGAGCTGTGCCGAGACGGAGTCGAGTCTTGCGCCGAGAGCCTCGATATCTGCCCGGGTCGCCACGTCCCCCGGAACGATTAGCCTGGTGTGTTCGTCAGCCAAGATTTCGGCCACCTCTTCGGAGAGCCCAGCCATGGTCAGCCGCTTGACGAAGCGATGCGAGTCGAATTGTGGTCGCTGCGTTTTCATGAGTCCACACTAGCCCATCTTTATCATGCTCTGCACGAATATTCTAATTTTCAGGGGGTTACGGCGTTTGAGAAGTGTGTGTGGCACTACAAACGCATCTTGGGGGGTGCTACACGATGGTCTTGCGGATGCCTCCGGGTTCGGGGTC
>JAJDUQ010000022.1 GCA_022826505.1 Gammaproteobacteria bacterium
CGTCTCGGCGCCGGCTCAACGCTTGGTGCTCATCGGGGGTGGGCATGACGTTCTCTCCTGCCTGCCTGTATTGTATGCAGACAGAATCCTGCCATATCCCAGCCTACTTTTCACAATCCCAAAAATCTGACGTGCACCCTGACAAGGTCCGCGACTCCCACGGCTTGGGACGGTGATATAGACTAGTCTCAGTATGGTCGTTTTGGCTGACGTTCATGGAGGGCGACGCCCGTGTCCGAAGTTGGCGCATTCGAAGCGAAGACGCATCTGCCGCAGTTGCTGAAGCGCGTGCAGCAGGGCGAACGATTCGTGATCACCAGACACAAGCACCCGGTGGCCGAGCTGATTCCCTTTCGGCGACGGGACGCAGACAGAGTCCGCGCGGCCATCGACGGCCTCAAGGAGTTCCAGCGGACTCACAGTATGGGGGGCTGTCGGCTCGGGAGATGATCGAGGAAGGGCGGCGCTACTGATGGCGTTCGTGCTCGACTGCTCGATCACCATGGCGAAGCTCCGCCTCCGGGGGTCTTGAGTTTGGGACTCCTTCTGCGGGACTGACGCATCAGGTCGCGCGAGCGGCCATTCACTGCTCGCCGGCGTCGCCTCCGAGCTCGGCCGGCGAGCCATACCCACCCCCCGACGGCGTCTCCAGCACGAACACGTCGCCCGGCCCTACCGGGCAGTGGTCCTGCCCACCCATCTCGTGCACCGCGCCGTCGGCCCGCTCCACCCAGTTGCGCCCGCAGCGGCCGGGCTCGCCGCCGGCGAGTCCGTAGGGCGCGATGAGCCGGTGGTGGGACAGCACCGTGAGCTCCATCTCCTCGAGGAACCGGATGCGGCGCAGGGTGCCGTCGCCGCCTCGCCAGCGTCCGGCGCCGCCGCTGCCGCGGTTCACTCCGAAGCTCTCCAGCACCACGGGGTAGCGCCATTCCAGGATCTCCGGATCGGTGAGACGGGTGTTGGTCATGTGGGTGTGCACGGCGGAGGTGCCGTGGTAGCCGGGACCGGCGCCCGCTCCGCCGCACACCGTCTCGTAGTACTGGTGGCGGTCGTTGCCGAAGAGGATGTTGTTCATGGTGCCCTGGCTCTCGGCCGCCACCCCGAGCGCACCGAACAGGGCGTCGGTGATCGCCTGGCTCGTCTCCACGTTGCCCGCCGCCACCGCCGCCGGGTACTTCGGGGCCAGCATCGAGTCCTGCGGGATGACGATGTTGATCGGCTTCAGGCACCCCTCGTTGAGCGGGATGGCGTCCTCGACGAGGCAGCGGAAGACGTACAGCACCGCGGAGCGGGCCACCGCCGACGGGGCGTTGAAGTTGTTCGGGCGCTGGGGGCTCGTGCCGGTGAAGTCCACGGTCGCCTCGCGGCACGGCTTGTCGAAGGTGATGCGCACCCGGATGACGCTGCCGTCGTCCATGGGAAGCTCGAACTCGCCGTCTCGCATCACGTCGATCACCCGCCGGACCTGCTCCTCGGCGTTGTCCTGGACGTGCTTCATGTAAGCGTGCACGACGTCGAGTCCGAAGTCCTCGATCATGCGGCGCACTTCCTGGATACCCTTCTCGCCCGCCGCGATCTGGGCTTTCAGATCCGCCACGTTCTGGTCGGGATTGCGCGCGGGCCACCGTCCCGAGCCGAGATGCGCGCGCAGCTCGGATTCGAGAAAGCGGCCGCCGTCGACCAGCATGAAGTTGTCGAAGAGGATCCCTTCCTCCTCGACAGTGCGCGCATCCGGCGGCATCGAGCCGGGGATCGAGCCGCCGATGTCCGCGTGATGACCGCGGCTCGCGACGAAGAAGAGGAGGCGACGGTCCGTGGACGTTCCTCGCGTCGCGCCGGCCGGCGAGCCATGGACACCGGGCAGGGCTGCGCCCGGTTCGTCTCTCCTTTGCGGGTGCTCATCGCCTTGCGGTGACATACCCTCCGTCCCGTGCGCGCCTCCGTCGCCGAATACCGGGGTGATGACGGTCACATCCGGCAGGTGCGTCCCGCCGTTGTAGGGGGCGTTCACGCAGAACACGTCACCGGGCTTCATCGTTGCGGTGTTCTCGCGGATGACGGTGCGGATGCTCTCGCTCATCGAGCCGAGGTGAATCGGGATGTGCGGCGCGTTGGCCACGAGCATTCCTTCGGGGTCGAAGATCGCGCAGGAGAAGTCCAGCCGTTCCTTGATGTTGACCGAGTACGCGGTGTTCTCGAGCGTGAGACCCATCTGCTCGGCGATCGACATGAACCGGTTGTTGAACACCTCCAGCATCACCGGGTCGCAGTCGGTCCCGACCGCCGATTCGCGGGCCAGTTCCACCACCCGATCGAGGACGAGATCGCCGCTCGACGCGATCCGCGCCTGCCAGCCGGGTTCCACCACGGTGGTGGCGGTGGATTCGAGAATGATGGCGGGGCCGTCCACGGCATCGTCGAGATCGAGCGTCTCGCGCCGGAAGACCGGCGTCCTCCGCTCCGAGCCTGCGATATGGACCCGAGCCTCCGCCACAGACCCGGGCGTCGAGGGCCGGTGACCTTCACCGGTGGTCCGGACCACGAACGGATTCGACGCTTCCTCAATGCGGCCTGCCGCCTCCACCGAGGCCGCTTCGATGACGAGCGACTTCTCCGGCATCACGAATCCGTACCGGCGCCGGTGTGCATCCTCGAAGCGGGCCTTCATCTCGGCGGAGCGACCCGCCGGCACGAGATCCGACGTGTCCGTTCCTTCGTAGCGAACGTGCGCGCGGCGGTGGACGACGATACGTTCAGGCGAGATTCCCTGTTCCAGGAGCTCCGCGCGCGCTTCCTCGGCGAGCGTGTCGAGCGTCTCGTCCAGCGCCGCGGCGCCCTCGGCGTCCAACCGGGTTTCCACCGCCCGATCGCGCAGCGCCCGCACATCCGCGAGCCCCATGCCGTACGCGGACAGAACGCCTGCGAACGGATGAATCATCACCCGGGTGATCCCCAGCGCATCGGCCACCAGGCAGGCATGCTGGCCACCCGCCCCTCCGAAGCAGTTCAGGGTGTAGCCGGTCACGTCGTAGCCGCGCCTCACCGAGATCGACTTGATGGCGTTCGCCATGTTGTCGACCGCGATTCGCAGGAATCCTTCCGCGACCTCGGTCGGCATCGGGCGGCGCCCGGTGCGATTGCCGATCTCGTCGGCGAGCGCGGAGAACTTTCCGGCCACCACGTCGCGGTCGAGCGGTTCGTCCTGGTTGGGTCCGAACACCCGCGGGAAGAACTCCGGCTGCAATTTGCCGAGGAACACGTTGCAGTCGGTCACGCACAACGGCCCCCCCCGCCGGTAGCAGGCGGGACCCGGATCGGCTCCGGCCGATTCCGGCCCCACCCGGTAGCGGGCCCCGTCGAACGAGCAGATCGACCCGCCCCCTGCCGCGACGGTATGGATCATCATCATGGGTGCTCGCATGCGGACCCCGGCCACCATGGTCTCGAACGCGCGCTCGAAGGCGCCGTCGTAGTGGGCGACGTCGGTCGAGGTCCCACCCATGTCGAACGAGATGATGCGGCCGAATCCCGCGCGCCCCGCGGTCTCGGCCGCGCCCACGATGCCCCCGGCCGGACCGGACAGGATGGCGTCCTTGCCCTGGAAAAGCCGGGCGTCGGTGAGGCCGCCGTTCGACTGCATGAACATGAGACGCACGCCGCTTCCGAGTGCATCCGCCACTCGGTCGATGTAGCGGCGCAACAGCGGCGAGAGGTACGCGTCCGCCACCGTGGTGTCCCCGCGGCCGACGAGTTTCATGAGCGGGCTCGTCGCGTAGCTCGTGGATACCTGGACGAACCCGATCTCGCGGGCGAGGGCGGCGAGCTCGAGTTCGTGCTCGGGGTGGCGGTATCCGTGCATGAGGACGATGGCGACCGAGCGAATTCCGCCGGCGTACGCGTCACGCAACGCCGCCTCGGCACCGGTCGTATCGAGAGGGACCAGGATCTCGCCGTTCGCCGCCACCCGGCCGTCCACCTCCGCCACTCGCTCGTAGAGCATCTCGGGCAGCGTGATGCGAAGATCGAACAGGTCCGGCCGGGTCTGATAGCCGATGCGCAGTGCATCGCGAAAACCTCGATTGACCACAAGCAGCGTGCGGTCGCCCTTGCGCTCGAGGAGGGCGTTGGTGGCGACGGTGGTGCCCATCTTGACGGTGTCGACCCCTGCGACCGGCAGGTCGGGTCCGATGCCGAGGATTTCGCGGATACCCTGAATGGCGGCGTCGCGGTAGTGCTCCGGGTTGTCGGAGAGGAGCTTGCGGGTGAGGAGGACGCCGTCGGGACGACGGGCCACGACGTCGGTGAAGGTCCCGCCCCGGTCGATCCAGAACTGCCAGCCGGTCGTCTCGCCGGTCATGGTGCCCTCCTTCGGAGCCGTTGAAAGAATGCGGCGCGAATTATCCATGGAACCGAGGCCGAATTGGTGCGATTGAGAGAGCGTCGGGACGGGTCGAACTCCGATCGGGCGTTCCAGGCGGACGTATCCGGCCGTGCGGGGCTCCCGGCGCACGCGCGTCGGAATCGACGGGTGCGGAAGATGCCTGTGGTTCGCACGCACGGGCGGGACATCGCCGAACCGCGCGCGTACCATTGCCCATCGATTTCACTTCCGCCACCGCCGGAGCCATTGATGAGCGTTCCTGCCGAAGCGATTGCCACGATCGTCGACGAATTGCGCGAATTCCTTCACGAACGGGTGTCCACTGCGGTTGCGGTACGAGAGCAGCATGGCCACGACGAGTCGTACCACCACGGCGCGCCTCCCGATGTCGTTGTCTTTCCTCGCAACACCGAAGAGGTGGCCCGAATCGTGAACGTGTGCGCGCGGCACCGCTGCCCCATGATCCCCTTCGGAACCGGGACATCGCTCGAAGGACACGTCCAGGCGCTCCACGGGGGCGTTTCCATCGACGTCACGGGGATGAACGAAATCCTCGAAGTCAACGCCGAGGACCTGGACTGTCGGATCCAGCCGGGAGTCCGGCGCAAGCAACTCAACGAGTACCTGCGCGACACCGGGCTGTTCTTCCCCATCGATCCCGGCGCCGACGCTTCGCTCGGGGGAATGACCGCAACCCGAGCGTCCGGAACCAACGCGGTGCGCTACGGGACGATGCGGGAAAACGTGCTGGGGCTGACCGTGGTGATGGCCGATGGCCGCATCGTGAAGACCGGCGGTCGGGCCCGAAAGTCCGCCGCCGGCTACGACCTCACCCGACTGTTCGTAGGCTCCGAGGGCACGCTCGGCGTGATCACTGAAATCCGTCTCCGGCTGTACGGCATCCCGGAGGCCATCTCGGCTGCGGTGTGCTCGTTCGAATCACTCGCAGGTGCGGTGGACACCGTCATTCAGACCATCCAGTGCGGCGTGCCGGTGGCGCGGATCGAACTCCTGGACGAGGTCCAGATGGACGCCGTCAACCGCTACTCGGGACTGGATTACCCGGTGTCGCCCACCCTGTTCTTCGAGTTCCACGGAAGCGAGCAGGGGGTTCGCGAGCAAGTCGAGATGGTGGGCGCACTCGCGGGCGAAAACACCGGCGGGGAATTCCGGTGGGCGACGCGTCCCGAGGACCGATCGCGCCTGTGGCAGGCGCGCCACGACGCGTACTATGCGGCGATGGCACTGCGTCCCGGAGCGAAGGGCTGGCCGACCGACGTCTGCGTCCCGATCTCCAATCTTGCCGAGTGCATCCTCGAGACGCGTGCGGACATCGACGCGTCCGGCTTGCTCGCCCCCATCGTCGGTCACGTCGGAGACGGGAACTTTCACCTCTCGTTCATTCTCGACCCCGACGACACCGAGGAACTGGCACGAGCGGAAGCCGTCAACGAACGCATGGTGGCCCGGGCCCTCGACATGGGCGGGACCTGCACCGGCGAGCATGGCGTCGGCTACGGCAAGATCGGGTTTCTCAACCGCGAGCACGGCAGTGACGCGGTTTCCGTGATGCGCCAGGTCAAGCGAGCTCTGGACCCGGACAACCTGATGAATCCCGGGAAGATTCTTCCGTAGGCGTCGCAAGACTCGGTCCGGCCGGACTGCGACGCCGCGTGCGGTCGTGATACGTTGGAGGGCTCATGGCCCCCGCGGCGCACGCACCGCTCGAACGTGTGCGTCGCCGTTCCCGGACTCGATGGTTGCCCGAAGCATCGTGACATGCGGAGAACTCGAGTGACGAAGCAACCCCTGCGAATCATCCTCGCTCGGCCGAGAGGGTTCTGCGCCGGAGTGGTCCGAGCCGTCGACATCGTGGAACGGGCGTTGCGAGTCTACGGCCCACCCGTCTACGTTCGGCACGAAATCGTTCACAACAAGCACGTCGTCGACAGCCTGCGCGCGAAGGGGGCTCGATTCGTCGAAGACGTTGCGGACATTCCGAAGGGCGCGATCACGATTTTCAGCGCCCATGGGGTCTCGCGGAAGGTCGTGGAAGACGCCGGGGGGCGTGGGCTCCAGGTGATCGATGCGACCTGCCCACTGGTCAGCAAGGTTCACAACGAAGCCGGACGCTACGCAAGGAAGGGTTACGAGATCGTCCTGATCGGGCACCCGGGACACCCGGAAGTCGAAGGGACGATGGGTCAGGTGCCGGAGCGGGTCTACCTCGTTTCGGACCTGACCGATGTGGCGATGCTGGCGCCGGAACGTCCAGCGAAGCTTGCCTACGTGACTCAGACGACGCTCAGTGTCGACGACACCCGGGAGATCATCGCGGCGCTCAAGGCGCGTTTTCCGACCATCAGAGGTCCCGACGTCAAGGACATCTGCTACGCCACTCAGAATCGGCAGACCGCGGTGCGGCGGCTGGCCGATCGGTGCGACGTGGTGCTGGTGATCGGTGCCGACTACAGCTCGAACTCCAATCGCCTGCGGGAGATCAGCGAGGAAGCCGGCACCGACAGCCACCTCATTCCGGATGCCGGGGGCCTGGACCTGGATTGGCTGGACGGGGCCGGGACGGTTGGAATCACCGCCGGAGCATCGGCTCCGGAAGTGCTCGTTCAGGAACTGATCGAGCGTCTGCGCGACACGTTCGAGGTGGCGGTGAGCGACCTCGACGGGATCGAGGAGAACATCTCCTTCAAGTTGCCGCGCGTACTGAACAACGCCGGTGAACGGGCGGCATGACGCGACGCGCTCGATAGCAACGGAGGCGAACGATGTTCTTCGACGACCACCGCGAACACGGTCTGCGGCACAGCCCATTCAAGGCGCTCGTGGCGCCACGGCCCATCGCATGGGTGAGCAGCGTGGATGCCGAGGGCGTCGCCAACCTCGCTCCGTTCAGCTACTTCAATGCGTGCGCGGACCGCCCGCCCACCATTGTGTTCGCGCCGAACAACCCGCGTCCCAACGGTGAGAACAAGGACACCCTGCGCAACATCGAGCAGACGAACGAGTTCGTGGTCAACCTCGTCGGATATGAACTTCGCGAAGCGATGAACCTGACCTCGGCCCATGTCGGTGCGGCAGTCGACGAGTTCGAGCTGGCGGGCCTGACCCCGACCCCTTCGGTGCACGTGAAGGCGCCGCGTGTGGCGGAAGCACCGGTCAGCCTGGAGTGCCGCTTCCTGACCCGGCTCCGCCTCCCGAGCGATCATCCCGAAGTCGAGAACAATCTCGTGATCGGCACCGTGGTCGGCACCCACATCGCCGATCACATCATTCGAGACGGCATGATCGACATGGCCGCGTATCGGCCGGTCGCGCGTCTCGGCTACATGGACTACACGTCGGTCGAAAGCGTATTCGAGATGCTGCGACCCGACTGAGGCGCCGCTCCTGCCACCGCCCCGGCGGCCCCGCGAAGCCGAGTCTTCAAGGCCCGACGTCGCGCACACGGCATCGTGGACGGACGGAGCGGACCGCTACCGCGCACGAGCAGCGGTGTTCGCCTTGAGATCACCGATCGACGGCTTGTCGGCGTCGTCCAAGGCTGAAGCAACGCGTCAGCCAGGCTCCCCGACACGCTCCTCTTCGTGCTCGTACTGGAACTCGAGGACGCCGTTGCGGGCGGTGACCTTGACGTGCCCGCCACCCTCGAGTCGACCGAACAGCAACTCGTCGGCGAGCGGCCGCTTGATGTTCTCCTGAATGACCCGCGCCATGGGACGCGCGCCCATGAGCGCGTCGAAGCCATGTTCGGCAAGCCACGCCCGGGCCTCCTCGTCCACGTCGAGGATGACCCGCTTCTCCTCGAGCTGACCCTCCAGTTCGATGATGAACTTGTCGACGACGTGCGCGATGGTGTCGGGGCCGAGCGAGGAGAACTGCACGATGGAATCGAGGCGGTTGCGAAATTCGGGGCTGAACATCCGCTGAATCGCCTCCATCGCGTCGCCCGAGTGATCCTGCACGGTGAAACCGATGGATGGGCGACTCATCCGATCCGCCCCCGCGTTGGTCGTCATCACCAGAATCACGTTGCGGAAATCCGCCTTGCGTCCGTTGTTGTCGGTAAGAGTTCCGTGGTCCATGACCTGCAGGAGAAGGTTGAACACGTCCGGGTGAGCCTTCTCGACTTCGTCGAGCAGCAACACCGCATGCGGATGCTTGTTGATGGCTTCGGTGAGCAGACCACCCTGATCGAATCCCACGTAGCCCGGCGGTGCCCCGATGAGGCGCGAAACCGTGTGTCGCTCCATGTATTCGGACATGTCGAAACGCACGAGCTCGATTCCCATGACCCGTGCGAGCTGGCGCGTGACCTCGGTCTTGCCGACTCCGGTCGGTCCCGCAAAGAGGAACGAACCAATCGGTTTTTCCCCTTCGCGCAGTCCCGAACGCGCCATCTTGATGGCGGAGGCGAGCGTCTGGATGGCCTGATCCTGGCCGAACACCACGAGCCTGATGTCCCGCTCCAGGGTGCGCAGGACGTCCTTGTCGGATGTGGACACGGTCTTCGACGGTATTCGCGCCATCGTCGAGACGACGTGCTCGATTTCCGCGACGCCGATGGTCTTGCGGCGGCGAGAGGGTGGCAACAGCTTCTGCGACGCGCCCGCTTCGTCGATGACGTCAATGGCCTTGTCCGGCAGGAATCGCTCGTTGATGTAGCGGTGAGAAAGCTCCGCCGCGATACGCATCGCCGGCTTCGAGTACTTCACCTGATGATGCTCCTCGAACCGGGACTTGAGCCCGTTGAGGATCTTCACGGTCTCCGCCACCGTCGGCTCGCGTACGTCGATCTTCTGGAACCGCCGCGAGAGTGCCCGATCCTTCTCGAATATGCCCCGATATTCGTGATAGGTCGTGGAGCCGATGCATCGCAGGTCGCCGGACGCGAGCATCGGCTTGATGAGGTTCGACGCGTCCATGACTCCGCCCGAAGCGGCACCGGCTCCGATGATGGTATGAATCTCGTCGATGAAGAGAATCGCGCCTTCTTCCTTGTTGAGCTGTGCCAGGACCGCCTTCAGCCGTTTTTCGAAGTCTCCCCTGTACTTGGTGCCGGCGAGGAGCGCACCGAGATCGAGTGCGTAGATGTCGGACCGCGCCAGCACCTCGGGCACGCTGCCGTCGACGATCATCTTCGCCAGTCCTTCCGCGATTGCGGTCTTGCCGACGCCGGCCTCGCCGACAAAGAGGGGATTGTTCTTGCGGCGCCGGCACAGAATCTGAATCGTGCGCTCGACCTCGTCGCGGCGTCCGATGAGAGGATCGATCTTGCCGAGACGCGCCTGCTGATTGAGGTGGGTGGCATACGCCTCCAGAGGGCTCTTTCTGGCCGGCTCGCCCGATTTGTCCTCCTCGTCCGGCGAGTTGAACGCCTCGTTCTCCTCGCTGTCGTGGACCTTCGAAATTCCATGAGAGATGTAGTTCACGACATCGAGTCGGGTGACATCCTGCCGATTGAGAAAGTACACCGCCTGCGATTCGCGCTCGCCGAATATCGCGACGAGAACATTGGCGCCCGTCACTTCCTTCTTGCCCGAAGATTGCACGTGGAATACCGCTCGCTGGAGCACGCGCTGAAATCCGAGAGTGGGCTGGGTCTCGCGCTCGTCCTTCGACGAGAGCATCGGTGTGTTCTCTTCGAGGTAGCGCGAGAGGGCCCGACGCAGCTTCTCGACATCGACACCGCAGGCCCGCAGCACCTTGCCCGCGGCCGGGTTGTCGAGCAGGGCAAGCAGCAGATGCTCGACGGTCATGAATTCGTGCCGCTTCTCGCGGGCGTCGCGAAAGGCGCTGTTGAGGGTGAACTCCAGCTCCTTGCTCAGCATGTCGTCAATCCTCGGCCTCGCATCACGCTCGCTCCATCGTACACAGAAGTGGATGATTGTTCTCGCGCGAATAGTCGTTCACCTGAGCGACCTTCGTTTCCGCGATCTCGCGCGAGTAACATCCGCAGACACCTTTGCCGCGTGTATGCACGTGCAGCATGATCCTGACGGATTGTTCGCGCGCCAAACCGAAAAACTGTTCCAGCACGTGGACGACGAATTCCATCGGGGTGTAGTCGTCGTTGAGCAGGACGACGTTGTAGAGGGGGGGCTGCTTGAGCTTTGGCTTGGCTTCCTGAACGGCCACTCCGTCGTCGTGGCGAGGGTCAGGTCGTTCTGCCATGTCTCGAATTCCGTTTCGGAGCGCTGGCTCCAGGGGCCGGAGCCGGATGTGTGCCGCGGGTGCCTTCGACCGCCTGGCGGATGGTCCGCCGCGTGTTCGTCGAACGGGAGCGGACTATATCACGGCGGTCGGGGCGACCCCCCCTGCAAGCCGGTTGCGCGACGGTCCGGTTCGAACATGTCGAGGAATCGGTTCGCGGCGGGGGAGAGGAATCTCCCGCGTCGCAGCACGACCCCGTAGGTGCGGCTGGGAAAGTAGTTGTCGAGCGGCATGGATGCCAGACCATCCTCCTCCGTCATGCAGATGCTGGACACGATCGACACGCCGAGGCCGCGCGCGACGTAGCGCTTGATGACCTCCCATCCGCCAGCCTCGATGTTGACCTTGAACTCGACCTTGTGCTGCTGAAAGACGATGTCGACAATGCGCCACGTGCTCAGGTGTCGGGGGGGCAGGATGAGTCCGTAGGGCGCGATGTCGTCGAGTGTGACCTCCTCCAGGGTCGTCAAGGGGTGGCCGAACGGCGCGATGAGCACGGTCGGATAGGTGAAGAGGGGTCGATAGATGATGTCGCCCGGCGCGTCGAACATCGCTCCGACCGCGAAGTCGACGTTGTCGGCCCGCAGCCGCTCCAGTCCGTCGCGGCCGGTGACGTTGTGCAGCCGGATCTCGACACCCGGGTATTCGGCCGAGTACCGCTCGACGAAGCTCGGCAGCAGGTAGAGGATCGTCGACTCACCCGCCGCGATGTGAATCTCGCCGGTATCGAGGTTTCCGCAACGCTCGGCGAACGCGTCGGGAAGGTTGTCGATGCCTTCCACCAGCGGCGACGCAAGCTCGTAGAGCGCACGGCCCTCCGGCGTCAGCGATATTCTGGGTCCACGGCGCTCGAAGAGCACCGTGTTCATCTCCTGCTCCAGGGCCTTGATCTGGAGAGACACGGAGGGCTGGCTGAGGTGCATGCGCTCGGCCGCCTTGGAGATGCTCAGCGTGCGCACCGCGTGGCAGAACGCCCGGAGTTGCTTGAGGCGGTTCTGCTTGTAGTAGAAACGCCGCGTGGTCATGCGCTTGCGCCTCGCGGAGCGTCATCGCCGATCCCGTCGAACATGAGCATTGACGAAATCAATGGTCGGCCTGTCAATCATCTTATTGCACGCGATTCAATGCAAGAGCGTCGAAGCGTGTCGGACTCCCCCCATTTCGGGTTGGTCATCCAGTATCATCCGGCGCCTTCACCGAGCCGGCGGGAAATGACCATGGCGGATCAACAGACACGGAAGACCGGGGAGTTGACGCAGGCACCGGAAACCAGGGAGCTGGTGGCCACC
Organism: Gammaproteobacteria bacterium; assembly: GCA_022826505.1. Taxonomy (GTDB): domain Bacteria; phylum Pseudomonadota; class Gammaproteobacteria; order HK1; family HK1; genus HK1. The sequence continues at coordinate 11,899 of JAJDUQ010000022.1, forward strand.
GGGCAGCGCCGCTACGTGCCCAACTACGCGCCCAAGGAAATGATCCTCGACCGCGGCGAGGGTGCCCGCATGTGGGACCTGGACGGCAACGAGTATGTCGACTTCGGAGCCGGAATCAGCGTGACCTCGCTCGGTCACGGCGACCCGGAGCTTGCCGAGGCGCTGTCCGCGCAGGCGAGCCGTCTCTGGCACATCAGCAATCTCTATTTCGCGGAGCCGGTGGTGCGTCTCGCCGACGAGCTGTGCGAGGCGTCATTCGCCGACCGAGTCTTCTTCTGCAACTCCGGCGCCGAGGCGAACGAGGCCGCGATCAAGCTCGCGCGCAAGCATGCGAGCGTGCACCACGGCGCGGAGAAGAACGAGATCGTGACCTTTCAGGGGGGGTTTCACGGCCGCACCATCGCGACGGTGACCGCGACCGCCCAACCGAAGTACCACGAGGGTTTCGGACCGCTGCCGGAAGGCTTTCGGTACTGCGACTACAACGACGTCGCGGCGCTCGACGCCGCGATTGGGGAGCGAACCTGCGCGGTGCTGGTGGAGCCCATTCAGGGCGAGGGTGGTGTGGTTCCCGCCGAAGACGGATTCCTCGCCGCCGTCGCCGAACGCTGCCGGGCCCACGACGCGCTGCTGATGTTCGACGAGATCCAGAGTGGTCTTTCGAGAACCGGCCGCCTGTTCGCCTACCAGTGGGAGGAGGGGATCGTCCCGGATGTTGTCACCATCGCGAAGGCGCTCGGGGGCGGACTGCCGATCGGTGCAATGCTGGCAGGCGCCGGGGCGTCCGAGACCCTCCAGCCGGGGAGCCACGGCTCGACGTTCGGCGGAAACCCGATCGCCGCCGCGGTTGCGCGCGTCGTGCTGCGCAAGCTGCGTTCCGACGAGCTGCTGGCCAACGTCGAGCGCCAGGGCGAGAGATTGCGCAAGCGTCTCGCCGCGCTGCACAACGAGTTCGGATTCATTGCCGAGGTACGCGGCAAGGGACTGATGCTCGGAGCGGTGCTGCGCGACGAGTGGTCGGGTCGCGCCGGTGAGCTCGGCGAGGTGTGCCGCCGGCACGGCGTGCTCGTGCTCCAGGCGGGTCCCGATGTGGTTCGGTTCCTCCCGCCGCTCAACATTACCGACGCCGAGCTGGACGATGGGATGGATCGCTTTGCCGACGCGGTGCGAGAGGCGGCGAAGGCGGAGCAGGGGACGGAAATTGGCTGACCGGGACAATCCGGACCCGTTCGCCGGGCATGAATTCAGCCGGCGAGCAGATCCGTGATCACCCGCTCGTACATGTCGCTGAGCCGGTCGAGATCGGCAGCGAGGACGTGCTCGTCGATGGAATGGATGCTGGCATTGACGGGACCGAGCTCGACGACTTCCGCACCGGTCGGAGCGACGAATCGACCGTCGGAGGTGCCGCCGGCGGTCGAGAGTTCGGGCCGGTAGCCGACCACGGACACGACGGCGCTGCCGACCGCCTCGATCAGGCGCCCCGGCTTGGTGAGGAACGGCTCTCCGGAGAGCCGCCAGTCGATGTCGCAGTCGAGTCCGAATCCGCGGCAGGCGGACTCCACCTCCGCCACGAGCGAGTCACGGTCATGACGAGTCGAGAAGCGGAAGTTGAAGACCGCTTCGGCCTGGCCGGGAATGACGTTGTCCGCTCCGGTTCCGGCGGTGACATTGGACACCTGGAAGCTCGTCGGAGGGAAGTGCTCGCCGCCTTCGTCCCACACCGTGTCCGCAAGCTTCGCCAGCAGCCGCGCCAGGTCGTGCACCGGATTGCGGGCGAGGTGGGGATAGGCGACGTGCCCCTGGATTCCCCGCACCACCATGGTACCGTTCAGGGAGCCGCGACGGCCGATCCTGACGGTGTCCCCCAACCGGTCGGTGCTCGACGGTTCACCGACCAGGCACCAGTCGATGTGCTCGCCCCGCCGGCCCAGGGTCTCGATGACCCGACGAATCCCGTTGACCGACGGACCCTCCTCGTCGCTGGTGACGAGGAGGGCGACCGAGCCCCGATGTTCCGGGTGCCGCTCCACGAAGCGTTCGATCGCGGTGACCATGGCCGCGATGCTTCCCTTCATGTCGGCTGCGCCGCGACCGTAGAGGATTCCGTCTCGAATCGTCGGCTCGAACGGCGGGCTGCTCCAGTCGTCCGGAGGACCGGTGGGAACGACGTCGGTGTGTCCCAGCAGCACAAGCAACGGACCGTCGCCGCCGCGCCGTGCCCAGAGGTTGTCAACGTCCTCGAAGCGCATCGACTCGGCCCGGAATCCGAGCGGGGCCAGACGGTCGGCCAGCATCGACTGGCAGCCGGCGTCGTCCGGGGTGACGGACGCGCAACGGATGAGCCCGCATGCGAGCTCGAGAGTCGGCGATTCGCTCATCGCCGCAATGATCGGGGCGATCGTGCGCGGACAGCCCGCATCAGCCGGCCCCGCCCGCATCGTCCTCGGCCGGCATGTGCCGCATCATGTACGCACCCTGGCCGAGCACGAACACCAGCGTGAGCCCCATCAGTCCGAAAAGCTTGAAGTCGACCCAAGTGTCGGTGTCGAAGTTGTAGACCACAAAGAGATTGAGCGCGCCGCAAACGACGAAAAAGATCACCCAGCTCGCGTTGAGCTTCGTCCACACCGGGCCTGGCAGCGTCACCTTCGATTCCATCAGCCGGCGCACGATGTTCTTCGCGCCGACGAACTGGCTGCCGAGAAAGACGAGCGCGAACAGCCAGTTGACGATGGTCGGCTTCCATTTCAGGAAGATCGGGTCGTCCAGAGCCAGCGTAATACCCCCGAAGACCACGACGATGGCCAGCACCGCGACGTGCATCTTCTCCACCCGGCGTTCGCGCAGCCAGAGCACCAGCACCTGGATCGCGGTCGCGACGATGATGGCTGCGGTCGCGTACATGAATCCCTGGTGCGGATCGTCGTGCATCTTGTACACGACGAAGAACAGCACCACGGGAAAGAAGTCGAAGAGAAGCTTCATGGACACGCTCGCGGGGCGCCGGCGGCGGCCGGGGTTTCGGGGCGCGCGATTATCCCCCATCTTGCGCCGGGTCGCGAAGCGGGGCTCCGGGGATGGCGGAAAATCCGTGTCCGCCGCCGCGCACCGGAGAAATTCGGGGATGTCGCCGGAGGATCGCCGATCCGGTTGCGTGCGCGATCCGGCCGCGGGTGTCGCGTCGTTGCAGTCGGCTCTCTACAATGCGGGCGCGGGTCCGCACGCCCGGCCCGTCGCCGGAGAACCACGTGAACGCCACCACCGTCCCGCTCCAGCACCAGCGCGTCCTTTCGGGGATGCGCCCCACCGGAAGACTGCATCTCGGGCACTACCACGGTGTGCTGCGCAACTGGGCGCGGCTCCAGCACGAGTACGAGTGCTACTACTTCGTGGCGGACTGGCACGCGCTGACCACCCACTACGAAGACTCCGGGGTCATCAGCGAGAACGTGTGGGACATGGTCATCGACTGGCTCGCGGCCGGCATCGATCCGGGCGACGCGACCCTGTTCATCCAGTCCCGCGTGTACGAGCATGCGGAGCTGAACCTGCTGCTGTCCATGGTGACGCCGCTCGGCTGGCTGGAGCGGGTGCCGAGCTACAAGGATCAGCAGGAGAGGCTGCGCGAGCGCGATCTCGCGACGTTCGGCTTCCTCGGCTATCCCCTGCTGCAGAGCGCCGACATCCTGATTTACCGGGCGGGACTGGTTCCGGTGGGCGAGGATCAGGTCGCGCACGTCGAGCTGACGCGCGAAATTGCACGCCGGTTCAACCACATCTACGGACGCGAGCCGGGCTTCGAGGAGAAGGCCGAAGCCGCCATCAGGAAGATGGGCAAGAAGTACGCGAGGCTCTACCGCAAGCTCCGGCGCCGGTACCAGGAGCAGGGAGACCCGGACGCGCTGGAGACCGCCCGCGCGCTGCTCGACAATCAGCAGAACATCACGCTGGGAGACCACGAGCGGCTGTTCGGATACCTGGACGGCGGGGGGAGGGCGATTCTGCCCGAGCCCCGAGCCCTGCTCACCGAAGCGTCGAAGATGCCGGGACTCGACGGGCAGAAGATGTCGAAGTCGTACGGGAACACGATCGAGCTGCGCGAAGCTCCGGGCGACGTGCGGGAGAAGCTGCGCAGGATGCCGACGGACCCCGCCCGGGTGAGGCGCAACGATCCCGGAGACCCCGAGAAGTGCCCGGTCTGGCAGTTCCACCTGGTGTACTCGGACGACGAGACCCGTGCGTGGGCCGGGGAAGGTTGCCGCACCGCCGGGATCGGATGCCTCGATTGCAAGCAGAAGGTGATCGAAGCGGTGCTCGCCGAGCAGGCGCCGATTCGGGAGCGGGCCGCGGAGTACGAGTCGCAGCCGGACGTCGTGCGGTCGATCATCGCGGACGGCTGCGACCGGGCGAGGGACTCCGCGCGCGAAACGATGGAAGCCGTACGACAGGCGATGGGGCTCGCGTACCGATGAGCACGACGCTCGCGCCGCACGCACGAGCGTAGGAGGGCACGTGCACGGAATCGACACGAGGTCGCCGCACGCGATCCCTGACGAGCCGCCCCGTCGACCCTGGCAGGAGGAGATGCCGTTCGCGGTGGTGGATGGCGAGCCGGTCATAGAGCTGCCGAGGGATCTCTACATTCCGCCCGATGCGCTGGAGGTCTTTCTCGAGGCGTTCGAAGGGCCGCTCGACCTGCTTCTCTACCTGGTCAAGCGCCAGAACCTCGACATCGTCGATATCCCCATCGCCACGATCACGCGGCAATACATGGAATACATCGACCTGATGAAGGAGTTCCGGCTCGAACTCGCGGCCGAGTACCTCGCGATGGCGGCGATGCTGGCGGAGATCAAGTCGCGCCTGCTGCTGCCTCGGCCCGAGAGCATCGATGACGAGGAGGATCCGAGGGCCGAGCTCGTGCGCCGGCTGCGGGAATACGAGCGGTACAAGCAGGCGGCGGAGCAGCTCGACGAATTGCCCCGCATCGGCCGCGATGTCCTCGAGGTCCGGGCCGCGACGCCCTACGTCCGCATCGAGCGCCCGCTGCCTCGGGTCGAGCTCGACGATCTCCTCGCGGCGCTCGCGGGGGTGCTCGCCCGTGCCGAGGCCTACCGCCACCACCAGGTACGGATGGAGTGGTTGTCGGTCCGCGAGCGCATGACCATCGTGCTGGAGCGCGTGGAGGGGGCGCGATTCGTGGATTTCGCCGCCCTGTTCGCTCCCCACGAGGGCCGGCAGGGCGTGGTGGTCACGCTGCTCGCGCTGCTGGAGCTGCTCCGCGAATCGCTCGTCGATCTCGTGCAGGCGAAGCCGTTCGGTCCCATCCACGTCAGAGCGGTGCAGACCGCGGCGCAGGTGGCCGCGCCGGCCGGAGACGAGGCGGCGACGCGATGAACCCGGACGAACTCGTCCAGTACGTCGAGGCGGCCCTGCTCTGCGCCGGACGCCCGGTGGCGGTCGACGAGTTCGTGACGATGTTCGAGGGCGGGGACGATGCGCCGGATCGCAGCGCGGTCCGCGACGCGATTGCCGCGGTGGCGGAGCGTTGGCGCGATCGCGCGATGGAGGTCACCGAGGTGGCCAGCGGGTTTCGCGCCCAGATCCGCAAGGAGTACTCGCAGGCGATCGCCGCACTGTGGCAGGAGCGGCCGGTGCGCTACTCGCGGGCATTGCTGGAGACGCTCGCGCTCATCGCCTATCGCCAGCCCATCAGCCGGGGAGAGATCGAGGAAGTGCGCGGGGTGAGCGTTTCGAGTTCCATCATGAAGACACTCGTCGAACGGGAGTGGGTGCGCGTCGTCGGGCACCGCGAGGCGCCGGGGCGGCCCGCGCTGTTCGGAACGACCAGGCACTTTCTCGATACGTTCAACCTCGGGAGCCTGGAGTCCCTGCCGCCGCTTGCGGATCTGAAGGACCTCGAGGAGCCGCCACCGGATCTGTTCACGGGAATGGCGGAGGTGCCGGCGGACGATGCCGACAAGGAATCGCCTGGAACGGAAGCGGACTCCCCCGGGGCGGATGTCCGCGTCGAGGCGCACACCCCCGATACCGCCGCCCCCGATGCGGCCGCACCGATTCGGGAAACCGACGCATACGGCGGCGAGAGGTCGGGTTGATTCGTCCGCCCCGGAGACGGCGGTCGTCCGCATCGGGCGATGGTGAGTCGACCGAGAAGCTGCAGAAGGTTCTCGCTGCCGCCGGACTCGCATCGCGCCGCGAAATCGAGCGCTGGATCGCCTCGGGACGGGTCACCGTCAACGGAAACGCGACGATACTGGGAGAGCGGGTGGCTCCCGGGGACATCCTGCGCGTCGACGGCAAGCTGGTGCGCCGAGCCGGTCTCCGGCATCGACTCATCCGCTATCACAAGCCGGCCGGCGAGGTGACCGCCCGCCGCGACCCCGGTGCGAGGCCGACGGTATTCGACCGGCTGCCCGGACTCGGTCGCGCCCGGTGGGTTGCGGTCGGGCGACTGGACCTCACCACGACGGGGTTGCTCCTGTTCACCGACGACGGCGAACTGGCCCACCGGCTCATGCATCCGAGCACGGGCATCGAACGCGAGTACGCCGTGCGCATACGTGGCGCACCGAGTCCCGAGGCTCTCGAGACGCTGACCAGAGGTGTCGCCCTGAACGACGGGGAGGCCCGATTCGACGCGTTGCGTCCCGCGGGTGGAGAGGGCGTGAACCGGTGGTTCCACGTCGTCCTGCGCGAGGGCCGCAACCGCGAGGTGCGACGGCTCTTCGAGGCGGTGGGTTGTACCGTGAGTCGGCTCATTCGCGTGCGTTTCGGTCCCGTGACGCTGCCTCGCCGCCTGCGCCCGGGACGCTACGAGGACGTGGACCGCGACGAGGCCCGGGCCCTGATGCGCGAAGCGGGCCTCGCCCGGTCCAGGCCGATGCGCCACCCCCTCGGTCAGACGGTTCGCAACCGCCGTCAGACGCTGCGGACCCGCCGTCGTTGACCGCCGGGCCGGCGCTGCGCACGGTCCTGGACCGGCTTGCTGCGGCGTACGGTCCGCAGGCGTGGTGGCCCGCCCGCGACCCGTTCGAGATGATGGCCGGAGCGCTTCTCACCCAGCGCACCACCTGGCGCAACGCGGCACGGGCACTCGCCGCCCTGCGGTGCGCCGGTGCGCTTTCTCCCGAGGTATTGGCGGGGCTCCGCACAGCGGAGCTCCAGGCGCTCGTTCGGCCGGCCGGAACGTTCCGCACGAAGGCGGCGCGCCTTCAGTCCATGGCACGGTGGTACATCGACTCCGGTGGCTGGGAGGTCCTGGCGGCACGCTCGACTCCGGAGCTGCGCGCGGACCTCCTCGGGCTCTCCGGTGTCGGCCCGGAGACCGCCGACGACATTCTCGTCTACGCCTTCCAGCGGCCCGTCTTCGTCGTCGACGCCTACGCGCGGCGTATCCTGTCGCGCTACGGCTGGGCCGGATGGGATCAACCCTACGAGCGGCTCTCGGACGCGGTCGCAAGTGCGATCGGGCGGGATACGGCATTGCTGGGCGAATTCCACGCGCTGCTCGTCGAGCACGGCAAGCGTCATTGCCGGGCCACGCCGCGATGCATGGATTGTCCGCTGGCGGAGCGGTGCCGCACCGGGTTGCACGGCGCGACAGGCGTCGCGAAGCGAGCAGCCCGCGTGCCCGCTTCCCGGGAATGACGTGGATCGGCCCCTGACTCGTTTCGTCGAAGCGCCGCGTCAGTGACCGGACGCGGGCAGCAGGCCCGCGGCCACCAGAATCCGCGAGGACGCCCGCTGCGCGCCTTCGATGATCGCCTTCTCGTCGAGCCCGACGAACGCGCCGTCGAGCATTCGAATCCGTCCGTCCACGACGACGGTCCGCACGTCGGTGGACTTCGCGCTGTAGACGAGGTGGGCGTACACCTGATTCGGATCGTGCGGGTGGAACGGCGTGAAGTGCGCTCCGGTCGCATCCACCAGGATGAGGTCGGCCAGGCGGCCGGGGGCGAGGCGCCCGAGCTCGTCGCCGAGGCCGAGGACCGAGGCGCCGTCGGCCGTCGCCATGGCGACGACGTCCGCCGCGGGCATCTCCTTCGGAACCCGGCCCACCCCCTTGTGAAGCAGTGCGGCGATCTTCAGATCGGCCAGAATGTCCAGGGAGTTGTTGCTGGCCGGACCGTCCGTGCCGACACCCACCGCCACGCCGGCGTTCCTGTAGTCCCTCACCGATGCGATCCCCGAACCGAGCTTGAGGTTGCTCGCGACGCAGTGCGCGACACTGACCTCGCGTTGCTTCAGGGTCTCCAGGTCGCCGTCGCCGAGCCAGACCACGTGGGCGGCGATCACGTCCGGACCGAGGAATCCCATCCGCTCGAGGTAGGCGATGGGGGAGACTCCGTGCTGCTCCACGCTCTGCTCGAACTCGCGCCGGGTCTCGGAGACGTGGATCTGGAGCAGAAGCCCGTGTTCGGTTGCAAGCTCCCGCGCGCGGCCGAGCATCCCGGCGGTGCAGGCGTAGATGGAGTGAGGCCCGAGTCCGACACGGACCCGTCCATCACCCGTCCCGTCGCACTCCCGCCACGCCCGGACTGCACGTCCGAGCTCCACGGTGGTTTTCTCGGGGTCGCCGAAGTCCCGCAGGTTGTACGCCAGCAGGGCGCGCAGGCCGACCTGCTCGACCGCCCGGGCGGTCGACGGCACTTCCGTCCACATGTCGGCGAAGCAGGTCACGCCGGAACGCAGCATCTCGACCGCGCTCAGCAGGGCCCCCCGGTACACCTCGTCGGGTCCGGCATGGGACATCGCCGGCCACAGCACCTCGGTGAGCCACTCGTGCAAGGGACGATCTTCGGCCATGCCCCGAACGAGACTGTTGCAGGCGTGTCCGTGGCAGCTCACCAGTCCCGGCATGACGACCATTCCGGTCGCGTCGATGCGGCGCTTCGGGCGCCAGACCGAATCCGGCGCATCGCCGGAGCCGACCGCGACGATCCGGTTGCCCGATATCGCGACCCACCCCGACGGCAGAAGCCGGCGCTCCTCGTCCATCGTGACCACCGTGCCGCCGGTGATCAGGAGGTCGACATCACGCGTCATCGCCATCGACCCTCGACGCGTCCTCGATCAGCAGGCAGTCCTCCGTCCGCCACGAAACCGCGATTTCCGCGCCCGCCTCCAGCGGGACGTCCCGCGCAGCGGCGATCGGGACCGATGCGATGATGCGCTCGGCACCCCCGACCGCGCACACGTACTGAATCGACTCCCCCAGGTAGTTGACGAGTTCGACTCGGCCGTCGTGCACGTTCGGTCCGTCGAGCGCCGGGCCGCCCCCCGGCCGGACCTCGACGCGCGAGTGACGAATCACCGCGAGCGCCGGGGTGCCCGGCTCCATCGGCCGGATCGTTCGCCCGAACAGCTCCACTGCGTTCCCGGTGCGCAGCGCCGCGCGTCCGTCCACGGTGCCCGCGAACACGCCCCGCAGCAGATTGGACTGTCCGATGAACCCGGCCACGAAGCTGTGCCGCGGCCGCTCGAAGATATCGACCGGGCTCCCCTCCTGGATGACCCGGCCGGCGTGCATCACCGCGATGCGGTCCGAGATCGTCAGCGCCTCCTCCTGGTCGTGGGTGACGAACACGGTCGTGATCCGGAGCCGGCTCTGGATCTCCTTGATCTCCACCCGCATCTCCTCGCGCAGCTTGGCGTCGAGGTTGCTGAGCGGCTCGTCGAGCAGGAGCATCACGGGCTCGATGACGATCGCCCGGGCGAGCGCGACGCGCTGCTGCTGGCCGCCGCTCAACTGGCTCGGATACCGCGCCTCCAGCCCGTCGAGCCGGACCATGGCGAGCGCGTTCGCGACCCTGGCCCGCGTCTCGTCGCGGCCGATCCTGCGCATCCGCAGGCCGAAGGCGATGTTCTCCTCCACCGTCATGTGCGGGAACAGCGCGTAGTTCTGGAACGTGATGCCGATGTTGCGTCTGTGCGCCGGTAGGTTGGACACCTCCCGCCCGCCGAGCCGGATCTCACCCGACGTCGGGGTCTCGAACCCGGCGATCATCCGAAGGGCGGTGGTCTTCCCGCAGCCGCTCGGGCCGACCAGGCAGACGATGTCGCCCTCGTCGGCGGAGAACGAGGCGTCGTCGACCGCGAGGTGAGCACCGAATCGCTTGCTCACGTTGCGGAACTCGAGCCAGCTCACCGTCGCCTCCCGTCACACCAGCAGCCGCACCCGAAGCACCTTCTCGATGAAGATGCTCCCGGCGATGACCGCCAGCACCGTCAGCGAGCCGACCGCGGCGATGAACGGATCGATGCGCGATTCCATGTACGCGAACATCCGGATCGGCAGCGTCGTGGTGGCCGGCGTGGTGAGGAACAGCGAGAGCGGCAGGTTGATGAACGACATGATGAACGCAAAGATGAACCCGGCCATGATCCCCGCCCGGGTGAGCGGCAGGGTGATCAGCATGAAGCGCTGCCACGCGTTGGCGCCGAGGCTCGCGGCCGCTTCGCCGACGGAGACGCTGACCCCGGCCAGGCACGACAGCATCGCCCGGATGACGTAGGGCATCACGAACACCGCGTGGATCAGGGCGAGCCCGAGGAACGTGGCCGGAACCCGCACCGCGGTCAGAAGCTGCAGCATCGCGAGCCCCAGGACGATCTGGGGCAGGATGAGGGGCGCGGTGACGAACGCCGTGATCGCTCCCTTGAACCTGAACTCGTAGCGCGCGAGGGCGAGCGAAACCGGGATCCCCAGCACGCTCCCGATGAGCGCCGCGATCGCGCCGATCTCGACGCTGACCACCAGTGCGTCGAGGAACTCCCCGTGCTCGGCGAGCTGCGCGTACCACGCCAGCGTGAACCCCTTGAACTCGCTCGGGAAGCTGGTCGCGGTGTTGAACGAGCCGACGATCACCACCACCGCCGGGCCGAGAACGTAGAGGTAGATCAGCGCGAGCCAGACGACGGCCACGATGCCCGAGAGGGAGATACGAGGATTCATCGGCGCACCGCCTCCCTGGTCATGACCGCGTTCATCCCGACCACCACGAGCAGCGAGAGCGCCAGCAGCACCACCGCGATGGTCGAAGCCATCGGCAGGTCGTAGGAGCCGAGCATGGTCTCGGTGATGAGCGTGGTCATGACGAGCTTGGTGCCGCCGCCGAGATAGGCGGGGGCGATGAACGAGCTGACCGCGAGCGAGAAGGTGATGATGGCCGCGGACAGGACCCCGGGCAGGCTCAGGGGCAGCGTCACGTGCCAGAACCTGCGAAGCGCGGTGGCGCCGAGGCTCTCCGCCGCCTCCGTCAGTTGGCGTTCGATCTGCGACAGCGCGTTGAAGATGTTGAGCACCGCGAACGGGATGGTGAACTGCACCAGCGAGATGACGATGGCGGTCTCGCTTCGCATGATCTCGATCGGCGAGTCGGTGATGCCGAGCGCGATGAGCCAGTCGTTGATCGGACCGCCGTCGGCGAGAAGGATCATCCAGCCGAGGACCACCACCAGCGGCCCCGCCAGCATCGGAAAGCTCAGGATCAGGATCGAGGTGCCGCCCGCAAGCTGCGCGTAGCGGCGGAAGACGAGCGCGGTGGGATAGCTGAGGAGGAGGGTGAAGACGACCACCACCGCGCAGATGCGCAGGGTGCGGAGGATGACCCCGACGTAGAAGTTCGTTCCGAAGATGTAGAGGTAGTTCGCGAGGCCCATGTAGCCCTCGGGCTGCATGAGGACGGGGCTCGCCCGCAGGCTGTAGTAGAGGATGATGGCGAGCGGCAGGACGAGAAACAGGGCGAGAAACAGCAGCGCCGGTCCGACGAGCAGCGCCGCGGGGCGGGGCGGCCGTGTCCCTCCGCGATCAGTCGAGGCGTTCATGTGGAACGGTACTCGGCAAGTTCAATCAATGGACTCCCGCCTGCATGGAGCGTGCGACAACGCGTCGATTGCCGGTCGACGAGGCCCGCCGGTGGTACCGGCGTCGGGACGTCTCACGCCGCCGTAGCGACATGGGGACTCGGGAGCGCGGGCGTCCTGCCCGTAGCGGGCCGTGGGCCCGCCAGTGTCCAAGCGGGCAAGATGCCCGCGGTCCCAGGAAAACCGGCCATGCCACGACGGGGCGATGCGCCCCACCGCCCCCGCCGCATCTTGCGCTCCCAGGAGACGGCGCGCTCCGGCTCCGTCATGTCGTCAGCCACGACGAACGGAATGCCGTGAGGCCGGACTCACTCCCCCCAGGCCGGTAGCACCTGGGTCTTCAGCATCTCGCTGATGGCCTGGCGCTTCGCGTCGACGTCGCGGCCGTCGAAGAACCGGATGTTGTTCAGGCGGTCGCCGTAGGTCGAGCGGCTGGCGACCTCGGGTGCGAGCATGACCTTCCTGTTGGTCGGACCCTGGTAGGTCTTGTTGGCAATCGACGTCTGCACGCCCGGATCCAGCATCGCGTTCAGGAACGCCTCGGCGAGGTCTTTGTTCTGCGACGCGGCGGGAATGCTCAGGTGCTGGTACGTCGCGAAGCCCTGGTCCGTCGGATTGTTCCACGCTACCGAGTAGCCCTTGTCCTTCATCCCCTCGATGTAGTAGTCGAACTCGGCCGCGACGTGGACGTCGCCCGACTCCAGCAGCGGCGCCCACGCGGTCCAGAAGTAGCTGAGCTTCTTGGGCCGCAGCTCCGCGAGCTTCTCGAGGCCGGGGGCGAGGTCGTCGGCTCCGCCGCCCGCGATCTCGGACGAACGGATCAGCAGCGCCGGCATGAGGCTGTGAAAGAGCGCGGGCAGCGCGAGGTTCCCGCTGATGTCCTCGCGCCACAGATCGGCCCAGCTCGTCGGCGGGTTCTGGACGAGTCCGGTGTGGTACGCCAGCCCGAAGGTGATGAGCCCGTAGCCGACACCGAACCCGCCGGTCGGCGTCGCCCAGTCGTGCAGATCCGCCATGTTGGGGATGTTCGCGGGGTTGACCTCGGCGAACAGGTCGGTGCGCATCCCGTTGAACACCGGCTCGTCGGTGGAGAAGAAGACGTCGACCGCCGACATGCCCTCCTGCGCCCGGATCTTGTTGTAGCGCGCGCCCATGCTGCCGATGTCGAACACGAGCTTGCAGTCGTGCTCCTTCTCGAACTCCGGCATCACGAAGCTCTTGATCGCGTTCTCGGTGTCGCCGCCCCAGGTGGAGATGGTCAGGGTCCGCGACTGGCCGAGCACGATGGCCGGAGCGGCTATCGCCGCGACGGCGGTGCCGAGCATTCCGGCGCTGCTGGTCTTGAGAAAGCGGCGTCGCGTCTGTTTCCCGGTCATGATGTTTCCCTCCCGTCAATCGTTGCGGTGTCGTCGGTTCGGGCCGTGGTCCCGGCCCGTGCTCAGTAGTCCACGTCGAAGAAGCTCGCGCACTCCTCGTCGGGGACGGCGTAGGGCAGATCGACGGGCAGGAGCTCGAGATCGAGCTCGCCTCTCTCGTTCCTCCACCCCACCAGGTGCTTCAACCACTTCCGGTTGTCGGTCACCGGATAGTCACGCCGATAGAAGCAGCCCCGGCTCTCCTTGCGATGGAGCGAGAACCCGACCTGCACCTTCAGGGCCTTCAGCATGTCGACGGCGTCGAGCGCGTCGACCCAGTCGTAGTTGAAGTTCCGGGTATCGGTGTTCATGCGCATGCGCGGCAGATCCTCGGCCTCGATCCGGTCGAGCTCGGCCCGCGCCGCGAGCATCGACGCCTCGGTCTTGATGTAGTTCATGTGCTCCCACATCGCACGGCGGATGCGCTTCTTGATCTGGCCGGGGAGCAGCCCCCGCAAGGGCTCGGTCCGCAGCAGCCCGAGCACGCGCCGCTCCTCGGCGGCGATCTCGGCCGCATCCGGCTCCTCCGCAAGCGGCATCGACTCGACCCGGCGTCGCGCGGTCTCCGCCGCGGTCAATCCCTCGAACATCGAGTTGGCGAGGCCCCCGGTGACCAGCGCCGTCACCGAGCCAGCCGCCAGCAGCCCCGGCACGTCGGATTCCATGGTCGAACCGTTCACCCGCACGCCGCCCACGTTCATGTGCCAGGTCACCGCGTTCTCGTACATCTCCTCCGAGAAATCGATACCGATCTTCTTCGCGAACTGGGTCTGGTAGATGTAGTTGTCCAGGCTGTTGCGCTCGACGTGACGGTAGTTGGTGAAGTACCCGCCGTCGAGCCGGGCGCGTCCGGCGTCGACCTCCTTCGCCAGGTGCTTGAGCTGCATGATGTAGGGCACCGGGTTCTCCGGCACCCATTTGCTGTCGAAGAACATCTCGCCGTTCGAGTTGAAGAGCTGGCTGCGGTGCTCCGTTCCCGGCAGGGGGTTGGGATAGAGGTGAAGGCGCATCCAGCTCGCCGGATAGGCGACGTCCGACGCGTGGTGCCACTGCATCTCGATGTTCTGGAGCTTCGCCCCCGCCTCGTAGGCCAGCACCCACCCGCTCGCCGAGCCGTCCCGGGTCCCGGTCGCGCGCAGCGACATGTAGTTGGAATGACCCGTCGCCAGCACCACGGCTTTCGCGCGGATGGCGAAGAGCCGGCCGCTCGCGTAGTCGAGCGCGGTGGCGCCGACCACCCGGCCGTCGCGGGTCAGGAGCCGCGTCGCCGTCGTCTGCTCCAGCACCCTGACGTCGGTGTCGAAGATCATCTTGCGCAGCATGTCCATGACCACCGATCCCGACATGCCCATCTGCACCGCCCACGCCTGGGTCCTGCGCGGCAGGTCGGTGATGATCTCGCCCTCGTCGTCGCGCAGGATGTAGATGCCGCGCGATTCGATCCAGTCGAAGAACTCGCGCTGGCTCCAGCCCGACGCGGTGCGCATGTACTCCTGGTCGCCGAGGTAGTGGGTGTACTTGGCGAGGAACGCCATCGTGCGCCGGACCCGCAGCGCCTCCTCCTCGGCCGTCGCCTTCGGAGGCGGCCCGCCGCCCTCGTCCTTGGGCGGTGCGAAGTAGTTCAGGTTGCCGGCGAAGATCGAGCACCCGCTCTTGCCGAGCAGTCCCTTGATCACCATGGTGACGGAGAGCCCGGCGCGATTGGCGTCCAGAGCCGCCCGCGCGCCCGCGACCCCGCCCCCGATGACGAGGACGTCGGTGTCGAGGGAAATGACGCCGGTCACGCGGAACGATCCGGTGCCGCGTCCGGGTCGAGCGCGTCGGCCAGGATCTGGGCGGGATGACGGGCGGTGCGCCCGGTTCCGGTCCTGATCTGGTGGCGGCAGCTCGTGCCGGCGGCGGCGATCTCCGCCGACGCCGGCGCCGCGCGCACGGCGGGGAGCAGCGCCACCTCGGCGGCTTCGAGGGAGCGGTCGTAGTGCTCGGTCTCGTAGCCGTTCGAGCCCGCCATGCCGCAGCAGGTCGTCGGGATCTCGTCGATGTGCGCCGCGCCGGTCAGCGCCAGCGCCTCGAGCGCCGGACCGACCGCGTGCATCGCCTTCTGGTGGCAGTGGCCGTGCACCAGGATCCGCTCCGGAGCGCGGGACGCCCGGAGCGTGAACCGGCCCGCCCTCGCTTCGGCGGCGACGAACTCCTCGAAGGTCACGATGCCGCTGGCGACGAGCTTCGCGTCCTCGCCGCTCACGAGTTCCGGGTAGGTGTCGCGGATCATGGACACGCAGCTCGGCTCCAGCCCGACGATCGGAACACCCCGCCCGGCGATCGGTGCGAGGACCCGCACGTTGTGCTCGGCCTCCGCTCGGGCGTCGTCTTCCGCCCCCTCGGACAGCATCGGCCGTCCGCAGCACCGGCGGCCGTCGGCGAGGCCGACGACATGGCCCGCCGACTCGAGGACGCGGATCGCCGCCCGGCCGATCTCCGGCTCCAGGTATGTCGCGAACGTGTCGTGAAACAGGACGACGGTCGGATCGCCTCGGTCGGGCTTCGAGCGGCCGGCGAACCACCGGTCGAGCGGCTCCGACGCGAACGCCGGCAGCTCGCGCCGCCGATCGATGCCGAGAACCGCTTCGAGGATGCGACGCACGGTCTTCCGCCTGCCCATCCAGTTGACCGATGGAGCGAAACGGCACGCGAGCCTCGCAACGTCGTGGATTCCGGCGAAGAGCTTCGACCGCCTCGATCTCGGTCCTCTCCTGCCGGACTCGCGAATCTGCCGGTTCAGGCCTTCGATGGCGCCTTCGAACACCCGGATGCCGGCCGGACAGACGTGGGAGCACTGCCGGCAGCCGACACAGTGCTCGATTCCGCCGGGCGCGAGCGCCGTGGCCGCGCGATCCGCTTCGTCGCGCGGGTCGAGCGCGAATCGCGCGAGCTGCACCATCGGCGCCGGGCCCATGAAGCGCTCGCCGTTCGCGGGGCAGGCCGACACGCACAGCATGCACTCGATGCAGTGCATGGTGTTGGCCGCGGCCGCGAGCTCGGCCCCGTTGATCGCCTCGGGAAAGCCGCCGTAAGGCCGCTTGCGCTGCATCCAGGGCTCCAGCGCCTGGACGTTCTCGAAGTACCGCGAACGGTCGACGACCAGGTCCCGCACCACCGGAAAGCCCGCGAGCGGCCGGACGACCATCTCGCGCTGCACGGGCTCCCAGCACGCGAGGGTCTGGCGCCCGTTGACCATGACCCCGCACATGCCGCACTTCTTGACGCCGCAGAACCACTGGTAGGAGAGGCTCTCGCCGAGCTCCTCGACCACGTGGTCGAGGGCTTCGAGGACGCGCATCTCCCTCGTGCAGGGAATCTCGTAGGTCTCGAGGCGAGGCGCGGAGTCGCGGCTCGGGTCGTACTTCTCGACCGTCAGGGAGACGGTCTCACCGATCTTCAGGTCAGGCATGCCGGCTCGACGCCGCGGGATGGACGAAGGAGACCGACCATTCGAAACCGAATGCCGGCTGACTCCATTCGATCCCTGCGCAGTTCCGTTGCACGCCGGCAGTCCGCACGCTCGAATTCGGTCAGGCATTGTACCCGAGTGGTCCGCCCCATCAGACGCGCGGATTCGCCGGATACCCGTGCATGTGCACGGGCATGTCCGGAATCAACAGGTAACGATATTCCTCTGGCCCGAGGATTGAGATGGTGGGCGCGGCTGGGATTGAACCAGCGACCCCCGCCGTGTGAAGACGGTGCTCTCCCACTGAGCTACGCGCCCGGACAGGCGCAGTCTAAAGGACTGTCTCGAATGACGCGACCCCGGGCGGGGCCTGGCCGAGCCGTGGCTCGTCATTCCGTGCCGCGGGTTCGGCCGGCAGTCCCTGTCCACGAGACTCGCCTCCAGCTCCGTGACACGTGCTTCGTCGGGCTCGACTCACGCCTACGCTCCCCGACGCCCGCCAGGAGATCGGCGCGATGCGGAGGCGCGTGGCGGGAAGTACCGCGACCGTTCGACGTCCGAATTGCGAGTTCGATGGACTGATATCATCTCGCCCATGAACGTACGAACCCGATTCGCGCCCAGTCCCACCGGGCTTCTGCATGTCGGCGGTGCACGCACGGCCCTGTTCTGCTGGCTCTTCGCCCGCCGCCACGGCGGCACCTTCGTGCTCCGCATCGAAGACACCGACCGCGAGCGATCGACGCAGGTGTCGATCGACGCGATTCTCGACGGACTTCGGTGGCTCGGTCTCGATGCCGACGAAGGTCCCTGGTTCCAGTCCGACCGGCTGGCGATCTACCAGGAGCACGTCGAGCGCCTGCTGAGACAGGGCAGGGCGTACCGGTGCTACTGCAGCAAGGATGAGCTCGACGCGATGCGCGACGCTCAACGCGCGCGCGGCGAGAAGCCCCGCTACGACGGGCGGTGCCGGCATCGCACGGGACCGCCGCCGGCTGGTATCGATCCGGTCGTGCGGTTCAGGAATCCGGACGAGGGCACCGTCGTCTTCGACGATCTGGTGCGCGGAACGGTGGCGTTCGACAACCGCGAGCTCGACGATCTCGTCATCGCGCGCGGGAGCGGCATGCCGACGTACAACTTCGGAGTCGTCGTCGATGACCTGGACATGGACATCACCCACGTCATCCGAGGCGACGACCACGTGATGAATACGCCCCGGCAGCTCAACATCATGGCCGCACTGGACGCCACCCCCCCGCGCTTCGCGCATGTGCCGATGATTCTGGGGGCGGACGGCCAGAGGCTGTCGAAAAGGCACGGGGCGGTGGGAGTGATGCAGTTCCGGGACGACGGGTACCTGCCGGAGGCACTGCTCAATCAGCTCGTGCGACTCGGCTGGTCGCACGGCGATCAGGAAATCTTCTCCCGCGAAGAGATGGTCGCGCTCTTCGACATCGCCGACGTGCATCGTGCCCCGGCCGCGTTCGACTACGACAAGCTCGGCTGGCTGAACCAGCACTACATCCGTCAGTCGGATTCGGAACGTCTCGGAGCGTTGATCGTCGAGCAGCTCGAACGAATGGACCTCGATGCGAGGGGCGGCGCGGCGCCGTCCCTGCTTGCCGATGTCCAGCGCGACCGGGGGCGAACCATCGCGGAGATGGCCGAGAAGTCCCGCTTCGCGTTCGAGGAGTACGACGAGTTCGACGAACGCGCGGCGAAGAAGCACCTGCGGCCGGTGGCGCTCGAGCCCCTGGAGGCGGTGCGGGAGAAGCTCCGCGCCATGGCGACCTGGGAGCCCGAACTCCTGCACGCGGCGGTTGTCGAGTGCGCCGAGACCCTGTCGCTCAACCTCGGCAAGGTGGCCCAGCCGCTTCGCGTCGCCCTGACCGGCACCGCCGCGTCACCCGCGATCGAGCTCACCCTGCAGATGGTCGGCCGGGATGCGACGCTGTCGCGCATCGACCGCGCCATCGCCTACGTACGCGAACGCATTCAGCAATTCCCGCTGGCTGGAGGATAGTAGAGGAATCAGGGGGTTGGGAGGCTGAGAAAAAAATGTTCTCGTAAACTTTCGTGGGAGGATTCAGCATAATGGCCATGTTCTCTCCAGCGATGGGTGAGGTGTCATGGC
>JAJDUQ010000056.1 GCA_022826505.1 Gammaproteobacteria bacterium
CGACCTCGCCGACCACCACCTGCGCCTTGTCGAACGCATCCGCCATATCCCCCTTATAGACGAGGCGCTGCGAAAAAGCCAGACCCCAACCTCACGGTCATGCCGTCACCTCTTTGCAGCTAGCATGAAATAGCCCTGGGCCTGTCTGCATGGTCGCTCGGGTCGGACGCGGCCGTTGCCAACGAGGTCGGCGGCGTGATCGAGACGCATGGAGAGGTCGCACACGGAGCAGACGCCGTGGCGGACGGCGGCAGCGCGGTCGCGGTGAACCAGGGCCGGATCACGACCCGGGGCGGGGCGGCCAACGACCTGCCCGGAGACATCGGCAGGCTGCTCGGCTCGCGAGGCGTCCGGGCCTACTCCCGCAATCTCAACGCGTACGCCGAGAACGGCCTCACCGGACGCGTCGACACCTGGGGCGACCGGGCGTTCGGGGTGATGGCCGAGAGTCGTGCGGACGGCAGCCGGACATCGGCGATCGCCGACGTCGTCAACCGCGGCGAGGTCCATACCCGCGGTCACAATGCGGACGGCGTGGTCGCCTCCATCCCGAGCGGCACCGCCGACAATCCCAACTACGCGCGGGCGACCAATGCCGCCGGCGCGACCGTGCGCACGGCCGGCGCGGGCTCGAGCGGCCTGGGGGCGTCCATCGACGTCCGCGCCGAGAGCGGGACCGAGCGGGATGGTCATGGCACCGTGATCGCGCGCAACGACGGCACCGTCGTCACCGGCCACATCGAAGAAGGCGACGAAGACCCGAGCGACGCGGAAATGGCGGCCGGATCGGCCGCCACCAACGGCGTGGCGGCCGCGTTCTTCAGCTCCGACGGCACCACGATCACCAATGCCGGAGACGTGGCCATCGTCAACACCGGCGACGTGACGGTGAAGCGCGAGAACGCGACCGGCCTCTACGCGGAGACCTTCGGGACGGGGAAGGCCACGGTGCGGGTTGTCGGAGGCAGCGTCAGCGCCGAGGGCTCGAGCGGCCGGGGGCTGTGGGTGCGCACCGGCGCCAAGGGCGAGATCGAGGCGATCATCGCCGAGAGCTCCGAGATCGTCGCGAACTCCGGCGACGGCATCGCGGCCGAGTTCGACGGAGGGGTCACGGACGTGCGGCTGCTCGACAGCTCCCTCGTCGGATCGGTGGTCTTCGGGAGCGGGGCCGACACCTTCACGGTGCGGGACGGGCGGGTGACGGGCGCCATCGACTTCGGCGGCGGCACCGATGCGCTGAACGTGCATGGCGACTCCTGGCTCGAGGGTGCGATCAGCAATCTGGAGGCACTGAACAAGCGAGGCTCGGGCAACCTGGTGATGCGCGGTGATGCGGTCTTCTCCTCGGGCGCCAGCGCGACGCTCGAGAGCGGGGGACTGGTGTTCACGGGGCAGTTCAACCTCGGGACGACGGGGACCATGCGTATCCACGACGCGGCGCGCCTGACCGCGGTGCTTGCCGATCCGGACGCTCCTCCGCGCATTACCGCCGGGGGCGGGATTGCCTTCGGCGGGGACGAGGAGCTGTTCGTGCAGGTCACCCCGGACATCAGCGCGGCGGAAGAAACCGCGTATCTCGACGGGTTCGACGACTCGGGCGCCGAGGGGACCAACCCCATCGCGAACGGCACTCCGGTGACGGGGCGGACCGGGCAGGTGGCACTGCGGACCGCGCGAGGCCCGTCGACGGTGGTCGATATCGGACACATTCCCCTGGATGAGGCAGTGACCTGCACCGCGATCGGGTGCCCGGAGGCATTGGGCCCCATTACCGATACGGCGGGAACCATGGTGACGAGCGGTGTGCGACTGGGCGAGTTCAGTCTCGAGGCGCCCGCCGGCGCGACCGATCTGACCCTGGACGGGCTGCCCGAGATCCCGATGTTCTCTCGTGGTGCGCAGAGCGGGCCGGGCCTGACGCTCGGCGGCGGAGTGTCCGCGCTCGGCGCGGCACTCTTCGATGTCTTCGAGGCCGAGCCGGTTTCGTTTGCGTCCGATACGGTACAGGAGAGCGACGCGCCGATGGTGCCCGGATATTCCGATGCCCGGGCCCGGAAGAGCGATGTCGAGTACTGGGCACGCTCCTGGAGCGACGCCGCGACGGTGCTGGCGGGCGGGACGCAGGCGCGAGTGCATGGCGCCGAGTTGGGCGTGAAGACGCCGCTGGAGCGGGGTTTCCTGCTCGGAATCTCGACCGCGCCCGAGGTGTCGGTGTCCACGTCCGACGGCGGGACGCGTCTCGACGGGACGCGATACGCGGTGCAGGGCGGCTGGCGCGGGGAGACGTTCCAGGCCGTCGCGAGCGTGTCGCAAGGCCGCTACGAGGCGCATTCGGTATCGGACAACCCGGTGGCCGGGGGCGGGCTCGGTGGCACGTTCGGCCTGACCCAGGATCACGTCCAGCTCGGTGCCGGGGCGCATCTGACGTGGAGCGGGGTGCAGCTCGCGCCTTCGCTGTCGATCCATTCGGGGGTGCTGGACCGCGACGCCCATACCGCCCAGGGGGCGGTGTTCCGGGCCGATGTGCCTGCGTTCTCGCAGCGCTATCACGGCTGGAAGAGCGAGCTGAAGCTGTCCTCGGAACAGTGGCTGCGGGGTCCGAAGTCGCTGCGCTGGCGTCCGGCGCTGCATCTGTACACGCAGCGCACGCAGACCACGGGTCCGACCTCGGTGGATGTGGCGCAGCACGACAGGGCCGGAGTGCTGAGCCTGACGAGCAGCGCCCGAGTCTCCGGGCTGCCTCGCACCGTGCATGGCTTCGACGCGACAGTGCAAGCCATGCGCTCGCAGACGTGGCGGGTGCAGCTCGGCTTCGCCGGGATGCAATCGGACGGCGAGTACGACCAGGCGGTGTTCGCGCGCCTGCACAAGCGTTTCTGATGGCCAGGGGGCGCCGGCGGCTCCTTCCGAGTCGCCGGCGCGTCGGCCGGACCCCGGCCGTGGCGGAAGCGATGTCGCTGGTGATGTACTCGTACTCCTCTGATGAACAATCCGAGCACCCATCGCCCAGGTTGGTGACCACCTGACATCACTTCGTCGTGGAGCTGCCTCTCCACCCTGCACCCGCCGGAGACATGCGTTGAGACGAGGGATGCATCTCGTGCGATAATGCGCGCTTGTGCTCGGCCGGTCTCTCTCCCATTCAGGCCCGGGCGTCTCGGCGGTCGAGGAACAGGATCCGAATCATGGATTTCTTCATTGCGGACGCGCACGCGCAAGGCGGCGGTGGCGGCGATCCTACCTTCAGCTTCATCATGCTCATCGCGCTCTTCGCGGTGTTCTACTTCGTGCTCATTCGCCCGCAGTCGAAGCGGCAGAAGGAGCACAAGGCGATGGTGGCGGGGCTGTCCAAGGGTGACGAGGTGGTCACCAACGGCGGGCTGCTCGGCAAGATCACCAACGTCGGCGACAGCTTCGTGACTCTCGAGGTGACGGAAGGGACGCAGGTCAAGGTCCAGCGCGTGTCGGTCGCCGCCCTGATGCCGAAGGGAACGATCAGGTCGGACTGAGCTCCAACCTTTCCACACTCTCCCTGTCGCACCGGATTCCGGACGTTCGATGATCAACCCCCGATGATCAACCCCTGATGATCAACCAATACCCGGCGTGGAAGTACGCGCTCATCGCGGCGGCGCTCCTGGTGGGCATCGTCTTCGCGCTCCCCAACCTGTTCGGCGAGGACCCCGCGGTGCAGGTGTCGGCGGTGCGCGGCGCCGCGATCGACGAGACCCTGCGCGACCGGCTCGTCGACCGAATGAAGACCGCGGGCATCGAGCCCCTGGAAACCGAGATCACGGACCGGCTCCTCATCCGGTTCGCTTCCGGGGAGGACCAGCTCGAGGCCCGGGACATCATCGAGCAGGCGCTCGACCGCCAGTACGTGGTCGCGCTCAACCTCGCTCCCGCGACCCCGGAGTGGCTCGCCGGCCTCGGCGCCCTGCCGATGTACCTCGGGCTCGATTTGCGCGGCGGCGTGCACTTCCTGATGGAGGTGGATCTCGCCGGTGCGGTCAGGCAGGCGGAGCAGCGCTACGCCGGCGATCTTCGCACCCTGTTGCGCGAGGAGAAGCTGCGCCAGCGGGCCATCACGGTGCGTGCGAAGGGCGGACTGATCGTCCGGTTCAGCGACGCCGACCACCGCGACCGTGCCTACGACCTGGTACGCCGGCAGATGCCGGAGCTGATTGTCGAATCGACTGAGAACGTGGGAGATCCGGTGCTCGACATCCAGCTCGGCGAGGACGCCAGGCGCGAGATCGAGCGATTCGCGGTCGCGCAGAACGTGACCACGCTGCGCAACCGCGTCAACGAGCTGGGGGTCGCCGAGCCGGTCATCCAGAAGCAGGGCGTGAACCGGATCGTGGTCCAGTTGCCCGGCGTGCAGGACACCGCCAGGGCGAAGGAGATCCTCGGGGCCACCGCGACGCTCGAGTTCCGCATGGTCCACGACGAGTCCGCGACGGCGCTCGCGACCGGGAGCACGCCGACGACGGGGAAGCTCTACCGCGAACGCAACGGCCGTCCGATCGTCCTCCAGCGCAGCGTCATGCTCACCGGCGAGTACATCACCGACGCGGCGTCGGGGATCGATCAGCAGAGCGGCTCGCCGGCGGTGTTCATCACCCTCGACGGCAAGGGGGCGCGACTCTTCTCCAACCGCACGCGGGACAAGATCGGGCGGCCCATGGCCGTGGTGTACATCGAGCACAAGTCGTTCACCGAGATCGTCGACGGCGTGCGCAAGCGCCGGAAGGAGATCGTCGAGGAGGTCATCAACGTCGCGACGATCCGCGACCAGCTCGGCAAGCGGTTCCAGATCACCGGCCTCGACACCACCGAGGAGGCCCGCAACCTCGCGCTGCTGCTGCGCGCCGGAGCGCTCGCCGCCCCCATCGAGATCGTGGAGGAGCGCACCGTCGGTCCGAGTCTCGGGCAGGCCAACATCGACCAGGGGTTCCGCTCGGTGGTGATCGGCTTCGTGCTGGTGCTCGTCCTGATGGCGGTCTACTACAAGCGGTTCGGGCTCGTCGCCAACGTGGCGCTGACCGTCAACTTGGTGCTGGTGGTGGCGATGCTCTCGATGCTGCAGGCGACGCTGACCCTGCCGGGCATCGCCGGCATCGTGCTGACGGTGGGCATGGCGGTGGACGCCAACGTCCTC
Source organism: Gammaproteobacteria bacterium (assembly GCA_022826505.1). Classification (GTDB taxonomy): domain Bacteria; phylum Pseudomonadota; class Gammaproteobacteria; order HK1; family HK1; genus HK1. Next base: position 5,162 of record JAJDUQ010000056.1, read on the forward strand.
ATCTTCGAGCGCATCCGCGAGGAGGTCCGCTTCGGCAACACCCCGCAGGCGAGCATTCACGCCGGCTACGCGAAGGCGTTCTCGACGATTGCCGACGCGAACATCACCACCCTCATCGCGGCGGTGATCCTGTTCGGGTTCGGCACCGGTCCCATCAAGGGGTTCGCGATCACGCTCTCGCTGGGGATCGCGACCTCGATGTTCACCGCGATCATGATGACGCGCGCGATCGTCAACCTGATGTACGGCGGCCGGCGGGTCGCCGCGCTTTCCATCTGAACCCCGAACGCACGCACGTTCGCAACCGACGGCCGACCGCACCATGGAACTGATCAGGCAGGGACTCGACCTCGACTTCATGAGCCGGCGCCGGTTCGCGGTCAGGGTCTCGGCCGCGGTGCTGGCGATCTCGATCCTCTCGCTCGCGTTCCGGGGCCTGGAGTTCGGAATCGACTTCACCGGCGGTACCCTGGTCGAGGTCGGCTACCCGCAGGCGGTGGAGCTCGAGCCGGTGCGGGACACGCTGCGCCGCGCGGGCTTCGAGGGCGCGCTGGTTCAGCACTTCGGCACCGCGCACGACGTGCTCATCCGCATCGCGCCGCGCGACGACCTGGACCGCTCCGAGCTCAGCAACCGGGCGTTCGACGCGTTGCGGGCGAGGGATTCGGCGGTGGACCTGCGCCGGGTCGAGTTCGTGGGACCGCAGGTCGGCGAGGAGCTGACCGAGCAGGGCGGTCTCGCGATGCTCATCGCGCTCGGCGCAATCTTCCTCTACGTGATGTTCCGGTTCGAGTGGAAGTTCTCCGCCGGCGCGGTGGCGGCCCTGTTCCACGACGTGATCATCACGCTGGGGATCTTCTCGGTGCTCGGACTCGAGTTCGACCTGACGGTGCTCGCGGCGGTGCTCGCGGTGATCGGCTACTCCCTCAACGACACCATCGTGGTGTTCGACCGGATTCGGGAGAACTTCCGCCGGATGCGGCGCGGCACCTCCGAGTCCATCATCAACCGCTCGCTGAACCAGACGCTCTCGCGCACGTTGATGACCTCGTTGACCACCCTGCTGGTGCTCCTCGCGCTCTTCTTCCTCGGCGGCGAGCTGATCCACGGCTTCGCGACCGCCCTCATCATCGGAGTGGTCATCGGCACGTACTCCTCCATCTACGTGGCCAGCTCCTGCACGCTCTGGCTCGGGGTGCAGAAGGCGGACCTGATGCCGGTGCAGAAGGAGGGCGCGGAGGAGGAGCTCGATGCGCGGCCGTGAACGGCGGCGGTGGGGCTGACGACGGTCATGGAGCGTGTTGAATCTGTACAATTTGCGCAGCGCACGATTCAGCGCCCCGTGCGGTTCGCAGTACCGAGGCATGCCGCGACGACGTCAATTCTCCCGGAATCCGGACCGAGTCCATCGTGCATGATCTTCCGCGCGCGAAGCGGGGAACGTCGACGAGGCCGGGACCGTTCAGGTGCCGGTGAATCAAGCCCCGGCGCCGGGGATTGCTCGGGAATCTCGCGCCGGCAGGAGCCAACGTCATGATTCCGACTCGGCATCTCCACGATGGAATGACCCTGATGTCCGCCATCCCATGGGTGTCGCGCCGGGTGCGGGGCGCCGCCGCGACGGATACCGCGGCCGCGACGGCCCGCAAGCCGCAAGCCTCGATCCGCCGCCGCGTGGCGGACCTCGCGGATCGGGGACGGGCCGCGGACGCCTTGCGCCGCATCGTGGCGATCGTCATCGCCGCCTGCATGCTGGCCGGTCCGGCGGCGATGGCGGCGGCCGATGCGCATCCCGCCCAGACACTGGTCAAGCAGGTCGTGGCCGGCGTCACCGACTCGCTGGAATCGCAGCGCGAGGCGTTGGCCGGGGACCCGCGGAAGGTGTTCGCGCTGGTGGACCGGCTCGTCCTCCCGTACTTCGACTTCGAGCGCATGTCGCGGCGGGTGATCGGCAAGCGCTGGAGGAAGACGACCCCGGCACAACGGGAGCGATTCATCGCTGCGTTCCGGACCCTGCTCGTGCGTACGTACGCGCTGGTCCTCGGCGAATACCGTGGCCAGACGATGCAGTATCTCGAACCCGTGGCACGCAAGCGGGACGACGAGATCATCATCCCGGTGAAGGTCGCGCTGTCGAACACCCAGTCCGTCGTCGTCGCGTATGCGATGCAGGGGTCCGGGTCGGACTGGAAGGTCTTCGATGTCGCCATCGACGGAGTGAGCCTCGTGACGAACTATCGCTCGTCGTTCCGTTCCGAGGTCGCACGCAATGGTATCGACGGGCTGAGTGCCCGTCTCGAGGCGAAGAACTCGAAGACGAAGTGACGGACGTCGGTTCGACGGGGGTTGCGGCCGTGCGCCCCGGGCGGCGCGCTCGCCGGCGGGACCGGTGCCTGCGAAGGCGGTGTCGGCGGGCGCAAGCGCGACAGGCTCCGGGGATCGAGCCCCGCGGGCGCGCCAATCAGGACGAAGAGCGATGGAACCGGACGAAATTCGCACACTGATCGAGAGCGGTCTCGACTGCGCTCACGTCGAGGTCACCGGAGACGGGCGTCATTTCAACGCGGTGGTCGTGAGCGAGGCGTTCGCGGGCAAGCCGACGATCCGCCAGCACCGGCTCGTCTACGCGACGCTCGGCGAGCGATTCGCCACCGACGTGCTCCACGCGCTCGCGTTGCGCACCTACACCCCGAAGCAGTGGGAGCAGCTCGGACGGTGATCCAGCGCCACACCCGCCGCCGTGCGCATCGGGCAGCGCCCGAGCCGGGATCGACGTCGGCCGCGCACGCATCGCGGGCCCGCGTCGCAGGGCGGCCGAAACCGTGTCCGTGGCAGCCCGTGCCGGCGCACGCCTCGCACGCGTCGCGGGTCCGCGTCGCAGGGCGGCCGAAACCGTGTCCGCGGCGGTCCGTGTCGACGCACGCCTCGCGTCGAATCGCCCGGGGCGGGCCGCAGGTCCGGACCGCACCGGATGGATAAGCTCATCATCACCGGCGGCGTCCCCCTCCAGGGCGAGATCCGGATCTCCGGTGCCAAGAACGCGGCGTTGCCGATCCTCGCCGCCACCCTCCTTGCCGACGGTCCGGTCAAGGTCGGCAACATCCCCCACCTGCAGGACATCACCACCACCATGGAGCTGCTCGGCCGCATGGGGGTGGAACTGGTGGTCGACGAACGCATGAACATCGAGGTGGACTGCTCGACCATCCGCGAGCTGTTCGCCCCCTACGATCTCGTGAAATCCATGCGGGCGTCGATTCTGGTCCTCGGGCCGATGCTCGCGCGCTTCGGCGAGGCGGTGGTCTCCCTCCCCGGCGGCTGCGCCATCGGTTCGCGTCCGGTGAATCTGCACATCGAGGGCCTGGTCAAGATGGGTGCCGACGTCCACGTCGAGGGCGGCTACATCCATGCGAAGGCGCGCCGGCTCAAGGCGACGCGCCTGGTCATGGATCTCGTCACCGTCACCGGCACCGAGAACCTGATGATGGCCGCGACCCTTGCCGAGGGGACCACCGTCATCGAGAACGCGGCCCGGGAGCCGGAGGTGGTCGACCTCGCGAACTGCCTGAACGCGATGGGCGCGAAGGTGAGCGGCGCGGGCAGCGACTCGATCTCGATCGAAGGCGTCGACGCGCTGTTCGGGACCCGCTACGACGTGCTGCCCGATCGCATCGAGACCGGCACCTACCTGGCCGCGGCCGCCATCACCGGCGGACACGTCAGGATCAAGGACACCCAGCCCCGCATGCTGGAGGCGGTCATCGAGAAGCTGCGCGAGGCGGGTGCCAGCGTCGAGGTCGGGGATCGGTGGATCGAGCTCGACATGAACGGCAGCCGCCCCCGCGCCACCAATATCCGCACATCGCCCTATCCGGCGTTCCCCACCGACATGCAGGCCCAGTTCACCTCGCTCAACGTGGTGTCCGACGGCACCGGAACGATCTCGGAGACGGTGTTCGAGAACCGCTTCATGCACGTCCACGAGCTCCAGCGCATGGGCGCGGACATCCAGCTCGAGGGCAACACCGCGGTCATTCGAGGCGTCAATCGGCTGACCGCGGCGCCGGTCATGGCCACCGACCTGCGGGCATCCGCGAGTCTCGTGCTGGCCGGGCTGGTGGCCGAGGGCGATACCGTGGTGGACCGCATCTACCACATCGACCGCGGGTACGAGAGCATCGAGGAGAAGCTCGCGAAGCTCGGCGCCCGCATCCGGCGAGTGCCGGCGTGACCGGTGCCGGTGGGTCGCCGGACCGAAGTTCGGCCGAGGCGAGAGCCCGCGCGAGCGGGAACGACGTCCCGCGCCGTATCGATCGCGGCGGCGCCGGCCGCGACATCGCCAACAGGGACATTCCTGACCGCGACACCCCCAACCGCAACGCCCCCGACCGTCATTCGCGCGCGAACGGGCATCCGTGCGCACCGTGCGATCGCCGATCCGTGCCGGTGCCGAGTGCGGTCGTGCCATGCTGACCGTCGCGCTGTCGAAGGGCCGCATCTCGCACGAGGCGACGCCGCTGCTCGCCCGGGCCGGCATCGCGCTCGACGAGGACCCGGCCGGCAGCCGCCGGCTCTGCATCCCGACCTCGCTCGACGGGGTTCGCGTGCTGGTGCTGCGCGCCCAGGACGTCCCCACCTTCGTCGAGCACGGCGCGGCGGATCTGGGCATCACCGGGAAGGACGTGCTGCTGGAGCACCCCGGCGCCGGACTCTACGAGCCGCTCGATCTGGGCATCGCGCGCTGCCGCCTGGTGCTCGCCGTGCGGACCGGCGCGGAGCCACCGGGTTCGCGTCCGAGGGTCGCGACGAAGTACGTGGAGACGACGCGGCGGTTCTTCGCGGGCAAGGGCGTGCAGGCGGAGATCATCCGGCTCTACGGCTCGATGGAGATCGCGCCCGCGGTCGGACTCGCCGACTGCATCGTCGATCTCGTCGATACCGGCGCGACGCTGGCCGCGAACGGACTCGTGGTGCGTGAAGAAGTTGCCGCCATCAGCGCGCGGCTGATCGTCAACAAGGCCGCCATGAAGCTCTCCCACGGGCGGGTCTCCGCCCTCGTCGAGCGCATCGGACGGGCGGTGGCGGGGGAGGACGCCGGGTGTTCGTGACCTCCGCAACCGCCGCGGCGCGACTTCGCCCCATGCGAAACGGCCCCCGGTGGCCCTCGCGGACGAAGGTCGCGATGCCGGTGGAGCATGCCGGCCACGCGGTGTCGGACGGGTGCGGCCGATGCCGGTGATGGCGGTGGCGTCCGCGGCGCGACTTCGCCCCATGCGAAGCGGACCCCGGTGGCCCTCGCGGACGAAGGTCTCGGTGCTGGTGGAGCATGCCGGGCGCCCGGTGAAGGGAGGCGGCGGCCGATGCCGGTGATGCCCGTGGCGACCGTGGCGCGACTCCGCTCCACGCAGGACGACTTTCCGCGGCGCTTCGAGTCCCTGCTCGCGACCTCCGCCGAGAGCGAGCCCGACGTCGATGCCGCCGCGCGCGAGATCATCGACACGGTGCGCCGGGACGGGGAGGCGGCGGTGCTCGCGTACACGCGTCGCTTCGACGGCGTGACCGCGGGCACCCTCCGCGAACTCAGGGTGACGGCCCGTGCACTGGATGCGGCATGGAATGCCACCGGCGCCGGCGAGCGCGCGGCCCTGGCCGAGGCCGCCGCCCGGATCAGGAGCTACCACGAGCACCAGCGGCAGGCCTCGTGGCACTACCTCGACGAGGACGGATCGACGCTCGGCCAGCGGATCACGCCGCTCGACCGCGTCGGCCTCTACGTGCCGGGCGGCAAGGCGAGCTATCCGTCGTCGGTGCTGATGAACGCCGTTCCGGCCCGGGTGGCCGGAGTCGCGGAGATCGTCATGACGGTGCCCGCTCCGTCGGGCGAGCTGAACCCGCTGGTGCTCGCGGCGGCGAAGCTCGCCGGGGTCGACGAGGTGTGGACCATCGGGGGCGCGCAGGCGGTGGCCGCACTCGCGTTCGGCGCCGGGCCGATTCGGGCCGTGGACAAGATCGTGGGGCCCGGGAACCGGTACGTGGCCGCGGCGAAGCGGCTCGTGTTCGGGGTCGTCGGCATCGACATGATCGCCGGACCGTCGGAGATCGTCATCGTCTGCGACGGGAGCGCCCCGGCGGAGTGGATCGCGATGGATCTCTTCTCGCAGGCGGAGCACGACGAGGAGGCGCGGGCGATTCTGATCTCCCCGGATGCCGGCTTCCTGGACCGGGTGGAGGGCGCGATCGAGGCGATGCTGCCCACCCTGGAGCGCGCCGACATCGTCGCCCGATCGCTTGCCGTCCACGGGGCGCTGATCGAGGTGCGGGATCTCGACGAGGCGATTGCGCTCGTCAACCGCCTCGCTCCCGAGCACCTGGAGCTCGCGGTGGCGGACGCCGAGCGCCTGGTCGAAGGAGTCCGTCATGCGGGCGCGGTGTTCCTCGGCTCCCATACTCCCGAGGCGTTCGGCGACTACTGCGCCGGCCCGAACCACGTGCTGCCCACCGCGCGCACCGCGCGGTTCTCGTCGCCGCTCGGGGTGTACGACTTCCAGAAGCGCACCAGCGTGATCGGCTGCTCGGCGCGCGGCGCGCGGCGTCTGGCCGGGATCACCTCGACCCTCGCGCGCGGCGAGGCCCTGACCGCGCATGCGCGCTCGGCCGAGCTGCGGGCCCGCGGCGCCGCCGAAACCTGAGCCGGCCGGCGCCACGGTCCTTGTCGCCCGCCGGTGGCGTCTCTATGATTCGGTCGTGAGCGATGCCATCGCGTTCGATACCCACCGCTTCGTCAAGCGCTTGACGGAGAGCGGCTTCACCGAGAAGCAGGCCGAGACCCTGGCCGATGAACAGATCGCCCTGTTCCATACCGACCTCGCGACCAAGGGCGATATCGCGGGAATCAAGACCGATATTGCGGAAATCAAGGCCGATCTGCTCAAGTGGCTGATCGGTGCGCTGATCGCCCAGGGCGGGTTGGTCGTCGCACTGGCCAAGTTGCTGTAGCGCTGCGTGCCCGGCGCCCGGCGCTGGCTGGCGCCGCGGGACCGGGGGTCCCTGACGGCCTTGCCGAACCCGAACGAGCCCACCCGCCGATGCCGTCCCGATTCGACTTCGACGCCGCCTACTACGAGCGCTTCTACCTCGACCCGCGCACGCGCGTGGCGGATTCCGAGGACGTCGAGATCCAGGCGCGGTTCCTCGCGAGCTACCTCGACTACCTCAAGATCCGCGTGCGCCGGATCCTCGATCTCGGCTGCGGACTCGGCCGGCTGCGCGTGCCGCTCCTCGCCCGCTTTCCGCGGGCCCGCTACACCGGGGTCGAGGTGAGCGAGCACCTGTGCGCCGAGCTCGGCTGGGTGCGCGACTCGGTGGTCACCTACCGTTCGCGGCGCCGGTACGACCTTGTCATCTGCCAGGACGTGCTGCAGTACCTCGACGAAGCGGAGGCCGAGGAGGCGATGCTGAATCTCGCGCGCCTGTGCCGCGGCGCGCTCTGGTTCGGCGCCCTGACGCGCGAGGACTGGGACGAGAACTGCGACCAGTCCCGAACCGATTCGAACGGCTACGTGCGCGAGGGGACCTGGTACCGGGAGCGGCTGGCGCCCGCCTTCGTCTGCGCCGGCGGCGGGGTGTTCGTCGCCCGCCGCGCCGGTGTCGTGATGTACGAACTCGACCGGGCGGAGTGAGCCGCGCATGCCTCACAGTCCCTCGAGAACACACTGACGGCGGAGGGCGCCCCGGAGTTCGGCGCCATCAACGCGCCAAGCGTGGGTCCACGCGAGTGGATATCGGCGGGGTCGCTGCGATTTGCGGAAAGTCGGCGTGACGTTGATTGAACAGCACGTTCGATTCGTACGGCGACACTGCGGACGGTACCCACAGCACCGATGTTCGTCCGCGACCGTACCATTGGTTGCCGAGCGTGCGAGTCGATGCGAAATCGTTCGAAGTCAATGCTGCGCGGTCGAATTCGTCGATTCGCTCCTGCACGAGACCAGCGGGAATCGTCACTCTCACGCACACGAGTCTCGGTGGAAGCGCGCTCGTTTGCCAGTGCACCAGGTTTTCCAGTACGGCGAGGGCACAGGTCTCCGCCGCGTGGATGACCCGGCGTCCGGGCCCGACCCATCGACTGCCCCACCGGTACGCTCCACCGCCGTCGAATGGTGGATAGCGCTCGTGAACGATTCGGTAGGCGTGCTTGGGGGCATCAGGCCGGAAGACCATGCAAGCCCCGTTCGATGATCTCTTCGACCTCGCGGCCGCCTACCTCGGTCAGCGCGGTGTCGAACGGCGTTCGATCACCCAGCTCCGGATGAGGGTGCATCATGAAGCGTGCCGCGGCGTCGGAGTCCTGGAACGCGAACAGGGCCAGAGCGTACAGCCGGGCGATGCGTTCCGTGGTCTCGCTGACCTGGAGATTGAAGCGCTCGACCCGCTGGTACGTCGCCCGTGGGACGATCTTGTTCCTCAGCCGTACGCTGGAATCACCCGCGCGTTCGGCCGGCACGATGGTCGTGATCAGCCGATCCAGCGCCGGCTTGGGAATTCCCGTGCGGACCGCATCCTCGAGATCGCGCGTATCCCTGATCGGGCGTCCCAAGATGCCGGAGCCACCCAGAACGCTTGCGATTGCCGTTGCATCCACGCTCATTTGAAGCTCCTGGGCAAGTTGGCCTCATATGAGACAATGATAGGCATTGAATGAGTGCGGAACAAGAGAACCCTCCCTTCAGGCTCACTTCCCATTGGACAAGCAGGCCTATTCAAAAGTCCTTTTTCAGTATGGTCTCGGCGGGTCGGTGGAGGCGTCAGTTAATTTCGGCTGGCAGGTGGGGGATGTCGGTGCGCCCTTGTTGGCGGGTTGCTGGACTTGGCGCGGAGGATGCGGGGCGT
>JAJDUQ010000197.1 GCA_022826505.1 Gammaproteobacteria bacterium
GACCTCGCCGACCACCACCTGCGCCTTGTCGAACGCATCCGCCATATCCCCCTTATAGACGAGGCGCTGCGAAAAAGCCAGACCCCAACCTCACGGTCATGCCGTCACCTCTTTGCAGCTAGCATGAAATAGCCCTGTCGCCTGACCCCGGTGTGCTTGTCCCCCATCTCCGCCCCGGTATGATTGCAGGCGTGTCAGCGGCCGCGGACGATTCCGCCGACACGACGAATCCCCACGCGACGGAGGCCACTCGACGGTGACGGAGACCGGAAAGGATTCTGATGTCGATTTCGATGTCGAAGCGATGTTGTCATCGCTGGTGAGTGTCCGTTCCCAGGTGCCCGACGATGCGTTGACCGCATCGGTGCTGGGTACCGAACGCATGGGCAACGGGGTGGTCATCGGCGATCGCGGCCTAGTGCTGACCATCGGCTATCTGGTCACCGAGGCACAGACATTGTGGATTACCGATCGAAGGGGCGCGGCGGTGCCCGGCCACGTCCTCGGCTACGACCAGGAATCCGGATTCGGACTCGTCCAGGCCCTTCAGCCCCTACCCGCGCCGGCCATGGAACTCGGTGTGAGCGCGGAATGCGACGTGGGGGATCCTGTCGTCGTGGCGGGTCACGGCGGCAACGACGCGCTGGTCACGGGACGCATCATCGCGAAGCGTGAATTCGCCGGCTACTGGGAGTATGTGCTCGACGAAGCGCTGTTCACCGCACCCGCCCACCCGAACTGGGGTGGGGCGGCGCTCGTCGGATCGGATGGCCGCCTCCTCGGCGTCGGCTCCCTCCTCGTGCAGACCGTCTCGTCGAGCGGAGAACAGGCGCGGGCCAACATGATCGTGCCGATCGACCTGTTGAAGCCGATTCTCGAGGACATGAAGACCTACGGCCGGCCCAATCGTCCCGCACGGCCGTGGCTCGGCTTCCTCGTCCAGGACATCAGCGATCACCTGGTGGTTGCGAGCGTTTACGACGGTTGCCCGGCGGATCGGGCCGGACTCGAGGTCGGAGATCTGGTCATCGAGGTTGCCGGGGAGCCGATCGACGGTCTCGCGGTGCTTTTTCGCAGCGTCTGGGGGATCGGGCCGGCCGGCAGCGAAATTCCTCTCACCATCGTCCGGGACGGCGAACCCCGTCCCGTCGTGCTGGAATCGATCGACCGGGACGCGCGCCTGAGGCACGGCGCCGTCCACTGACCGCCGCGCGCGGCCGGCGCGCCGTCAATGCCCCGTCGAGGACGCCTTCAGTACCGCGGAACCGACGCGTCGACCTCCCGCGACCACGCGTCGATTCCGCCTTCGAGGTTGTGCACGTCGCTGAATCCTTCCGCGCGGAAGTGCTCGGCCGCGGACATGCTCCGCACGCCGGTGTGGCAGTAGAAGACGAGCTTGGTGTCCTTCGGGAGCGCCGACACGATGCGCAAACCTTCGTCATTCAGCGGTATCGAGTCCTCGATGACCGCCCGCGCCCGCTCCTCGGAGGTGCGCACGTCCACGAGCGTCGGCGCTTCGGCCGGATCGCGCCGCACGGCGGCAAGCTCAACCGCCGACATGCGGCCCACCGGAGGCGGTGCGTTCGGGTTGTCAATCTTGAACGCCGTACCCTGGATCGTCTCTTCGATGTCGATGGACAACCCCTTTGCCCTCTGGGCCGACGACACGTCGAACAGCAGCGTGACTCCGTTCGACTCCGCCCGAATTTCGTGCCCTTCCATCGGGCCGAGGTTGAACGAGTGCTGCCACCGCCCGTCGATGGACAGGTGCACCGCGTTTCCGGGGTTGCCCTGCTGCGCATTGGCGATGATGGAGGCCGCGGCATCGCTGAGCGCAATCTCGGGCGGCGTCCGGTCCGGCGCCTCCGCGCCGAGCATCTCGTGCAGTTCCCCGCTGTTGAACATCTGCTTCACGATGTCGCAACCGCCTACGAATTCCCGGTCGATGTAGAGCTGCGGAATCGTCGGCCAGTCGGAGAACGCCTTGATGCCTTCCCGAATCCCCTGGTCCTCCAGCACGTTGAACGTGGTGTAGCTCGGCACCAGGGAGTCCAGGATGCCAATGGTGGCGGCGGAAAAGCCGCACTGCGGCTGCATCCGGGTGCCCTTCATGAACAGCACCACCCGGTCGGACTCGATGAGCGACTCGATCCGGGATTGCGTGGGATGACTCAGTTCCATCGGATTCTCCTCGGACCGCGCTTCGAAGGTCCGTCCGGTACGACCGGTCTGGTTCGGGTTGCGTGCAGGCTAGATGATCGCCTGCCTCGCGACAAGGCTGGTGGACCGATTCGTTCGACAAGCTCGGAATCCGCGAGGAATCGCTCGCCGCGCGACGATTTCGCATCGTCCCCCGCGCGCGACATGGCGGCGATTCGCAGCCGGTTCAACGTCCGGCACGCTCCGTGACCAAGCCGATCTTGCGCTCGCGAGGCTGCAGGTGCGGGGCGGAACCGAGGGACGACGCATGCGGCACCCCTACCGCTGCACTTGCTCTTGCCGCAGCCCGAACACGTAGCGCCGTTTTGTGATGCGATCGAGGAAATGGAAGGGGCGGTGGTCGGAGCCCCTGAACCCCGGGGCCCGCGTCAGCACCACGTCGCCGGGTTCATGGGCGATGATGCGCGCCCCGCGCCCGCTCCTGTCCTCGCACACGCCGAATCGCCCGCGGCCTTCGAGCACGAACAGGCAGATCAGGTTCCGGTAGGCGGTGCGGTCCATGTGCGGGGTGATCCCGGTCTCGCCGGGCTGGTAGACCTGGAGCATCATGTCGTTGAAGACCAGACGGGACTCGAAGGGATAGTCCGACAGGGGGGCAAGCCGGGCATCCCACACCGCCTGGTACTGCCTGGTCAGGTCGCGAAAGCGGCTTTCGGGTCCGAAACCGTCGTGAACTTCCATGCGCTGGCGAACGAGGCGTTCACCCCGCCCGACGACGCCGCGGGCTTCGCGAAACGGCGCCCCGTACGCCTCCTCGAGCAGCCACGCGCGATAGTCGGGAGTCAGCGCCGGTACGGCGATGGCATCCTCGCGCTCGATCCGATCGAGCATCTCGACAACGTTGAGCTTCGGCTCGACGAACCGGACGGCCGGTGGACATGCATGCCCGTCACCGGTGACGGCAGCTTCACTCATCCCGATTGGTCCGACTGAAGAACCTGACCGCGATCGTAACCTCCGGCGCGGGAGATGCGCATGACCGCGACGCGGGGACAACGCATCGACGTGTACCTCGCTGGGGGCGACTTTGGTACACGCCGCCCTCGAACCGACCCGGACGCCGCCGTCTCCGGAACCAGGTTCCGTGACCGCCATCTGTCCAGCGGCTATAGTCCGCGCCTTCCGAATTCCGGCGCGTGACCGGAACGAGTGGAGAAACGATGAACGTCACCGAAGCGGCTGATCGCATCTGGGACGGCTATCGGCGCGGTGAGTTCTTTCCCGCCGATGTCGTCGGCCGGCTCTCGTTCGACGATGCGCTGCGGGTGCAACTCGACCTCCTGGAGCGAAGGCTCGCGGACGGCGAACGGCTCGCGGGCTGGAAGATCGGACTCACCTCGGCCTCCGTGCGCGCCCACTTCGGCACCGACCGACAGCCGTTCGGACATATCCTGGAATCGGGGGTCATCGCGTCGCCCGGCGAGGTCGCACTCGACGATCTCGTCGTCGGGTGCGGCGTGGAGCCCGAGCTCTGCGCGACGATGGCATCGGACCTGCATGGTCCCGGCGCCGACGCAGCCGCCGCCCGGGCGGCGGTGGCGAACATCGCGCCCGGGATGGAAATCAACCAGAAACGGTCGGGCGGAGTGACCGACTTCGAGCTCTCCGTCGCGGACAATCTGACGCAGTGGGCGATCGTGCAAGGCCCGGAATCCCCGGTGCCGGACGAGTTCGATTCGGATTCGCTTCGGGTCACGATGTCCTGCAACGGGGAGGTGCGCGCCGACGTCGTCGGACGCGATGTCATCGACGATCACTTCCTCTCCATCGCCACCCTGGCCAACGTGCTCGGAGCGTACGGCCGGCACCTCGAGGCCGGGCAGCGACTCATCACCGGCTCGTTCAGCAAGCACGATGTCTCGAAGGACGAGGAGTGGCGCGCCGAATTCTCGGGCCTCGGCGCATGCTCGGTACGCTTCCGGTGAAGACGAACAATCGATGAGGAACGACGCATGAAGATTGCGGTGGTCGGCGCCGGAGCGATGGGTTCGGTGTATGCGGGACTGCTCGCCTGCGCCGGGAACGAGGTGTGGGCGGTCGACACCTGGCGCGAGCATGTCGACGCGATACGCGAGCGGGGGCTCCGGGTCGAGGGTGCGAGCGGCGACCGTACCGTTCGGCTCGATGCGACGACGGACACCTCCGAGCCTGGACCCTGCGACCTCGTGATCATCGCGACCAAGGCGGACGGCGTGGCGTCGGCGGCTGCATCCGTCGGCCCGCTGCTGCACGGCGACTCCCTCGTCCTCACCATCCAGAACGGCCTCGGCGCGGCGGAGCGAATCTGCCGGCACCTGCCTCCGGACAACGTGCTTCTCGGGGTCGCGGGCGGATTCGGTGCGTCGATGCGCGCACCCGGACACGCGCATCACAACGGCATGGAGCTGGTCCGGCTCGGCGAGCTGGGCGGAGGGATCACCGAGCGCCTGGAGCGGGTGGGCCGGGTGTGGAGCGACGCGGGCTTCAACGTCAAGTGCTTCGACGGCATCAACCAGCTCGTGTGGGAGAAGTTCGTGTGCAACGTCACCTACAGCGGCTCCTGCACGATATTCGAATGCACGATCGCCGGAGTCCATGGCAACGAGCATGCGTGGCGGGTGGCGAGCAGTTGCGCAGCCGAGGCCCATGCGGCGGGCGTCGCAAAGGGCGTCCACTTCTCGTTCGACGACCCGATCGCACATGTGCGCGAGTTCGGACAGAAGATTCCGAACAGTCGCCCCTCGATGCTCCAGGACTATCTGGCGGGCCGACCCTCGGAGATTGACGCGATCAACGGGATGGTCCCGGTCGTCGCACGCGAAGTGGGCACCGCGGCACCCTACAACGAAGTGGTGACCGCGATCGTCAAGGCGAAGGAGCGGGCAAACCGTCCGGAGGGGAGAACATGAACGCCGGAGCACTCTCGAATTCGGGAATCGAGGCAAGGTACCGCGAACGCACGCCCGGATCGGCGGAGCGCTCGGACGCAGCGCGCTCGGTCTTTCCGAGCGGCATCGTGCACGACTCGCGGCGAGTCCTCCCGTATCCCATCTACGTCGAACGGGCGGCCGGGTCGCGCAAGTGGGACGTGGACGGCAACGAGTACGTGGACTACCACGGTGGACACGGCTCGCTGATTCTCGGCCACTGCGACCCGAAGGTGACCCGGGCCGCCCAGCGCCAGCTCGAGCTCGGCACCCACCCCGCCGCCTGCCACGATCTGGAGGTGCGCTGGGGAACGCTGGTGAAGGAGCTCGTGCCGTGCGCCGAACGGGTGCGGTTCCACTCCTCCGGAACGGAAGCGAACCTGATGGCGCTGCGTCTTGCACGCGCCTGTACGGGGAAGAAGAAGCTGGTGCGCCTCATGGGCCACTTTCACGGTTGGCAGGACCACGCCGCGTTCGGCGTGGACGACCACTTCGACGGCAGCGCAGCTCCAGGGTTGCTCGAAGAGATCGCGGGTCACGTCCTGCTCGCCTCCTCCGAGGACCTCGAGGGTACGCGCGCCCTGCTGGAATCCCGCGACGATATTGCCGCGGTCATGCTGGAGCCGACCGGAGGCAGCTTCGGGGTCCTGCCGATCGCGGCCGACTTCGTCCACATGCTGCGCGAGGTCACCGCGCGGCGCGGCGTCATCCTCATCTTCGACGAGGTGGTGACCGGATTTCGTGTCGCACGCGGCGGCGCGCAGGCGCACCATGGCATCACCCCGGACCTTGCGACCTTCGCCAAGATTCTCGCCGGAGGACTTCCCGGAGGGGCGGTGACGGGACCGGTGTCGCTCCTGGAGCGTCTGGACTTCGAAGCGGCGGAATCCAAGGGGTTCGAGAAGATCGGTCACCAGGGCACCTACAACGCGAACCCGGTGTGCGCCGCCACCGGCATCGCGTGCCTGGAGCGGGTGGCCGGCGAGGACGTGTGCGAACGCGCGAACCGGGCCGGTGCTCGCCTCCGCGCCGCGTTGAACCGGGTTCTGGCCGAGGAACGCGTCCCGTGGGCAGTCTACGGGGAGCACTCGGGCTTCTACTTCTTTCTCAACCCCGACGGCACCGACATCGTTCCGCAAGCGTTCGATCCGCTGGAGGCCGGCTTCGACGCGCTGAAGCGAAGCGCGAAGCACCCGGCCGCGAGGAAGCTCCGCCTGGCGATGTCGATTGGCGGAGTGGACATGTCGGGCAAGCCCGGCGGCCTCACCTCCGCCGTCCACAGCGATGCGGACATCGCTCACACCGCGGACGCACTGCGAGAGTCGATTCGCATGCTGCGGGCGGAAGGGGAGCTGTAGGTCCGGAGTCGAGCGCTCGGCGTCCGCAGCGGCCCGCGGGACCGCATCGGGCCACATCGAGCACGAAATTCGACGTCACGATCGCTCGAACATTGCCCACGGACCGTGGACCGGGCGTCAGTTTCCGCGCCTGCGGCCGAACGGATACGCGCCGCCGGCACCGGTGAACGGCAGCGCCAGCATGTGCCACAGCCACTGCAGGCGTGGCTCGCGGAACTGCTCGAGTCCGATCGTCATGCTCTCGTGGCCGGCGGCCGGCTGCGCGCGGTAGGTTCCGAACAACCGGTCCCACCAGGGCAGGCTGAATCCGAAGTTGCTGTTGGTCTCGTTCACGATCACGGAGTGATGAACCCGATGCATGTCGGGGGTCACCACGACGAGGCGCAGGAACCGGTCGAGCCCGGACGGCAGGACGACATTGCCGTGATTGAAGATGGAGGTGGCGCTGAGCACGATCTCGAACAGGATCACGGCCACGGGCGCGGGCCCGAGTGCCGCGATCGCGGCAACCTTGATGATCATCGACAGCAGGGTCTCGAAGGGGTGAAAGCGAACCCCGGTGGTCAGATCGAAGTCGAGATCGGCGTGATGCACCATGTGCAGCCGCCACAGGCCGGGCACCGCGTGAAACACCACGTGCTGCCAGTAGATGACGAAATCGAGTACGACGACTGCCAGCACGATCTCGAGCCAGATCGGCCACGCCAGCGCGTTGAACAGGCCCCAGCCGAGCGAGCCGACCACGGCTGCGATTCCCGCCCCCGCGATCGGAAACACGAGCCGCAGAATGACGGTATCGAGGACGACGACTCCGATGTTGCTCGTCCACCGTACCGCTTTCGAGATCCGGGGCGAACGACGCGGCGCCACGACCTCCCACAACGCGACCAGAACGAAAACGCCCAGAAACGCGCCCAGGCGAACGTGGGGCTCGAATTCGACGACGAGATCCTGCATCGCAGCGATCCCTCTTCACCGGGCATTGATCCCGGTGCGAGGCCAAGGATACTGACGTTGTCGAGCGCCCTGCCACCGACGCCACGACACGGCAAGCGCCACTCGGCCCACGAGTGTCGTTGTCAGTCTGCGGCCACGAGCATCGACGGGCAACCTTCGCGCGGCCCAGGGCACAGTCCCTCGGGCGGTAATCCTGCATCCGGAGAACGGAACATGGATGGAACTTCGCTCGGAAATCGATCGTTCGTCAGCGAAATTCGACGATGCCGATCGGCAGGGCTATTTCATGCTAGCTGCAAAGAGGTGACGGCATGACCGTGAGGTTGGGGTCTGGCTTTTTCGCAGCGCCTCGTCTATAAGGGGGATATGGCGGATGCGTTCGACAAGGCGCAGGTGGTGGTCGGCGAGGTCG
>JAJDUQ010000282.1 GCA_022826505.1 Gammaproteobacteria bacterium
TGGACCTACCAGCTCGGTGACGGCCGCTGAGGACGGTGACCGACATGAATCTGCCGACTGCACGCAGACGCGGCCCGTCCTTCGACGGTTCCCGCGCCTGGCAGATGGCAAGGTAGCTTCACCGTCCCGGACCAGGGCAACCTGACGCCATGCCTCGACGACGGCACGGTAGCTTCACCGTCCCCGGACCAGGGCAACCTGACGCCATGCCTCGACACCCGCGCTTCGTGCGGCACACCGGCATCGCGGCGCCCTTCCGGCAGCCGGACCTCGAGAGCGAGCTCATCGCCCCGGTCGGCGAGGAGCTTCGCGACCTCCACGCCGTGCACCTCGACGGAGGCGACGTACACCTCGACGCCCACCGGCACGACGGGTCGTGGACCGGCCGGCACGCGTTCCCCGGCTTCCGCTACCGGCCCGACGGCGCGGAGGACCCCGACTTCGTCCTCAATCGGCCACCGTACCGCGACGCCTCGATCCTGCTCGCGGGACGGAACTTCGGCCAGGGCAGCCAGCAGGCGTTCGCGGTCATCCGCCTCCGGCAGTGCGGCATGCGCGTGGTCATCGCCCCGAGCTTCGGGCCGGTGTTCCACGACGACTGCTTCGACTTCGGCCTCCTGCCGGTGACGCTCGACGAGCGGGTGGTGGACGAGCTGGCGGATCGAGTCGGCGCGAATCCGGGGATCGCCATGACCGTCGACCTGGCGAGACAGGTGTTGGAGCGCCCGGACATGGCGCCGGTTCCCTTCCGGATCGACCCGAGGCGGCGCTCGAGCCTGCTTCAGGGCGTGGACACGACGCTGCTCGAACGTCTCGAGCACGAGGCCGGCGCCGAGGCGATGAGAGAAAGAGACCGGCGTCTCCGCCCCTGGATCTACGACAATCCCCACCGTCGCGACCCGTGAGCGTGCGCCTGCGAGGGCTGACATCTTGTGACCCGTGGGCAACGAAGGCCGGTGTCGCGCAACCGGCGGCCGGGAGACAATCCGATGATGCGAGCTCGATCGAGTGGGGTGGCGCTCGTCGCCGCGGTGGTGGTCGGGGCGGCATGGGGTGCGCCGGCGGTCGCGGTGGCCCAGGAAGCCTGGGCCCTCGACGACGACTGGCCGCGGTACCCCGCCGACATGGTGTTCGAGATGGGCACCGGCGTCGCGGTGGACACGCCCCAGGGCAGTAGACCGAGTATCCCGGGGTGAACCTTGGAGGAAACGCCAAGCGTGCGCGAAGGACATGCGATGACGATTGCCGAGCAGCGAGCAGCCTTGACGCCGGCGCCCGCGAAACCGCGGATGAGGACGATGACCACACAGGTAGCCCACGAAAGGAGTCAGGGCGGCGCGGCGCCATCCGCAAAGACCCTTGTTGTCACACCCCATCCCGACAGCCTGCCGGCGAAGCCTGGACCCCCGGAAGCTTTCGACGACGACCTCGCGCCCGAGGACTGGGCAGACACTCTGTCCTGGGGCGATCGCAAGACCACGGGGCGAGATTCGAACATCGTCAACCTGGTGTTCCACTCGAGGTGCGCGGGATACCGAAAACGACCGACCAGCCGAGCGCTCTACGACGGGATGCGCACGACGACGCCGACCAGGGAGCAGGCTCACGCCATCCGGACATGGCTCGACCATGCAACAGTCGAGCAACACTGGTTCGCCTGGGCCGAACGCGTCTACAGTTGGCGAATGCTCGCCAACGCCATGCGCAACGCAGGATTCACCGACGCGGAGAAGGTGCGAACGCTGAACGAGCACGCGGCCAGACGACACCTCATCCCGGCCAGGGACCGTCGACGCCGAGGCTGAGCACGGGACGATGGAAACACTGACGCTCCCGGAACCGGCAGCCACGCTCTGGAAAAAGATCGGACCGAGGCTCGAAGATGCGATGCGCGAGATCCTCGGAGGCAACGAACGCTGGACGCTGACCGGAGGAACGATACTCACGGCGCGGTACAAGCACCGGTCGAGCACCGACATCGATCTCCAGTTGGCGCCGTCGGCCGCCGACCGGTTGATCGCGAAGCGGTGCCCGCACTTCATGACCTCGATGACGGAGCTTGGCGCCACCGGCGGATACCAGGGCGTGCGGCAAATCGTCATCTCTTTCCCCCGGTCCGAGCTCGACCTGTGGCAGAGGAAGAAAGGCGATGAACGCCACCCGGAAGGCAGCGAACGCGAGACGCGGATAGACGGACGGGCCGAGCACGTCGAGTCGAACGCCCAGATCCTCCACGGCAAAGCGAAACGGGCGAGCCGGAAAGCACCAGTCAGGGATCTCTACGACTTCGCAGTTGCCATGGAGATCGACCGTCAGAGCCTCGAAACGGCCATCAACCTCGAGCCGCTCGAGGAGATGGCCACCCTCAGGAAGAAGTGGCGCGACACCGCCCGGACGTACGCCAGGGACGCCGAAACCGATATCAGCAATGTCCCGGAGCGCTTCACGTACATCCAAGCCGACCCCGCCGGCCACGCGGCCCAAGCGACGGAGAACGCCACGTGGACGGCCGCCGACCTGCACTATGAGAACGGACGACTCGAGTGGCTGACAGAATGCCACGACGGCACGACAAGCACGCAGGCGACCCACGCCCGCAACGCCGCAGGCCTGAGAGATTGGATGAGGCAGACCGGAGTCGACCGGTTCATCGAGCTGAACGAGCCGACCCGAGCCGACGCGATCACCGCATCTGCCATCCGCATCGCCGAGCGAGGGCCGACGCGGTCAGAGACGATCTGGAGTATCACCCGAG
>JAJDUQ010000092.1 GCA_022826505.1 Gammaproteobacteria bacterium
CAATTCGCACCGCAAGGCGCGGCACAAGGGACGCTTCTTCAAGAAGCCCGATGCCGAGGACTTGGCCCGCGCGGACGAAGCGGCCCGGCGATGGGAGCAGCTCTCGCCTTGCTTCGTGCCCAGTGAGTCCATTCCGCCAGGCGACGAGACCGACCGGTTGCACCGTTGGGGGTATGCACGATACCGGGAGATGTTCAATCCGCGTCAACTCCTCGGACTGGAGCTGAGCTGCCGCCTGATCGCCGAGACCGAAGACCCGCGCATCCGTCACGCGCTCGCGACGAACCTCTCCGATCTGTTGCGTTACCAGAACATGCTGTGCCGCTACGACACGATGGCCCTCAAGGCGCTGGACATCTTCTCCGTGCACGGCTTCCCTGTCGGACTGGTGCAGTGCGAGTCCAACTTCACGGGCATCGTCAACGGCCCCGGAACCAATGTCGGCTCGGGGGGCTGGTCGAACATCGTGGACAAGTACATCAAGGCGAAGCGCTACTGCGAGTCGCCCTACGAAGTTCGACGTATCGGCCCGCGCAACGTCCGGGTCCCCATCGCGGGGGAACGGATCGGCGAGATGTGCGCAGAGAGAAAGCGCCGGATCGCGATCCGCTGCAAGAGCGCGACCAAGAGCGGCTTGACGCCGCACAGCCTCGACGCCGTGTTCACCGACCCGCCGTACTTCGGCAACGTGCAGTACGGCGAGCTGATGGACTTCTGCTACGTCTGGCTGCGGCGCCTCGTCGGTAACGAGGCCGAAGGCTTCGACCGCCCGACCACGCGGTCACCGCAGGAGCTGACCGGCAACGTCACCCAGGACCGGGGGCTGGAGCACTTCACCGAGGGGCTCGCTACCGTCTGGTCGCGCATGGCCCGTGCCTTGAAGCCGGGTGCGCCGCTGGCATTCACCTACCATCACAACAAGCTCGATGCCTATTGCGCGGTCGGCGTGGCGATCCTGGACGCCGGCCTGGTGTGCTCGGCGTCGCTGCCTTGTCCGGCGGAGATGGGCGGCTCCATCCACATCCACGGTACGAGCTCATCCATCATCGACACCGTCTTCGTGTGCCGGAGCTCCGGCACCACACCGGAGAGCTGGCTGTTCGACACGCCCGAGCGGCTCGTCGAGATCGTCGGCGAGGACCTGGCACAACTCGCGAGCACCGGCAGAACACCGACCTACGGCGACACAAGATGCATCGTCCTGGGCCACCTGACCCGGATGGCGGTCTGGGTGCTTCGCGACGGTTGGGAAGGCTCCCGGCCGACGGCGGAGAAGATTGCGGCGGTTCGTGAGCGGATGACGGGTTACGGAGATCCCGATCGACTTGCGCGGCGGGCGCCGCCGGCCGAGCCGCACGCGGACCTGCCGTTGTTCTCGCGTCGTACCACGGGAACCGGGGACGAGGTGCACGGTGCCGTTTCCTTTTGAGGTCGGGTTCGACGAGGTCCGGTCCAATCTCGACGCCTGTGTCGATGCGGTGTTCGGGTGCCTCGAATCCGAGTTTCTGGTCATGCCCAAGGGCGACGGGTTCGTTGAGTTCCCTGAATTCGAGAACGGCTATGAAGCCCTGAAGCGCGCCACCGGGAGCTTTCGGGAAGTCACTTCGGACACGGTTGTCCCTGTCGTCTTCGAGACGCCGATTGCACTGATCGTTCTTCGCTGCATGCTCGGGTTCACCCCATCGGAGTGGGCCTACCATACGAGCCGGCATACCGGGGTCAACGTGACTCAGAGTGCGGCGCGCGCGATCGATCGAAGTATCCGAATGAAGCCCGATGGGGCTTTATCGAAGAGGGGGAGGGTAACGGAACGGCGCATTCGGGCTCTCGTCGCCGCCGCCTGTCACGCCCTTCAATCCGGCGTCCCGGAAGACTCTCCCGACAGCATCCACAGACTCGACAAGGCCGATACCAGGGCCGGGTTGATCAGCGTTCGATCGTCAGCGGAGCTGGGCATTCCCTATTCCATTCTGCTCTACGAACGTCTTCTCGGACGTCCGTTCGCCGGCCACCGGGACTCCATCAGCGAGCTGGTCGGCAACCTCGTCGAGAACGCCATCGAGGACGTGCTGTCCCGAGCCGGCATCAGCTTTCGCAAGACGAAGCGGGCGGATCGCTTGCCCGGATTCGACCAGGCGCCCGATTTCGTGGTTCCCAACGAGTTCAATCCGCAGGTCGTCATCGAGGCGAAGCTCACCGAAGACGACGGCACGGCCCGCGACAAGGTCACGCGCGTCCAGCACCTCGGCACGTTGAGCATGGCAGGCCAGCCGGCGGACCAGCCCAGGTTCGAGGTGGTCGCCTGTATTGCCGGACGAGGGTTCGGCGTACGTCGCGAGGACATGAAGAAGCTGCTGCTCGCGACCCGCGGCAAGGTATTCACGCTGCAGAACGTGGATCAGCTTGTGGAGCACACGCGGTTGAGGGAGTTTCGGTCGAGGTAAGCGTGCTCGGCTTGCATCATGCGACTCTTCGACAGTGACCAGGTCCACGAGGGATTGCCCTACCGGTCGCTGGTGCCGGCGCTGATCGCCGGACATCTTCGCGACGTGAACCTGTCCGAGAGCCTGCTCCAGGCGCAGCCGAGCGCCGGAGGCGGCGAGGATGTCTTCCTCAACCTGCCGGCTTGGCAGCGCGGACGGGCACTCGGGTCGAAGCTGGTTACGGTGTTTCCGCACAACGAGTACAACGGCAGCGGACTGCCCTCCGTGCAAGGCGTGTTCGTACTGTTCGACGGCGACAACGGAAAACCCCTGGCGGTTCTGGACGGCGCCGCGCTGACACTGCGCAAGACCGCTGCGGACTCCGCTGCGGGCAGCCATTTCCTCGCCCGCGAAGACTGTGAAACCCTGCTGGTGGTGGGCGCCGGCGCGCTGGCGCCGCACCTCGCCATGGCCCATTGCACGGTCCGCCCCGGCATCCGCCGGGTGACCATCTGGAATCGGACGATGGCCCGGGCGAAGCACATGGCCAAGACCCTTGCCCTGCCCGGCATCGAGATTGCCGTCGCACCGGACCTCGAGGCCGCTGCCCGCGAGGCGGATCTCATCACCTGCGCCACCATGGCGACCGCCCCGCTCGTCCGAGGAGAGTGGCTGAAGCCCGGTGCACACCTCGACCTTGTGGGCAGCTTCCGTCCCGACATGCGGGAATGCGACGGGGAGGCGCTGCGCCGGTCCTCGGTGTTCGTGGACTCCCGGTGGAGCGCCATCGAGGATTCGGGCGAGTTGGTCAGGGCATTCACCGACGGCCTGCTGTCTCCGGCGGATATCCGGGCGGACCTCTTCGACCTGGCCCGCGGGAGACATCCCGGCAGGCGCTCGGCGGAAAAGCTCACCGTGTACAAGAACGGTGGCGGTGGCCACCTGGATCTGATGGTGGCGCAGATCCTGGTTTCAGCGGAGCATTCCGGACCGGCCTGATGCCTCGGCATGGCTGCCCCGGAAACCGGGTGTCCTCCGGTGGACCTGTCCTGCCGGCGACGCCGACCCCCGGACTACATCACCGAGCCCACCTGGGCGCGTCGAAAATCGTCGCGATCACGTTCTACCTCAGGTGAGCACCCGCAATGCCGTCTCGGGCGCCTTGTCGAGAATCTTGAGCAAGGCTCTGGCGGCGCCCGTCGGACCGCGCTTGCCCTGCTCCCAGTTGCGAATCGTCTCGTGCGGGACGTCGATACGGCGGGCGAACTCCACTTGCGTCAGACCCAAACGCCTTCGCACCCGACGGGCGAACCTCGCCATGTCCCGCATCGCCTCGGCATCGTCGTCGCATACTTGTCGCGCGATCTCCTCCTCGGTCGTCGCGTCCAGCACTGCATGATCGACCCGTCCCGGAGGAAGGCTTCGCGGATTGTCCGGATCAACCCTGACGCGTGTTCTGCTCATGTTCCCGAACCTCTCTCCCGTTGGCCTTGCGAGCCGAGATGATGCGGATGATCGAGCCTCGCATCGTATAGATCACGACGAACACCCGGCCCTCGATCGCGCCCAGGAGACGGTAGCGGTCCTCGCCGTAGTCCCAGCGCCGATCTCGGCCGACGATCCGATTGTCGTCCGCAAACGCGCGAATGACGTGGGCGAAATCGAAACCACGGTGCGCGAAACAGGCATCGCTCTTGGCATCGTCCCACTCGAATTCCATGGTGTGATGTAGGTCAATGGCCTACCGATGTCAACGGCACACCGAAGACTTGCTACCTACCAGCGGTCGGGCAATAGAGGACTACACGAAGTTACTCCTGAACCGCGCCCAACTTGGAAAGACCAATCAGGACTTCCTGGTCAATCCCGTGACGGAAGATCTCCAAAGTCCCGCACGCTTCGAGCTCCCTCATCGAAGGCACCGCCACATCGAAGGGAACAGGTGCGGCCGCAGAGCAGGGCGGATGCCGATCGAGGGCTGTTGCCCGCTGCGAAGAGCGCGGCTTCCGTTCGAGGGCCGACAGCGGCTCGCCGCACGCGACCGGCACCGGTTCGTCCGCGAGGGCGTAGCCTCGTTGCCGAATCTTTACAGATTGATTGCAGGTAAAGACCCGGATAATGTTTGCCCGGATCGGCCATGTCGAGAGGGACCTCATGCCGCGAGTGAGCGCCAAGCGCCAGATTACGCTCCCCATCGATCAGTGCAGAGAGGTCGGGATCGGGCCGGGGGACGAGTACCGCAGCTTCGTTGCCGATGGCCGTATCACCATCGTGCGGAAATCCGCCGGCGCGGCCAGGGGCCGAATCGAGCCCTGACAGGACGTTGGCTTGTGCAGCGGACAAGACTTCCTGTCCGAGACCGGGTAGCTCCACTGCGAATGTCCTGCTTTGTGTTGGTTGGCGGCAAGAAGCGGCTCGATACCGCTCGATGTCGCGCTGCTGGCTGCAATTTCTGGCCGATGGCGCTGAAGCACCCGAGGAAAGACGTCCTACAACGGCGACCCCCGTCGCTGCGCCGAATCAATCGCCGGATTCCGATTCGCGTAATACGGTTCCTTGTCCCGTTGCGGAGTGATTCCCCCCTCGCCCTTGTGGTACCGCACCCCCTCGACCACCGGTCGCCCGTCCCAGTCCATCAGCCACAGCCGCATCAGGTGGCGCTTCAGGTGCGGCTCGTCGTGGTCCTCGAACGCGGTGCGGTTGTGCAGCACCGCGCAGTTGTTGAACAGGGCCGCCTCGCCGCGTTCGAGCTGGAAGCTCACCCGGAACCCGGGGTCGGCGGCCAGGCGCTCGAAGGTGGCAAGCGCCTCGCGGTCTCGATCGCTGAAGGGCGCATCGAACTCGTCGGCCGCCATCCACGCGTATCCGCCAATCAGGATCACGGTGGTCACGCCGTCGCGTTCGGAGAACACCGGAATCCGGATGGGGGTGTAGGGCGGCTCCCCGGGTGGCTGCTCGCCGAAGCGGTGCAGGTGAAAGCCGTTCCAGATCGATTCGAGCAGCTCGGGCTTCAACTCGCGGATGCGGTCGTGCACCGCGAGCGCGCTGGAGTAACCGGATTCGCCGCCGGACTTGGCGGGGCGCAGGCAGAACATGCCCACGGTGTCGCAACGGTCCGTGTGCATGCGCAACTCTCGGGCGTTGCGATAGGCGCGGTGGCGCATGTCGTCGCCGCCGACGTTGACCACGTGCCCCAACAGGTCGCCGAGCACGCTCTGCGACACCGCGCGGCCGAAATGGGTGCCGAGACCGAACCACGCGAGCTCCGCATCTTCCTGGCTCCAGCGCTCGGCCGGGAAGCCGCGCAGCAACAGGAGCCCGCGGCCGCCGGCGACCTCGTGACGCCACGCCCGGATGTCCTCGGCGATGGAGTCGAGGGGGAAGTCGTGGCGGCCGATGTCCTCGAAGGCGGTCAGACCGCGATCGTGCAGCCGGGCGACAGCCGCCTCGATTGCGTCGATATGGCGGGCGGCGAGGTCGAATGCGAAATCACCCTTGCCGCCAATGTCGCGCGCGGTCCAGGCGGCGGGCACCTCGAACGGCCGGCTCGGGATGATGGGGGATGTCATGGCGGTGCGGGACTCCGGTTTTCGAGATTGTCGAGGCAGGCGATGCGTCCCGCAACTCCACGCTCGCGGCTCGTCGACTACGCCAGCGTCCAAGTCGGAAGAACCACTGCCGTGGCCGGGGAGACCGGTCCGGGACTTGCGAAGGCCCCCAGGCGCCGCGGGCACCTGGGGCTCCGTCTCGGGCCGCGCGCGACGAATCCGTCGACGCGGAGATGCATCGACACGAAGAAAGAGGGGGCCGAAGCCCCCTCGTCAGCACAGCTCGCGGTCGACGCTCAGTTGAGCCACATGTTGACCGTATCCATGTTGTTCTTGACCCACTCTTCGGCAACGTCCCGCGGATCTTTCTTGTCGCGACCAATCTCGAGAATCCACTGATTGACCACCGCCGGGTCGAGGGCCATCTGACTCAGCAACTTGGCGACCGGAGGATTGCGGGCCTCCAGCGACTTGGAGTAGGCAACATAGACCTGGGCGTCGGTGCTCTTGCAGGAGAAGTGCGAGGCCTCGAGCCAGTCTTCCTTGTCCAGGTCCATCTTCTCGCATCCATCGGTGCGGGCGGGCTCCTCGATCGGCGAGATGTCGTAGGCGGCGTGCACCCACTCGGGCGTCCAGTAGTAGAACAGGATTGGCTTCTCGCGATTGATTGCCGCCTTCAACTGCCCCTTGAACGTGGCGTCGGGCAGGATCTCCGCCTCCCACAGGTCGGACAGGCCGTAACTCTTGAACTTGACCTGCCACATGCGAGTGGACTTCCAGCCGGCGTCCCCGGCCCAGTACTCGCCCTTGCCGTTGCCGTCCTTGTCGAACATCGCGGCGATCTCGGGCTTCATGAGATCGTCGACGGACTTCACCTTGTCGGCCATGTAGCTCGGTACGTACATCATCTGCGTGCCGAGGTACGGCGTGTTGTGGCCGACGCTCTTGGCGCCATCGACGTACTTGTCCCAGATCCCCTGGCGGTTGGGCATCCACAGATCGGTGTAGACGTCGGCCGAGCCGTCGCCCTTGTCCATGCCCGCCGCGATCACGGAACCGTCGGACAGGCCTTCCTTGATGACCGCCTCCGAGCCCATCGGCCCGTTGATGATCGCCTGAATGACATAGCCGATCGCCTTCGCGCCGGTCCATGTCAGGTCTCCAATCGTCACTGTGGCACCGGCCGCAAGTGCGGTCGATGCAGACCCCAGCAGGATTGCGGCGGATGCCGCGATGATACGAATGAACTTCATTGCTCGTCTCCCTTTCTTCAGTTTGTGGACAAGGCCGGACAACCGGCCCGCTTCACGCTTCAACGGCGAACCCGGTTCGCCTTTTGCACTACCCGGTCGATCATCATCGCCAGCAGAGCAATTCCTACTCCGGCCAGAACCCCACGGCCGGTTTCCGTGTTCTCGAGTGCCTCGGTCACGACGTATCCCATGCCGCCGGCGCCGATCAGGGCGGCGATGACCACCATCGACAGGCTCATCATCACGACCTGATTGACGCCGGTCATGATCGACGGCAGGGCGAGCGGCAGCTCCACCTTCGTCAGCAACTGCCGGGGATTGGCACCGAAGGCGAGCGCCGCCTCCCTGGTGCTCTCCGGCACCTGACGGATGCCGAGGGCGGTCAGGCGGACCATCGGCGGCATGGAGAAGATGACGGTTGCGAGAATGCCGGGCGGCTTGCCGATGGAGAAGAACGCAATCGCCGGCAGCAGGTAGACGAAGGACGGGATCGTCTGCATGACGTCCAGGATGGGCGTCACAAACGCCTGGCCGCGTCTCGACTTGCCCACCCAGATGCCGAGCGGCAACCCGACCACGACGCAGATGATCGACGCCGCCACGACCAGAGACAGGGTGTCCATGGCCGTTTGCCAGAACCCGAAGAGAGCCAGGTAGGTCAGCGAGGCGCCAACGAACACCGCGACCCGCGGGCCCGCCATGCGCCAGGCCGCGAACAGCAGGGTTGCCATGGTAATCGGCCAGGGGGTGCCCACGAAGACCGACGTGATGGCGCTCAGCATCGCTCGCAGGAAGTTCGTGATGCCGTCGAAAAGAAAGCCGTAGAACACCGTGAGGTAGCCGATGACATCGTCGATCGACTGCGAGGTCCAGGTATTGAGGTTGACGGGCGGGGCGTCCGCGCTCGGTGGCGTGCGCTGGACGATTCGCTGACCGTCCTCGCCCCGTGGATAACTGATCTCGTCCGGGCGGTCGATCCAGAACAGGGTCGGAAACTCGCCGATCACGAAGCAGTCGAACCGCTTCTTGAATGTGACTGGCTCACCTCTGGCGATGGCCCGATCCTGCTTGATGCAGCTTCGGGCGTCGGGCGCGAACTGCGTGGCACGGTAGAGCAGCAGCGGCACGACCAGCACGAACACCAGCGCCGCGATCATCAGTCGCGATGCGTCGGATCCACTGTCGACCGCCCGATTGATGCGCCACCGCTCGTACTGTCGGACGTACAGGCGGTCGGCGAGCCACGAGAACAGGAGCCTCCCGAGGATGAACACGACGATGGCGGCCACGAGATGGGTTCCGGACCAGCCTTCGTACCGCTCGACCAGGTAGGCCTTGTTCGCGTTGTCGATGGCTGCCTGCGCGTACTTGTGAAACAGGGCGGCGTTGACGGCCGCGATCAGGTCGATGACGAAACCGATGGTGAACAGCAACCAGTTGCCGCGAAGGGCCGCCCAGACGAAGCTGCCCACCAGCGCCGCCGGGTTCACGTGGAGACTCGGAAGGGACGCTTTCTGGATCTTCAGGAACACGTCGGCGTAGTAGTCGCCGTTCGCTCCGGAAAATTTCCTGAACGGTTCGAGTGCTCCGACATCGTCTTGCATCGTGTTCACGCCTCCCCCTGAATGCCGCGCAGGAGATCGTCCTTGGTCACCACGCCAATCGGGGTGGAATCGTCCATGATGACGATGGGCCTTTCCTGGTCGACGGCCAGGCCGACCAGCGTATCGAGGTCGTCTTCCGGTCCCGCGGTCGGGCACCCCTCCAGCGTCGTCAGCGCACCGGCGCGGTTCCGGTACTGATCGACCGGCTGCATGACCGTGTGGGCGTAGACGAGCTTCAGCTTGGAGATGCCGGCCACGAAGTCGGAGACGTAATCGTCGGCGGGCTCGGTGACGATGACCTCCGGGGATCCGGTCTGAACGATCTCGCCATCCTTCATGATGGCGATCCGCGATCCCATCCGGATGGCTTCGTCGAGATCGTGAGTGATGAAGAGGGTGGTCTTCTTCATCGACTTCGACAGCGCCAGGAATTCGTCCTGGAGATTGCGGCGGATGAGTGGGTCCAGAGCCGAGAACGGCTCGTCCATCAACAGGATGTCCGGATTCGCGGCCATGGCCCGGGCGAGACCGACCCGTTGCTGCATCCCGCCGGAGAGCTCCGACGGCATGCGATCGCCGTACCCTTCCAGGCCGACCAGTTCGATGGTGTCGTTGGCCACCTTCGTCCGGGTGAAGGCGTCGACGTTTCTGAGCTCGAGAGCGAAGGCGACGTTGTCGCGCACCGTACGGTGCGGCAGCAGAGCCATGTTCTGGAACACCATGCCGATCTTGTCGGCCCTGAGTGCTCGCAGAGGTTCAAGATCGAGGCTGCCCACGTCCGTGCCGTTGATGAGAATCCTGCCGGCGGTGGGCTCAATCAGCCGGTTGATGTGGCGTACCAGTGTCGACTTTCCGGATCCGGAAAGTCCCATGATGCAGAAGATCTCGCCCTCGCCGACGCTTACGGACACGTCGCGAACCCCAACGACGGCTTCGAACCGGTCCAGAACTTCCGCCTTCGACAGGTTCGCGC
This sequence comes from Gammaproteobacteria bacterium, assembly GCA_022826505.1. Classification (GTDB taxonomy): domain Bacteria; phylum Pseudomonadota; class Gammaproteobacteria; order HK1; family HK1; genus HK1. The sequence continues at coordinate 9,802 of JAJDUQ010000092.1, forward strand.
GCAGGCACGCCTCCATGGCCGCATCGGCGCGTTCGCCGAAGATCTTCCAGACGTTGCGGGTGACGACGACCTCGTTTGCGCTGTCGGTAGTCACACCACCGGCGCCTCCTCCCCCGCGTAGCGAATGACCGGCTTCATCCCATCCAGCTCCGCCCGCGGGATGTGGCAGTAGAGCCGGTGACTCCCGCTGAGTTCGTGCACCGGCGGATCCTCGCTCTCGCACACCGCGCCAACCTTGCGCGGGCAGCGCGATGCGAACCGGCAGCCGCGGCCGGGATCGACAGGGCTCGGCACCGGCCCCTCCAGGCGGATGCTGGCCTGCTCGATCATCGGATCCGGGATCGAAATGGCCGACAGCAACGCCTCGGTGTAGGGGTGGTAGGGCGGGACGAATACCTCTTCCGGAGTGCCGATCTCGGCCAGCTTGCCCATGTACATCACCGCCACGAGGTCGGAGAGGTAGCGCACCACCGACAGATCGTGCGAGATGAACATGTAGGCGGTGCCGGAACGCCTCTGCAGGTCGACCAGCAGGTTGAGGATGGCCGCCTGCACCGACACGTCGAGCGCCGACAGCGGCTCGTCGCACACGATCAGCTCCGGCTCCGCCGCAAAGGCGCGCGCGATGGCGACACGCTGCTTCTGTCCGCCGGAGAGCTCGTGCGGGTAACGCTCGGCGTACGCGACGGGCAGGTTGACGCTCTCCAGAAGCTCGGCGACCCGCGCCTGCTGCTCGGCCTCGGGGACGAGCTTGAACAGATCGAGGGGCCGGCGAATTGCTTCGCCCACCGACTTCTGCGGATTCAGCGTGGCATCCGGGTTCTGGAAGATGATCTGAACGCGGCGTCGAAGCTCCGGCCCGCGGTCGCGCGCGAGGCCCGCAAGCCGGCTGCCCTCGAACATCAGCTCGCCGCCGGAGGCGGGCTGGAGCCCCACCACGGCGCGGCCGAGCGTGGTCTTGCCGCAGCCGCTCTCTCCCACGATGGACAGGGTGCGTCCCCGCTCCAGATCGATGTCGATGCCGTCGACGGCGTGCACGAACTTCTGCTGTCCGCCCATCAGGAATTCGAGGACCCGCCGGCGTACCGGGTAGTAGCACTCCAGCCGGCCGATGCCGAGCAAGTCGGTCGAACCGGCGTCGGCTCGCGCCTGCGCCTCGTCGCGAACGTGCCGCTCGAAGGCGAACGCCGGCAACGACCGCCAGTGCAGGCAGCGCACGGTGTCCTCGGGGTCTTCGCCGACCTGCTCGCCAGCCGGTACCGTGCTGCGGCACTCTTCGGTCGCGTGCTCGCAGCGCTCGGCGAAGATGCATCCGTCGGGCAGGACGGTGAGGCTCGGCAACTGCCCCTCGATGGCGCTCAGCGGCCGGTCCCGCTTGGACAGGTCGAGCCGCGGGATGCAGGTCAGCAGGCTCCGCGTATACGGGTGGGCAGGGGACGAGAACACCCGCGACACCGGCCCCTCCTCGACCATCTCGCCCGCGTACATCACCGCCACCCGATGGCAGAACCGCGCCACCACTCCCAGATTGTGGGTGATGTAGAGGATGGCGGAGCCGAACCGCTCCTTGAGGTCTGCGACGAGGTCCAGGATGTGCGCCTCGGTGGTCACGTCGAGCCCGGTGGTGGGCTCGTCCATGATGAGCAGCTCCGGGTTGCAGGCGAAGGCCATGGCAATCAGCACCCGCTGCTGCTGTCCGCCGGAGAGTTCGTGCGGATAGCGCAGCGCCACCCCCGCGGGATCGGGCAGGTTCACGCCGGCCAGGAGCTCGCGCACCCGCTCCTCCGCGCGCTCGCCACGAAGCTCGGTGTGCTCGCGCACCACCTCGCCGATCTGGTCGCCGACCCGGAACGCCGGATTCAGCGACGTCTGCGGGTCCTGGTAGACCATCGCGATGCGCGAGCCCTGAATGGCGCGCAACTCGCGCGGGCCGAGACCCGGCAGGTCGATGTCGTTGAACCGAATCGAGCCCGCGGTGACCCGCCCCGCCGCGTCGAGGCCGCGCATCACCGCGAACGCGAGCGTGCTCTTGCCCGAGCCGCTCTCGCCGACCACCGCCAGGGTCTCGCCGGCCCGCACCGTGAGGTCGACCTCGCGCACTGCGCGCACCTCCTGGCCGCGCACGAAGTACGAGACCGAGAGGTTGCGGATCGTCAGAACGTCGCGGGCATCCGGCGAGGCGTCGGTCGCCGGCGCGTGAGCACCGCCTTCACTCATCCGACGTCTTCCGAGCCGCCAGCCACTCGCGCATGCCGTCGCCCAGCAGGTTGACCGAGATGATGAGGGCGACGATCGCCGCGGCCGGGGCGAACACCACCCAGGGCGCGGTGACCATGAAGGCCCGCTCCTTCGCAATCATCAGTCCCCAGTCCGGCGCGGGCGGCTGGGCGCCGAGCCCGAGGTAGCTGAGCGAGACCACCAGCAGCACCGCGTAGCTGAGACGGATGCAGCTTTCGACGATGATGGGCGGCCAGATGTTGGGAAGGATCTCGCTGAAGATGATGAACGGGCGGCTCTCGCCGCGCACCTGCGCGGCCTCCACGAACTGCACGTGGCGAAGCCCGAGCGTGGCGCTTCGTACCACCCGGGCCACCTTGGGAACGAACACGATGCCGATGGAGATCACCGCATTGACCTCGTTCGCCCCCAGCGCCGCGACCACCAGCATCGCCAGCAGCAGGCCCGGGAAGGACATGGCGATGTCGGTGCAGCGCATCAGGATTTCGTCGACCCACCCCCCGGTGTAGCCCGAGAACATGCCTATCAGCACCCCGACGAGAACACCGAAGAGGGTGCCCGCACCGGCCATGAACACCGTCAGCCGTGCCCCGGCCACCACCCGCGAGAAGATGTCTCGGCCGTAGCGGTCGGTGCCTAGCCAGAACTCCTCCGACGGTCCGACCATCCGGCTCTTGAAGTGGAACTGGTCGAAGGGGTAGGGCGTGATGTATGGCCCGACGATGGCCAGCAGCACGAAGAAGGCGACGATGCCGCCGCCGATGATCAGGCTCAATGGCACACGGCGCGGCTTCTTGACCACCATCGCAGCGGACTCGCGAGTACCGGCGGTGACCGTTGCGCCGTTGCTCACGCCTGCGCCTCAGGAGTACCGGATGCGCGGGTCCAGCAGCGCGTACGTCAGGTCGGCCAGCATGTTGGCGACGCAGTAGGCGGCTGCGACGATGAACATGCTGGCCTGCAGCATCGGGAGATCGCGCTGCTCGATGGAGAACAGCACCAGGCTGCCGAGTCCGGGATAGCTGAACACCTGCTCGACCAGCACCACCCCGCCCAGCATCCAGCCGATGTTGAAGGCGATCACGGTCACGGTGGGCAGCATGGCGTTGCGCAGTGCGTGCTTGAACAGCACGAGCTGCCGGGGCAGACCCTTCAGCTTCGCGGTGCGCACGTAGGGCGTCTTCAGCACCTCGATCATCGACGAGCGGGTGATGCGGGTAATGTGGGCCAGCGCCTCGATCGCGAGCACCGCGATCGGCAGGGCCAGCACGTAGGCCCAGTGGAAGAACCCCTCGCCCTCGCTGAGCGAGGCGGTCGACGGGAACCAGCCGAGCCAGGCCGCGAAGATCAGGATGAACAGCGAGCCGGAGATGAACGCCGGCACCGACACCCCGGTCAGGGTGCACACGGTGATCGCGGAGTCGACCCAGCCGTTGGGCCGGACCGCGGCGATGACGCCGAGCACCAGGCTCAGCACCACGGCGATGAGGAGCGCGGGGACCGCGAGGCGGAGCGAGAAGAGCAGCCGCTCCATCACGATGGGGGCGACCGGCGCGTCCATGGAGAAGCTGCGACCGAGGTCGCCGCGCATCGCGTCCCACAGCCAGCCGAAGTACTGCTCGTACCAGGGCCGGTCGAGCCCGAGTTGCCGGCGCAGGGTCTCGAACTCCGCACCGGTGTCCGAGGTCCAGTTGAGGAGCAGGACGTCGACCGCGTCTCCCGGGAGGACCTGGAGGATGACGAAGATCAGCAGCGAGACGCCAATCAGGGTGACGGCCAGCAGCCAGAGCCGCAGGATCAGGTATCGAAGCATGAGCGGTGCGAGCCTCCGCCTCGGAACGAGGTGGCAATGATTCCCGTGAGCGCAGGCTTCTGTCCAGTTTGGGCAGACACGTCGGCCGTCACCGGGTGACTTGAAGAACGATTGGCCTGCACCTGATTGTCCATTGCGGGCCTCCGGCCCGGACGGGTCGAACGCCCGTGTTTGTGAGGGTATCTCACCGGTGTTCCGGCCGGCGTGCGACGTTCATGACGGTGCGCGCATTCCAGGTATGGTCGTTCCCGGGGCCGGCTGCACGGACCCACCGGCCGGTGTCGGGACCGGAGCCGGGAAGGGCAGGGCGCCCTGTCCGACTCCGGCCCGCGATTGCCTACTTCTCCACCCAGGTGTCGCGCAGATCCACGTACTGAACCGGGATCAGCTTGTAGTTCTTGACCTCCTTGCGCACCGCGGAGACGTAGTTCTTGAAATACGGCACCGCCGTCGGACCCTCGTTGTAGAGGATCTCCTGAACGCGGTCGTAGAGCGGCTTGCGATCGTCGAAGTCGACCAGCGAACGCGCCTTGGACAGGAGCTCGTCGACCTCCGGATTGGAGTAGCCGGTGTAGTTCCAGTTGGCCTTGGTGGTGAAGAACGGCGTCAGGGTCTCGTCGATGGTCGGCCGGCCGAACCAGTTGTTGTGCGACATCCGGCCATCCTCGGGATTGCGCAGGATGTCCTTGTACAGCTTGGCAATCTCGACGCTCTCGATGTTCGCCTTGAAGCCCGCTTCGTTCAGGTTCTGCTGGGCGACCACCGCGGCAGGCTCCAGCCCCGGGCGTCCGGTGGAGGTGAACAGCGTGACCTCCAGCCCATCCGGATAGCCGGCCTCGGCCAGCAGCGCCTTCGACTTCTCGACGTCACGCGTGCGCTGCGGCAGATCCTTGTTGTAGTAGGGGTTGGCCGGACCCACGGGGGTGTCGTTGCCGAGCGAACCCAGGCCCCCGGTCGCGGCCTCGAGCATCGCTTCGCGGTCGAGCGCGAAGCGTACCGCCTGGCGTATCCGAACGTCGTTGAAGGGGGACTTCTGCATGAACAGGACCAGCGGCTGGAACGACGGCGCCGGGGTGATGCGGACCTCGATGTTCGGATCGGCCTCGAGCTGCGGGATGATCTCCGACGGCGCGAAGTACATGATGTCGATCTCGCCGGTGGTCAGGGCCGAGACCTGGGCCGCGTACTCCTTGATGTAGATCTGGTGAACCTCGTCGAGGTAGGGGAGTCCTTCCTCGAAGTAGTCGGGATTCCTCGCCAGAATCGCCTTGTTGCCGGGGATGTACTCCTTGAGGATGAACGGACCGGAGCCGATCGGGTTGTGGCTGATCTCCTCCAGGTTCTCCTCGGCGATGACCCGGGCGAACGTGTTGCCGAGCTGGAGCGGAAGGTCCGCGTACGGCCCCTTGAGCTTGATGACCAGGGTGTGGTCGTCGACTGCGGTGATGGTGTCGATCGGCCCCATGGCCTTGCGGCCCCTGGACGCGGTCTCCGGATCGAGAATGCGCTCGAACGAAAACTTGACGTCGTGCGCGGTCACCGGACGGCCGTTGGTGAACTTGGCGTTCTTCACGAGATGAAACGTCCACTCCGAGCTGTCCTCGTTGGCCTCCCAGCTATGGGCGAGCTGCGGCTCGGCCTTCAGCTCGTGGCTGACCCGGGTCAGGTTGCTGAAGATCATTGCGGTCAGCATGTAGCCGTCGCCGGTCGAGGTGCGCGCCGGATCGAGGCCCGGCTTGACACTTGGTGTCGCAAACTTGAGCACGCCGCCCGTCTTCTGGGCCATGGCCGGCCCTGCGCTCAACGAGAGCGCCAGCGCGGCGGCGGTCAACAGCGAAAACTTCCTGGACATGGTCTTCCTCCCTTTTGGTTGGGTGCCCGCATCGCCGAAAGGATGGCGTCTGCCACGCCTCCGGCCGAGCATCCCCTGAGGTGTCGGCGAGGCCCGCGCGAGTCTGCGCAAGAACCTCTGCAGCGTATCGTTGCATATAATGCGTTTCGTTGAGAACAGAGACGGGACGTCCCGGTCGGGACCGCACACAGGGCCCGTTAGGACGCAATGCGGTCCTCGAAGGCCGGACATGAACGATTGCGACGTCCCGGGACGACCGGGATTTCGCTGATCCAGCGATGCCCGAATGACTGACCGGCGTGTCCTCGACCACGCCCACATGGCACTCGCCATTCATGTCGATTTCCACCTTACACGCGCTCTGGCGACAGACAACCTGGCGCTGGTTCGGTTCAGGCCTCACGAGAACGGCAACCGGAGCAACGGCGATGAGCAGCAAGGACGATGCATTCCTGGAGGAGGCGCGCCTCGGACCCCGCACGCGGGTGCTGGTCGAGTGCGAGGAAATCCCCAACATTCCCCGTCTACGGCGGCGATTTCGAGAATACCTGCTGACCGATCTGGCCCACGCGGTGATGCTGACCGAGACCGGGATTCTCCCGCCCCATCGCGGCGCAAGACTGCTCGAAGGCCTGCTGGCGATGTACGACAGCGGCGGCGAAGGGTTTCCCTACCTGGCGGACTCCGGCTCGTTCCTGGTGCAGACGGAGCACTATCTCGCCCGGCGGATGGGCGACGACATCGCCGGCCGCCTGCAGACCGGACGCAGTCGAAACGACCAGAGCGCGGCCGCGGAACGACTCTACGTGCGCGACCTGCTGCTCGATGTCGCAAAGGAGACGGCGCACCTGCAGCAGAAGGTGCTCGCGCAGGCCGAGGTCCACGCCGACACCCTGATGCCGGGCTACACCCACCTGCAGCACGCTCAGCCGACCACTTTCGGCCACCACATGATGCGCTGTGCCGCGGCATTCGACCGCGACCTCGAACGCCTGCGGGACGCCTGGCCGCGCGTCAACCTGTCGAGCCTCGGCGGGGCGGCGATGGCCGGCACCTCGTGGCCGGTGGACCGCGGGCGTACCGCCGAGCTGCTGGGCCACGACGGCATCGTCTTCAACTCGTCCGACGCGGGCGGATTCGCCCGCGACTACATCGAGGAGTCGGTCGCCGTGCTCTCGGTGCTCATGTCCAACCTGGGGAGGCTGGCGGGCGACCTTTACGTCTGGCACTCGTGGGAGTTCGGCTACGTCGAGGTCGCGGACGGCCTGGCCGGCACCTCCAGCATCATGCCGCAGAAGAAGAACCCGCACTCGCTGGAACGGGTGAAGGCGCTGGCGGGGCAGGCGGCCGGCTGGTTCGCCGGGGTGATGGCCTGCCAGCACGGCATCGTCTCCACCGATCTCGACTTCACCTTCGCCGACGACTTCCTGAGCCGGATGGGCGATGCCACGCTGCAGTCGCTCAAGCTGTCGGCGGCGTCGGTGGAGACACTGACCGTCCACCGCGAGCGCATGGCCGAGGCGGCAGGCGCATTCTGGAGCACCACGAGCCACCTCGCCGACGAGCTGGTGCGGCGCTACGACCTGCCGTTCCGCGCCGCCCACCACGTGGTGGGTCGCTTCGTCCGCGACAGCCTCGCCGCCGGGCTGACGCCGGGCGAGGTGCGAGCGGCGGACCTGGCGAAGGCCGGGCGCGAGATGGCCGATGTCGCGATCGACATGGACGATGCCGGCCTGCGCGATCTCCTCGACGCCCGCGCCTTTCTCTCCAGCCGTGCGACCGCCGGCAGTGTCCACCCGACGCAGACCCGAGCCCACCGCTCCGAACTGGCCGCGCGGCTGGAGGAGCACGGGAGATGGCACGAGGACATTGCGAATCGGACGGAGTCGGCCATACGCGGTCTGGTCGATCGATCGCGGGAGCTGGCTCGGAGTCGAATCGATCTCTGAAGCGATGCATATCTTCCGATTTTGATCGAGATGGAACTTGTCTACTCTGAAGCACGAACATGGCAGACCCCTCATGTGTCACGACACTGAAGGACGCGGTGTTCGCGCTGCCGGAGCCGGGCAGCCTGGAGACCGTGCTCGCCACGCTGCGGCGACCGAAATTGGGACGGGCGCATGACCGACCCCGGGCAGCTCGTCCACGCGATCGACGCACGGGCGGCGGTCGACTTCCTGGCCGCGATGGTCCGCTTCAGGAGCTACAGCGGCGAGCCCGGCGAGACGGAGCTCGCGCGGTTCATGGTGGACCGCATGCGGGACCTCGGTCTTGCGGCCGACCTGCTGCCGGTAGAGGGCGGCCGGTACGATGCCGTCGGCACCCTGGCTGGAAGCGGCGGCGGCAGATCCATCATGTTCAACGGGCACATGGACACCAATCCCGTGACCGGCGGCTGGACCGTCGATCCTTTCGGCGGCTTCCACGATGACGAGTTCATCTACGGCATCGGCGTCTCCAACATGAAGGCGGGCGACGCCGCCGCGTTCATGGCGGTGAAGACCCTGGTCGACGCCGGGGTTCGGCTCCGCGGCGACGTGGTGCTCGAGTACGTGGTCGGCGAGCTTCAGGGCGGCGTCGGCACCGTGAAGGCGATCGAGGCCGGCGTTCGCGCCGACTGCTTCGTCAACATGGAGCCCACCGACCTGAACGGCATGACCCTGCACGCCGGCAGCTTCAACGTGGAGATCGAGCTCACCGGCATCACCCGCCACGTCTCCAAGCGCGAGG
>JAJDUQ010000083.1 GCA_022826505.1 Gammaproteobacteria bacterium
GTGGTGCAGCGCCGGCAGGTCGCCCTGCTCTCCTCGCGCGCGGTGGCGCTCACGCCGAAGCCGAACCGCACCTTCGACGCCGCGATGCTCGGCTACTGCATCCTGGTGAGCGTATTCCTGATCGGAATGCTGGGCACGTGCCAGTACGCCGCGCTCGTGAAGTTCTACCCCTACGACCTGAGCTTCGGCCTGCAGAACTACGACTTCGACGTGATGGACGGCGGCGGCTGGGATGCGTACTGGAACTCGATTCGGATGGCGACCTGGACCGCCGTGTTCGGCACCGTCGTCGTCTTCGCCGGCGCGTACCTGGTGGAGAAGGGCCGCGGATTCCGGGCCGGCCGGACCCTGTTCCAGTTCCTGGCGATGATGCCGATGGCGGTTCCCGGGCTGGTTTTGGGGCTCGCCTACATCTTCTTCTTCAATCACCCCGACAACCCGCTCGAATTCCTCTACCACACGATGGCGATCCTGGTCATCAGCACCATCGTCCACTTCTACACCGTGGCCCACCTCACCGCGGTGACCGCGCTCAAGCAGATGGACCCCGAGTTCGAGTCCGTCGCGGCCTCGCTCAAGGCGCCGTTCTACAAGACCTTCTGGCGGGTGACGGTGCCGGTGTGCCTGCCCGCGATCCTCGACATCATGATCTACCTGTTCGTCAACGCGATGACCACGGTGTCCGCGGTGGTGTTCATCTACGGCCCGGACACGAACCTCGCGTCGGTGGCGGTCCTCAACATGGACGACGCCGGCGACATCGCGCCGGCGGCGGCGATGGGGATGATGATCTTCTACACCGCGGCGTCGGTGCGGCTGGTGCACTTCCTCGTGTCGAAGTTCCTGCAGCGGCGGACGCAGGCGTGGCGGGTGAGGTGAGAGGGACGATGGCGGCTACGTTGACCTGTTCTGCACGGACAACGTCTCGACATCAAGCTGACGGGCCGCCTGTACGAGCGCCTTGTCCCGTGTCGCCAACGCAATTCCCTGCCGCATGGCGAGCTCCAGATACGCCGCATCGTAGGTGGTCAGTCTCTGCGCTCTGGCAAGCGCCAGAATCTCCCGAAACGCGCGGGGTTGCGTTTCGGCGTCGGTCACGATCGGCAGACGACTCAGGAGTTCGAGATGCGCCGCGATCTGCGCGCCGCTGACGCGCTTGTGGCGTTCGGCCCGTGCAAGGACATTGCCGATCTCGAGGTGCCAGAGAGCTGGAACGAGCGCACTGTCGTCCTTCAGTCGGTCCAGCAACGCGTCTGTTTCGGGCGTTGCCTCGTCATCGAACAGCCATGCGACGGCGATGGAGCAGTCGAGAACGAACGCGCTCATCGCCGCCCTTCGTCACGCAGTTCCTTCCAGTCGAGGCCGCGCAGCTTCATGCCCACACGAAGAGCGCGCAACTCCTTGATGGTGCTCTCGGTCGTCGCCCGCTGCACTTGCCGCGCGGGTACGAGCCGAGCGACCGGGACGCCGCGTCTGGTGATGAGTACGTCTTCTCCCTGCGTGACCTTGTCCAGGAGCGAGGACAGGTGCGTCTTGGCTTCGAACGCGCCAATCTTGATCATGACTCTTGTCCTGATCCGACTAGTTTATTAAACCAGTATAGTCGGAAGCGTGGTTGGTGCGATATGGAGGCTTGTCAGCGGCAAGTCCGAGATGGTGGCGGTGACCCCGAGGATGACGCACACGACCGGGTCGGCCGGACCCCCGTGGACCTCGCAGGCCAGCGACACGCCGAGCGCGACGGTCCGATTTCGCAATCCGGCCACGTTCCGGGTCGAACGCGAATTCGAGGTACGGGATGACATCCGTGCCGTCGGGGCTCTCGACGAGCTCGAGTTCGTCGACGGCTCGGTGTATGCCAACATCCGGCAATCCGATCGGGTGGTCCGCATCGACCCCGAGAACGGTGCCGTGACCGGATGGCTCGATCTCGCCCCGATTGCCGAGGGGGAGCGCCGCGCGGGAGAGGTCGACGTCGCCAACAGCATCGCCTGGGATGGACGCACGCTGTACGTGACGGGAAAGCTCTGGCGGTCTGTTTACGGCCGGGCGCTGCTGCGCTGAGGGCATCGAGCAAGCGAAATGCGAATCCAAGTCGTCTCCGACCTGCACCTCGAATTCCACAACGACCTGCCCCCGGTGGCCGAAGGGGCCGACGTCCTCGTGTGCGCGGGCGACTTGGCTCCGGTCGGGGCAGGCGCGGTGCGCTACGCCGCCGAGGCATGGGCCGAGGCCCGGCACGTCCTCTACGTCCCGGGCAATCACGAGTTCTACGGCACCGACATCGACTGCGCACGCGAGCAGCTCGCCGAGGAGTGCACCCGATACGGCATCACGCTGCTCGACCCCGGCGCGATCGTCATCGACGACGTCCACTTCATCGGGGCGACGCTGTGGACCGACTTTCTGCTCGATGGGCTCGCGCGCGAGCCGGGCGCGCACCGCGCCGCACTGCTCGGGATCTCCGACTTCGACGGCTGGATCACCCACCACGGCGGCACCGAACGGTTCACCACATACGAATCGGCCCGGCGCCACGCCAAGGAGCGTGCGTTCATCGAGGACGCGCTCGCCGGTGCCGAGCGCGACGGCACCACCGCGGTGGTCATCACCCACCACTCGCCGACGCCGCGCTCCATCGCGCCGCAGTTCCGTGGCAGCGTCCTGAACCCGGCGTTCGCGTCGGATCTCGAGCCACTCATCGCGCGGTACCAGCCGGCGCTGTGGATTCACGGCCACATGCACAACAGCGTCGACGTCGCCCTGGGTGCGACCCGCGTGCTCGCGAACCCCGGGGGGTACGACGCCGCGGAGAACCCCGAATATGACCCCGTGTTGTGCGTCGAGGTCGAGACACGGGCGATCACTGCGCGCACGGCGCGGCCTCGTTGACCACTCGACCGCGGGAATCGTCTCGTGGCTGCGGGCAGGCGGACGAATCGAGAACCGGGGATTCGGATTGAGGCCGGATATGGTTGGGTCGGCGCGAGGGGCCGGGGCCGGGAGTGGGTCGGGGATCGGGCCGGAAGGGAGGTGGCATCGGGCCCGGGGAACGGCCCCACGGCATGGTGCCGGTCAACGCTCTGACGACCCATCGGTCGTCCGGCCCGCGATTCGCCGATTGGCAGGTGCGCCGAGAAGGACGACGTGCGCCGATGACCCTCGGAGCCGCCCCCCGGAGCGTTTTCTCCCGAAACCCCGCGCCGGTATGATTCCCGAGTCATGACGGACTCGGTGTCGATGAACCCCTTCCAGCCCGGCGCCGGGCTGCTGCCCGGCTACATGGGCCACCGCCCGGCGATCGAGCGTCCGCTGGTGGACATCGTGGACCGGCTTCGCAGCGGCCAGAAGGGCCCTCGTCTGGCATACCTCTACGGACCCCGGGGCAACGGCAAGACCGTGCTTCTCCAATGGTTGGCCGATCAGGTAGAGAAGAAGGGCGGAGCCCATCCCATCGTCCAGGTTCGCCTTCTCCCCGAACACCTGACGTCGTCTGAAATGCTAGTGCAGCGCATACGCAGTGCGGTCAGGCGGACGCCCGGAGTATTCGACAATCTCACCGTCAACCTGGAGGCCGGCATACCCGGCGTCTCTCTCAAGGTCGGCTCGGAGGCTCGGGACGATCCGATGCTCGGGTTGTCGGACTGGCTGGAGCAGGATCGCTACCCCGTGCTCTTCTCCCTGGACGAAGCTCATGAGGCGGATCCGGTGGTGCTCGGCCGGCTTCTCAACGCCGTGCAGCTTGCCGGCCAGGACCGACCGGTCGGGGCAATTCTCGCCGGCACGCCGGGGCTGCTGGACACCCTCGCCGGCAGCCGCGCGTCTTTCTGGAGCCGGGGCGAGAAGCTGGCGGTCGGCCTGCTGCCTGACGGCGAGGCGCGCGCCGTGCTGGCGCGGCCGTTCCTCGATGCCGGCCTGGAGGCCAGTGCCGATTCGATCTGCGAGCTCGCGCGCGCGGCCGACGACTATCCGTACTTCCTGCAGCTTTACGGCGCAGCGGCGTGGGATGCCGTGAAAGCAACCGGTGCCAGCGAGATCGGTCTGGAGCATGTCACCGCGGCCATCGACGCGACAAGCGTTCCACGACGGAAGTACTACCGGGAGCGCTATGAGGAATTTCGCAAGGCGAATGCCCTGCCGTTGGCGCGGGATGTAGCGCTGGCGTTCACCGAAGCGGATCGTCCGATGACCGACGTCCGTCTGGACAAATTGCTGGCTCGGCATGCCGAGGACCCTGCCGAGATGCGCGCGTTGCTGAACGCCAAGGGCTTCGTGTGGCAGGACGACGACGATCACTGGACGCCCGGTATTCCGAGCCTGATGGGTTACATGATCGGTCGGACGGAGCCGGAGCACGAGTCGAACCGCGACTGGCCAGATGCAGATCGCGATGGAGCGGGCGGGCGGGGTGCGTGAGACGGCGCGTGGAGGTCGGCTTCGTTGAGCGGGCGCGGGCTCGCGTTGCTTGCCGGAGCGAAGGGCGCGCTTCAGGCGGAGCTGTTCCTGATCGCGTTCTGGCGGTTGGGCCTCAACCTGTGATGAGAAAACTCACGACCGCAGCGCTCGTCGCGGCCGTCACCGCATCGACCTGGACGATGCCCAGCGTCGTTCAGGGCGCGGACCTGAGCGCGATGGTGGGCACCTGGAGCGCACGGCTGAGCGGCGGCATACGAGGTACGTTACGGGTTCTGCCGGTCAGGGATGGGCGCCTTTCGGGATTCATGTGCGTGGAGTTCGCCGACGGCAGCACGCTTGTCTGGGGATTCAGCCCGGAGGACGAGCCCGGCACGATCGCGCGGGTGAAATTCGGGGTCCTCGAAGTCCAGCGACCCAGACGTACGTACGTGTTCGAAATCCCGAAAGCCGGGCAACAACGCATCCGTCACCGAGCGCGGCGTCAGGGAGAGCCCGGTGCGTTCGTGAAGACGCTCCTGCGCCGCACCAACAGCGTAACGTGCGCCGACCGGCTTATCTCCCGAGCAGATGTGCACCTCGAACCGGTGGCGAAGCGCGACGACAACCCACTCGTCGGCGAATGGACCGGCGTACGGGGAAACGGCGTGATCGACCAGATTCGGATCACGGCCATCGGTTCATGGGGACGCACGCGCGGCGTGTTCTGCGAGCTGCTCAGCAAGGGGACCGCGTTCAGATTCTGGGACCTCGACGATCCACGCATCCGAGCGCAACGAAGGCGCAGCGGCGACAAGCTCATCGTCACGTGGAAACGCAGTCCCGCCAAGTGGGCTCTGCGTCACGAGAAGAAGTATCGCTTCGAATGGGTACGGTCGGGAAACCCGGGGCAGAACTCGGTCCTGCAGAGCTGGCGCTACGGCGCGAAGAAACGTGGGGAGGTGACGATGACCCCCGGAAATCCCGCGGGTGGATGCCTCGCGAGGATCCGCCCGTCCGGGGATTCTCGATGGGCCGCCCGCATCCCGGTGCAAACGGACGACGCCCATCGGGGACGGTAGGTGAAACCGCCAGGCTCAATCCCCTCACGGCACTGGAAGTCCGAAACACACCGAGCCTGCGCCCGAGGCCCATCGCGTCCGGAATCTGTCCACCCGCTCAGGAGGCAATCGAAGACGCGAGCATTGCGGCACGCAGGGGCACAATGACGGCAACGGCGACTTGGAGAGCAGAGCCCCTTCGGTGAACGCCGCTCCGCGGAGCCGCGGCACATCCGAGCTTTCCTCGATCAGCGGGTCGTGAAACCCCGACGCCGGACTCCCCGCCAACACCGGTCCGAACCGCTCCACCGTCCCGTCGCCGGTATGCGCACTCTCGACCATTCGCCGCATGCCTGATTCCGACGATTCCGGCTCCCCTCCGACAAATCCAACACTACAGTTGTTCGTGATCGTCATCGGCTCCCACCCGCCGTATTGAACGCGAGGAGTGCCCGCAACGCTGCGTCGTCGGAGATATCGACGGGCCAGCCGTACGCCACCGCCACGGCGGCATCGAGAGCCGCGTGGGCATCATCAAGCCACTGCGGGCGGGCGTTGTAGAGGTTGGTCAGGGTGCGCTTCTTCAACGCCTTCTCCGCCGCCTCGTCGAGGGGGACGGGGCGCCGGGGATAGCCGGGCACCGGCTCGTCGATCCACTCCACCAGCTCGGGGGGATTGAGCCAGCGGTCGCGCAGGCTCACCAGCCGCCGGGCGGCCTCGGCGATGGCAGCGGCCTGCGGGTCGTCCGTGTAGTCCGATGCCGGAACGTCCGGCGACAGCCCTTCCGGGAACGGGAAGGTCTCGAAGGTCGTGGTCGGCGTGTAGCGCGGGTCGTTGCCCTTGCCGAGCCACGTCCCGAGCCGCAACGACCACGCCTCGTGAAACCGGCTGTGCAGGATGCCGAACGTCACGTCGTCGTCGCGGGCGATGACGATGAGCTGATGGTCCGGACAGATGCGGGCATCAAGCCATGTGAACAGCCGGTGTTTGGCTACAGTGGGCGTCGCGATGTAGCGCGACAGCCCGTCGAGCGCCCGCCACATGCCCTGCCGCGGCTCCACA
>JAJDUQ010000304.1 GCA_022826505.1 Gammaproteobacteria bacterium
TGGCCATGACACCTCACCCATCGCTGGAGAGAACATGGCCATTATGCTGAATCCTCCCACGAAAGTTTACGAGAACATTTTTTTCTCAGCCTCCCAACCCCCTGATTCCTCTACTATCCTCCAGCCAGCGGGAATTGCTGAGCCATCAGGGCCTGGAGCCAACGCGCCGCTGCTCGGATGAAGATGGGGAGGGATGACAGAGTATGGGACGACATCGACCGAATGCGACGGCTCGTCGGCACCGAGACGGTGAGGCGGACCCGAGAAGCCGAGACCCGGAGAATGCACCACGAGCACCACGGGGCCACGACGCCGCGGGTGAAGACGAGACAGACCCCACGTGGTGGACTAGAACGGTGATCGAGGCGGCAGCACGAGGCGACACGGCGACGGTCGTGATCGGATGGCCCGAAAACGCAACGGGCGAGGACGGAGTCGAGATCGCAAGGGAACTGGGGTTGATCTGAATCGCCGCCGAGCGACAGGCACCGTGGGGCATTCGTTCCGACCTGTCTGTCGACAGCCTCGTCTGCCGTCGGGACGTAACGTCAAACCCGGCCATATCGTTGTATACACCGAGGCCATATTGTTAGGCTGCATTCGTCCGGCAAGGTCGCCAGGCAGGGATTCCCAGGTCCATGGCCTCGTCCGATGCGTACCTGCGGCGGGTGGTCGATCGGCAGATGGCCGCCAAGCTCCGCTCAATCCCGGTCGTGCTCGTGGAGGGCGCGCGCGGCTGCGGCAAGACGACTACGTCCCGCCGGTTCGCTGCCAGCGAGGCACTCTTCGACGTGGACGAGGCGGCTCGTGCCCATGCCGCCCATGGGACGCTGCCCCTGCTTGAAGGGCCGCATCCGATGCTTCTCGACGAGTGGCCGATCGTGCCGGGTCTGTGGGACCGGGTCAGGCGCGCCAGCGACAGGCTGGGACAGCCCGGGCGGTTCATCCTGTCGGCGTCCGCGCAGCCCACCGACTACATCATCGCGCACTCCGGCGCCGGCCGGATGGGTCGGATCAGGATGCGGCCCATGTCGCTGTCCGAAAGCGGCGCGTCCACCGGCACGGTCAGCCTGGCGCGACTGTTCGACCACGGCGTCGACGCCGCCGCCTGCCGGGTCGGTCCCGTGCACGCACCCGCTGCCGTGGACGAGCTTCGCAACGTCATCGAATGGCTCCTGCGGGGAGGGTGGCCCCTGACACGTGCCATGACGCCTCCTGACGCACAGGAATACGCGCGCGACTACCTCGAGATCTGCCGAGCCGACGTGACCAAGGCAAGTGGCGTCAGGCACGAGCCTCGGAGCGTGAGGCGACTGCTCGCCTCTCTCGGCCGCAACAGCGCCTGTGAGGCCGCCGCCTCGACCCTCGCTTCGGACATGGGCGAGCAGCAGCAAGGCGCCGTCGCCCGTCAGACCGTCCGGGCGTACCTCGACGCACTGGAGAGCGTGTTCGTCTACGAGCCTCAGCCTGCATGGAGTGCCCGACTCCTGTCGCGCACGCCGCTGAGGAGTGCTCCCAAACACCATCTTGTCGATCCGTCGCTCGCGGCCGCGGCGGTCGGTGCGAGCGAGGCCTCCCTGTTCAACGACCGGACCGCGCTGGGGCTGCTGTTCGAGTCCATGGTGATCCGCGATGTGCGCGTGTACGCCGGGGCGTGCAGAGCCTCGGTCTTCCACTACCGGGACAAGACCGGCCTCGAGGTGGATGTGGTGGTCGAGCGCGACGACGGAAAATGGATCGCCCTGGAGGTAAAGCTCGGCACGCCCGACTCGGTGGACGCCGCCGCGAGGTCGCTGCTGGCATTGAAGGACAAGGTCGACACCGCCCGCGCAGGCGCGCCCGCGTCGCTTTCGGTAGTGACCTCGACGGGCCAGCCGTATCTGCGCGACGACGGCGTGGGCGTAGTGCCGATCACCTCTCTCGGACCGTAAGCAATCGGCTCCCACGGGCAGAAGCTCGCTGTACGACGCGCCCGCCTCGTGGGAGCGGAGCTCGTTCCAGTCCGCGTCGTCGCCCACGCAGGCGAGGTAATCGACGAGACCGGGAGTGGGGACGCTCAGCTTGCGAAGGGCCTTCACCGTGACTCGGCCATCCGCTTGGACAGCTTTCACTGCCGGATCTCCAGATCGGCACGAGCGAGGGCCGGATCGTGGGGAGACATGCTTTCGAGCCGGCGTCGAAGACTCAGACCTTCAGGAGATTCTCCCTCGCCTTCACCGACCAGCCGCCGATACCGATCCAGGGCCTCCGTGAAAGGATTCTCAGGGCGTTCACTCACCCCCATCACCGAGACCATGACATCGCCTGCTTCGGCGCCGAAGGTTGCCGCCACTGCGGAGCCGGCGGCGATGCACCCGTCCTCATCGCGACACAGCTCCACGACGTGTTTCGGCCTGCAGGATTTCCCGCATTCGATCGTGCAACCGGCGGAGCCGGCGGCCTCCCTGTGATGGCTCCTTCGGAGGCGCCCGTTCGATCTCGTCACGATCCCAGACGATTCCGTTCTCACGACCCCTTGTCCCGGAGCTCGCGCAGCAGGTCGGCAGCGGGGCGCCGCAGCGGAGGCATGGTGGCCCGAAACCTGGCCAGCTCCCGAAGCGGTAGCGGCTTCCTGGGACCGACGACGGCGGAAAGATGTGCCACGGCCTTGCCGCGGCGGGTGATGACGAACTCCCGGCCCGTCTCCACCTTGTCCAGGAGTTCGCTGAGACGCGCTTTCACCTGAGCCAGATTGACCGTGACCATGACAACCTCAGATGGTCATGAAACTGGTCACATAATAGTTGGCACTGCCCGGACCGGCCACCGGCCGAGCCAACACGCCGAACCATGTCCTACGGGCCGTGTGGCCTTATCCTCGATCCGGACACTGCCATAGCAACTCCAAAATCCTCAAGCGCATGCCGGTCATGCCGGCTGATAGCGCTGCACGTCGATTTCGTCGGCCCGCGCCCGCATCCGCGCGGCGTCATGCCATGCCTGCATGCGCAACAACAGGTCCATGCTGAAACCGAAGGCTTTCTCGACCCGCAACGCCATCTCGGGCGACAACGACGCATTGCCGTTCAGCAGGTCGGACAGCGTCGCACGGCGCACGCCGAGAATCCGTGCCGCCGCCGCTACGCTCAACCCGAACTCCTCGATCGCTTCGATCCGGATGAAGACTCCGGGGTGCGAAGGGGTCATCCCCATCTTGATGCCGCCGCTTGTCATCAGTGGTAGTCCTCCAGGTTCAGATGCGCGATCGTCCCGTCCCGTTCCTCGAAGGTGATCCGCCAGTTGGCCGACACCGAAACGCTCCATTCGTTCCGCCGCTCGCCGGACAGCCGGTGGACACGCCATCGGGGCGCCGCCTCGCGGATAAAGCCCTCCATGTTCTCGGCCATGGCCAGCGCGGTCACGATACCGCGCACTCTCTCCACGAGGTCCTGTTTCAGCAGCCGGGACGAGTTGTTCTGGAATAGCTGGCGCAGACCCCGATGACGAATGGAACGGACGATCATGTGCGCACATGTACGGCAAGACCGTGCACAGTACAAGTATCGTCGGCGGCCGAGGGACATTCGGCGGGAGAAGGAACCTCGGAGTGAAACTCGGGCCAGGGCGGCGGGGCCGAGACGGGTAGGTAGCAGGGCTTGTTGCGTCGCCGAGGGATTGCGTCCTGGGCGACTCGGTTGAACGCATGAGACGCGCTTCGACGTGGATGAGGCGACTCGTGTGGCGCAGTGCCCGCACCGGCTGCCGAGCCCACCGTGTAGTACCCAGTCACGGCTCGTGCAGAAGACTGCTCCAGCGTCCGGCTGCAGCGCCCTCGTCCGCCTCGATGGAGCACGGGGATACATTTGCGGAGTGATCGTTCAATGCCCGGAGTTCGATTCCGGGCTGAATGCCATCCATGACCCGAATGCGCCTCCCCATCGGCATCCAGACCTTCAGCCATCTGCGCGAGGCCGGTGCCTACTACGTCGACAAGACCTCCTGCTGCGGACCATGGTCCAGTGCGGACTGCCCTCCGTGGCACTGAACGACATGGTGGCAAGTGGACCGTTGCTCGATGCCTTCGACGTGGAGCACATTGCCACGACGGACCCGCCGGCTGTTGCTACGTGATCCGCAGGCTCGTGATACCTTCCGAGCATGAACCCATCGTCACGCACACTGGCGGTCTCGCATTCAAGTTGTTCGAACGCACGGCGGGATGCCGACACCAGTGCCGACGCCGCGGCAATGTCATCGTCGAGAGTGCCGGCAGGTGTGGCGCGGCTTGGAGGGCCTTGCCCCTCGGTCGCATGAACTTCGACGCAACGGCGTTTCATCGGAGACCGTGATGGAAGACATTCGAATTGGAGACGAGGTGTATGTAAGTGTGCTCGGATATCGGGAGGCCGGTCATTGGTGTGCGCTGGCCTTGGAGATGGATCTGAGAGGCTATGGACAATCGTTTGACGAAGCGCTCCAGGACCTGCGCGAGAGCATGTCCATGCAGATCGGTTTCGCGCTCTTCAAGAACAAGCCCGGAATGATTTTCTTTCCTGCCGACCCCGTGTATTTCTCGCTGTACGCGCAGGTGCGAAACGATCGCATCATGGCACTGACTGCTGTTGGCGAAGATTCGACCGAGACCGGACAACAAGGAGAATACGCCATCACGGGAATACCGATTCCTCCTGCGAGCGTCGTTGCCAGCAGGCAGGAAGGTTTCACGCTCTCGAGCGGCTAAGACATACTCCTATCGCGAGCTGATCGCGAAGCTGCGCAGCTACGACTCCAGGTTTCAAGTGTTCAAGAACCGAGGGAAAGGTAGCGAACGGATGCTCTATCACCCGGACATCAATGGTCACCCCCCGGAGTTGCCCTTTGAAGTGCCATCGAGAGAGTGATGACATTCGGCGCGGCCACTTGTCCGCCATTGAGCGGCGCTTCAATCTGGGCAAATTCTTCTGAAAAGCTCCTTCCCGAAGGTCGACACCGCCCACGCGGGCGCGCCCGCGTCGCTTTCGGTAGTGACCTCGACGGGCCAGCCGTATCTGCGCGACGACGGCGTGGGCGTAGTGCCGATCGCCTCCCTCGGACCACAAGCGATCACCGCCCTCCGAGTCCCTTCTCGATCACGACGAGCCGCGAGAGGTTGCGCTGGTCGCGCTCGAACGTCTTGCAGGCCCTCTCGTACGACGCCGTGGTCTTCGTGCACACCAGCTTGAACGGCCGGCCCTTGCGCTCGGTGACGTGGGTCACGTCGCACCGGTTGCGTTCGATGATCTGATGCAGGTGCCGGCGCCGATCCTGGTTCAGCGGCAGGCGGCACTCGCGTTCGACGGGGTCCGCGAGGAAACGGGCGAGCACGCGGCAGTCCTTGCACTTGCAGGAAAGCTCGGCGGCACGCCGGAAGTCGGTCGGCGCTTGCGGTGCCTGCGCGGTGCGCGTCTGCAGCTCGCGCCGGCACGTCGACAGCCAGTGCCTGATCGCCCTGCCTGGCGGCGACAGCGCTTCGAGGCGGGGCGCGAGCTTGAAGATGGCGGCGAGCTGCGTATCGGTCAGATCGTACAGCTCCGGGTGCGCCAGCGTGTGATCGATCAAGTCGCGAAACGAGTCCTTCGCCCCGATGTCCACCATCGCGTTCACCAGCGTGACGAGCAGCGCCGTGCGGTCGAGATCCCTGAGCTCCCATGCGTTCTTCCGTGGCTGGGCGTCGAAGCGTTCGAGCGCCTCGGCGGCGACCCCGCACAGCCGGATGCACACTGCGGTATCGCGCCTGTCGTGGTCGGGCTGGCGGCAGAGCAGGTGCAGCACTCGCGCGTTTCGGAGCAGCGTTGCCGGCGAAGGGGAGTCGAGCGCCTGCGCGAGCCCCGCCTCGAAAGTGCTCAGTCCGTGTCGCCGGCCGAGCCTGGCGAAATCGGCGTGGAGCTCGGCGCTGCCGTCGCTCGGCACGATCTCGGACAGGAAGCGGCGCATCAGCTCGGGATCGTCCAGCCGGCACAGGAGCCTGGAGAACCCGGCTCGGGCGGCCTTCCCGTCTTCGTTGACGAGCCAGGCGCCGCGCATCGGCGTCCAGCCGTCGATGATGGCCCCGGCGAACTCCAGACAGTCGCTGCGCGTCGCCTCTCGTTGCTGCTTCGTCCCTCGGCGCAGCCCCTTCATCATCGCTTCCAGGCCACCGATGGCGGCCTGCGTACCGGCATTGCACAGCACCGCGAAGTGCCGCTCGCGCGGCCAGATCACGACGGCGGCCCGGTGGTACCAGCGCTCCAGGGTCAGGCCGGCGTTGCCGGTATAGTCTTCGAACTCCTCCTCGCTCGGCTCTCCGTCGTCGAGGGCGTCGCCGGTGACGACCTCGGCGCTGTCCACCCTGATCTCACCGAGCTG
>JAJDUQ010000153.1 GCA_022826505.1 Gammaproteobacteria bacterium
GTTCATTCAGCGCGACATACCGGAAGAAGGAGCGAATCGCAGCCAGGCGGGCGTTGCGGGTGCGCGCACCGTTGCCACGTTCGTTCTCGAGGTGGCTCAGGAAGTCGGCAAGGAAGTCCGGTTCCAAGTCGACGACATCCAGCGTCTCGGGCCGTTTGTTCAATACCCGCCAAGCGTAGTGTCCCAGCAGGGTGAAGGTACGGGAGTAACTGTCGATCGTGTGCGGGCTTGCTTGACGCTGTTGCATGAGGTGCTTGGTGAAGAACATGGCCAGGAGCCGGGGAACGTCGGCGGTGGTCTTCATGGCAGCCTCCGCGTTGTGCGATCGAGCCTGCCAGCGGCAGCCTGCATCAGTTCCGGCGTCGCGGTCAGATACCAGTAGGTATCGCTAATCTTGACATGCCCGAGCCAAGTCGCGAGGCGGGGGAGATGGCGTTCGACATCCACGCCGCCGCGATACCATCGCAGCAGCGTTTTGCAGGCGAATGTGTGCTCGTTATTCAGGAACCTGAATAAGAGGCATAACTCCGGAATCCGTCTTATTCCGGGTCGGCCCGTGCATGGATACAGGGAATTGGTGTCGCTTCAGCGCGTTGCGTAGGATCACGATGGTTGATATTCCGGAATAACCCGATGGTCTTCTCCTGCTGGCAGTGTCGCCAGCGTGACGGAGAAGGCCGATGTCGACGGAGTTCTATTTCCCCAGCCGAGCCAGCCAGCGATGGTTGCGTGTCGGTCCACTGGCCGGTGATCTCGACCGGTTCGCCACTCGACTCAAAGCACAGGGATATGCCCGCCCATCGGCGGTGAGCAAGCTTCGACTCGTCAGCAATCTCAGCCGCTGGCTCGAACACCAAGGCTTGGGTGTCGAAGCGCTCGACGAGCCGCGCGTCGCAGAGTTCCTGCTGAGCCGCGGACCCCGATGCGTGCGACGCGGCGATGCAGCGACCGCCCGGCAATTGCTGAGCCATTTGCGCGCGAGCGGGCGGATCCCTCTCGCCGCGCCGTCCCCGCAGCGCTCGAATCCGTTCGCACCGATCGAACGCCGCTATGAACGCTTTCTCGTCAACGAGCGGGGTCTGAGCCGGGCGACGGTGGAGAACTATTTGCCCATCATCGACGCTTTTCTCGCCGAACGTTTCGCCACGGGGGCCGTGGCGCTTGAGACGCTGAGCGTACGCGATGTCAACCGCTTCATCGTGCGCCAGTCCCAGCGCTTGAGCCGCTCGCGCGCCAAGCTGCTCGTCACCGCGCTGCGAAGCTTCCTGCGCCACCTCCATCAGCGCGGGGACATCCCCGCCGACCTCGCCAGCGCGCTCCTCCCCGTCGTGAGCTGGCGGCTCTCAGGCGTGCCGAAGTCGCTCGCACCCGAGCAGGTGGAGGCGGTCCTCGACAGTTGCGACCCGCGCACTGCCGCCGGGCGGCGCGACCGTGCCATCTTGCTGCTCCTGGCGCGGCTGGGGCTGCGCGCCGGTGAAGTGGCCGCGATGACGCTCGACGATCTCGATTGGGACGCCGGCGTCGTGAGCGTGTCCGGCAAGGGCCGGCGGCGCGAGGCGCTGCCCTTGCCCCGTGAGGTCGGCGAGGCCCTGGTCGCGTACCTGCGCGACGCCCGCCCGCAGTGCCCGACCCGGCGCGTGTTCGTGCGCATTCACGCGCCGCATGTGGGCTTCGCCGGACCGGTCGCGATCACCAATGTCGTGCACCGGGCGTTGACGCGAGCAGGCATCGACCCGCCGTTCAAAGGCGCTCATCTGCTGCGTCATTCCCTGGCCACCGCGATGCTGCACCACGGCGCCTCACTGGAAGAGATCGGCCAGATCCTGCGCCATGCTGCGCCCGAGACCACCCAGATCTACGCCAAGACCGACCTCGAGGCGCTCCGTGCGCTCGCGCCGACGTGGCCCGGAGGTGCGTCATGAGCGAACTCGCGCTACTGCTCGACGAGTACCTCGCCACGCGCCGTGCGCTCGGCAACCGGCTCGAGCTGCCTGGTCGGCTGTTGAAGCGGTTCGTCAGCTTCGCCGTGCAACACCAGACCCCCTTCATCACTACCGAATGCGCGATGCAATGGGCCACCGAGCCGCGCGACGCACAGCCCGCTCAGTGGGCGAACCGCCTGGGCATGGTGCGCGGGTTCGCCCGATACGCCCATGGCGTCGACCCCCGTCACGAGGTTCCCCCTCAGGGGCTGCTCCCCGAGCGATATCGTCGTCGCCAGCCCTATCTGTACCGTGACACCGAGATCGCCGAGCTCATCGCCGCAGCGCGAGAGCTCTCCGCCACCACCGGGCTCAGGCCCCTGACCTACGCCACGATGTTGGGGCTGTTATCCGTCACCGGGATGCGGGTGAGTGAGGTCGTGAACCTCGACCGCGACGATGTCGACCTCGGCGGCGGTGTGCTCACAGTGCGCGACAGCAAGTTCGGCAAGTCACGCTATCTCCCCGTGCATGCATCGACCACCCGGGCGCTACGCCGCTATACGCGACACCGCGACCGCCTCTGCCCCAACCCTCTCGCCCCGGCGTTCTTCGTCGCCGAACGCGGCACCCGGATCACACAATGCACGCTACGCCGCACCTTCGCGAAGCTGTCGAAGCAAGTTGGTCTGCGCACTCCCTCGAAGTCCCACGGAATCGGCCCGCGCCTGCATGACATGCGGCATCGATTCGCCGTGAACACGCTGCTGCGGTGGTATCGCGACGGCGTCGACGTCGAGCGCCACATCCCGCGGCTCACCACTTGGCTCGGCCATGCCCATGTGAGCGATACGTATTGGTATCTCACCGCCACGCCGGAGCTGCTGCACTTGGCCGCCCGGCGCCTCGACCGCATCGCACGCAGGTCTTCGTCATGAACGGCGCCGACTTCCCGCGGTTGCTGGCCCTGTTCTTCACCGAACGCCTCATGCGCCAGCGCCAAGCGAGCCCGCATACCATCGCCAGCTATCGCTCGACGTTCCGGCTGCTCGTGCGCTACGCCCAGCGTGCGCTGAACAAGCCGCCCTCGGTGATGTCCCTGGACGACTTCGACACCAGTTTGCTCGGCGACTTCCTGAACCATCTCGAGACCGAACGTGGCAACGACCCACGGACCCGCAACACCCGCCTCGCAGCCATCCGCTCGTTCTTCCGCTTCGTCGCCTTGCACGAGCCGCGCTACGCCGCCCTCGCCCAGCGGGTGCTGGCCATCCCGGACAAGCGCTACACCCGTTGTCCCGTGGCCTACCTCGACCGCGACGAAATCGAGGCGCTGCTCAGGGCGCCGAACCCGCGAACCCGCACCGGACGCCGCGACCGCACCCTGCTGCTCGTGGCGGTGCAGACCGGACTGCGGGCCTCGGAACTCATCGGCTTGCGATGCGAGGATGTCCAGCTCGGCGCCGGCGCCCATGTGCGTTGTCACGGCAAGGGACGAAAGGAGCGGTGCACGCCGCTGCGCAAGGATGCGGCGGCGGCGCTACGGGCGTGGTTGAGGGAACGCCGCGGCGAGTCGACCGACCCCGTGTTCCCCAATCAGCGCGGCGGTTCGCTCAGCCATGACAGCCTCGGCTACCTCCTGAGCAAACACTTGGCGACCGCTCGCGCTCGATGCCCCTCGCTTGCCAAGAAACGTGTCAGCTTCCACTCATTGCGGCATTCGTGCGCCATGGAGCTTCTTCAAAGCGGCGTCGACCGCGCCGTGATCGCATTATGGCTCGGCCATGAATCTGTCGAGACCACCTACATCTATCTCCACGCCGACCTCAAACTGAAAGAGCAGGCAATGGCCCGGACGGCGCCTTCGCACATACCGCCCGCACGATACCGGCCCGACGATGACGTGCTGGCATTCCTGAACAGCTTGTGATTATTCCGGAATCGAGAGCCCATCGAGCCCGCTCTCCACCAGACCCAAGTGTCAATCCCGGAATAAGACGGATTCCGGAGTTATGACGCAGATCATGAAGGCGGGGTCCACGGGAAGCCGCAGGGTCCCGCAGACCGGTCTGATACGTCAGGGTCCTGAACGTCATGCGGAAGTTTGTCTTGCCGATCCGCTTCGCGCGTTCGTTCAGGAAGAAGGCGGGAGATTGCGGTCGGGGACAGCGCTCGTCCCGCCAGGCAGCGTAGTCGCCCAGGGCCTGCACGGTCGTGCCATGGCAGAGGTTGAGGCGCGACTTACCGAACTTGCTCTCGCGGATGGTCAGGATGCCCTGCCGGAGA
>JAJDUQ010000003.1 GCA_022826505.1 Gammaproteobacteria bacterium
CGACCGGGAGCTCTTCCGCTACCGGCCGGGCTACGCGCCGCTCCCCGTCGAGACCGGGCTCGACTGGTCGGAGTGGGGGGGCTTCGACCGCGCGGTGGAGATGTGCAACAACAACGGGGCCTGCCGGAAGTCGAACCCCGGGGTGATGTGCCCCTCGTACCGGGTGACCATGGACGAGCGGCACGTCACCCGCGGGCGGGCGAACACGCTGCGGCTCGCCCTCACCGGCCAGCTCGGCCCCGACGCCCTCACCTCCGACGCGATGGCCGAGACGATGGCGCTTTGCGTCGGGTGCAAGGGGTGCAGGCGCGAATGCCCGACCGGGGTCGACATGGCGCGGATGAAGATCGAGTACCTCCATCAGCGCCGGAAACGCCACGCGCTCGGCTTTCGCGACCGCGCCGTCGCCTGGCTCCCCCGCTATGCTCCCGTCGCGAGCCGGCTCGCGTGGATGATGAACCTCCGCGACCGGCTTCCCGGGCTGCCGGCCGCGACCGAACGCCTTCTGGGGCTGAGCGCGAAACGCACTCTCCCCAAGTGGCGCGCCGACGCGTTTCGGGGCGACGGGCTGGTCGCGAGCGAGGTCGGCGGGTCGGAGCGACGGCCCGCCGCGCGGGGCGACCGTCCCGAGGTGGCGCTCTTCGCCGACACGTTCACCACTTGGTTCGAGCCCGAGAACGCCCGCGCCGCGGTGCGGGTGCTGGAGACGGCGGGTTTCCGGGTGCGGCCCGCCGGTCCCCCGCCCGGCGAACGCCGCCCGCTTTGCTGCGGCAGGACGTTCCTTGCCGCCGGCCTTGTCGAGGAGGCGAAGCGCGAGCTCGCGCGCACGTTCGCCGCCCTTGGCTCCTTCATCGAGCGAGGCGTTCCCGTCGTGGGCCTCGAGCCCTCGTGCCTGCTGACGTTCCGCGACGAGGCGCTCGCCCTCGGATTCGGTCGCGAGGCGGGCGATGCGCGGTTCGTGATGTTCGAGGAACTCGTCGCCGGCGCGGTCGCGGAGGGCGGTCTCGGCCCTCCCTTGCGCCCGCACGCGGGCAAGCGAGCGCTCCTGCACGGGCATTGCCATCAGAAGGCGTTCGGGGTCATGCCGGCGCTCGAGCGCACCCTCCGACTGGTGCCCGAGCTCGAAGTCGAGGCCATCGAGTCGAGCTGCTGCGGGATGGCCGGCGCGTTCGGGTACGAGGCCGCGAACTACGAGACGTCGATGGCGATGGCAGAGCTGAGCCTCCTGCCGGCCGTGCGGGCGGCGGATCGGGACACCCTGATCGTCGCGGGCGGGACGAGCTGCCGGCACCAGATCGCCGATGGAACGGGCCGGCCGGCGTGGCACGTGGCGAGGGTGCTGGAACAGGCGCTCCCCTGAGGGTTCCCGACCAAGCTCTCAGGCCTCAGTAGATGCCCGGTATCAGGGCCTTGCGGTGCGCCGGATAATCGCTGAACGTCTCCAGATACCAACGATGGTTGCTCCGCGCCCTCGGCGCAAGATTGGCGGCGGTGAACAGCATGAATGCAAGGCCGCACGACGACCAGGTCGCGACTGCCCAGCCAAGCCATTCGAGGATTTCTCCGAGGTAGTTCGGGCACGAGACGAACCGGAACCCACCGCCCTGCGGTATCGCGTAGCGAGTCTCGCCGGGCCGGCGCAGGCGCATGAGGGTGTTGTCGGCGTGAAGATTGAGCGCGAGCCCGCCGAGGAAAATCCCGACCCCGATCAGGAATCGGGGGTCGGCCAGCCAGTCAGTGGCGTACTCGCCGAATTCCGAAATGAAGCGGGCGTTGATGTATGCGTTGATCGCATTGAAGAAAAAGCCGGACCCAACCAGCAGCAAGGGCGTCTTCCGGCCGCGTGCCCGGACACGAAACGGATAGACGAACGTCCGGTTCAGATAGTGGCCCTGCCACATGGCCAGGAACAGCAGCGGCACGATCTGGAACGCGCCCTTGCCGTTGAGATAGACGACGAGGAAGAGCACAGGCGCCGGCAGTTCCATGACGGTCCACGCGAGCCTGGTGGAAATGTGCGGTCCCCAGCCCGCGCCCGCGTAATGGCGCCCGTACGGTGCAGCTCTACGGAACAGGTACAGGCACGTCAGGACCGCCATCGCGAGGACAGCCCACACCAGCATCGCGTGCAGTTGTTCCTCGGTCAGTTCACGCCCCTTCACCCAGCATGCCGTGTTTGTGGAACCAGCGATACGTGTCCTCGACCGATTCCGCGAGAGGGCGCGGGTGGAACCCGAGCTCCGCCTGCGCCTTGGCGCTGGATATCCGCCGATTGCCGCAGGCCATGACGCGGATGGCCGCCGGCGTGTAGAGCGGCCGGCGGCCGCGACATCGATCCAGAACGACCTGGCAGGGTGCCCATAACCGGGCGACCCACAACGGGAACTGGAGACGGGGTGCGGCGACACCGGTCGCCTGCCGAGAGATCTCGGCCAATTCGCGCACGGTGTGCCAGTGGCCGGAGACGAGGTAGTTCTCGCCACATCTCGCCTTCGTCTCGGCGGCCATCGTGGCCGCCACGACATCCCGCACGTCGACCCAGTCGTAGCCGCCTGCGATCAGCGCGGGAATCCGCCTGCGGTAGAGGTCGAGAAAGACCTGTCCCATATGGGACGGCCCGCCGTCGTAAGGGCCGATCACACTGGTCGGATTCAGGATCACGGCATCGAGGCCCCGGTCGATGCCGCGCCGGACTTCCACTTCGCCGGCAGCTTTCGAACGGTCGTACGGACCATGATGCGGGCCATCCGCAGGACGGCGACTCTCATCGAGAACTTCGTCCAACGGGTGTGGGTCGTAAGCGTGGATCGAGGAAACGTGAACCAGGCGCCGTACGCCACATGCAAGGGCCGCCTCCACGACGTTGCGTGTGCCCACGACATTCGTGCGATGGAACTCCTGCGCCCTGACGGCATCGATCGAGACCAGCGCGGCCAGATGAAACACGGCCTCTGCGCCCTTGAAGGCGGCGATCAGCGATTCCTTGTCCAGGATGTCGCCATTGACCCATGCGATATCCAGGTCCGCCGCCGTGCCTCGACGCTCCCGGTAGATCGCGCGGATCCGACCGGGCCCGTACCGGTCGGCCAGGGCCCGCGCGAGGACCCCGCCGATATGCCCGCTTGCTCCCGTGATCACCCGTACGGGGTGAGGTCGTCCGCCGCCAGGTGATTTCATTGCGAAAGGCTCGATTCCCGAATCGCAGACCAGACCGGGCGCTGGAGGAGCGGGCGCAGCGAACTCAGACTCGAATTTCGTGCCGCTGCTCGGCGAGCCTGAACTTGAGCTTGTTGCCGGGCGACTGTGAGGGCAACGGATCCATCGGCAGCCGCGTGTAGGGGCGGGCCAGCTCGATCTTGAAGTAATGTGTGAGCATCAGCAGGTTGATCACAATGTGCAAGTCGGCCCAGCGGCTCCCGAGGCATGAGTGCGTGCCCAGCCCGTAGGGCGCGTAGCCTCTGCTCATGTGCTCGTTTCGCGGGGGCACGTAGCGGTCAATGTCGAACTTCCACGGATCGGGAAACGCCTCTTCCGAGTAGTGCGCGGCCGTCTGCGCAATCACGAGCTGCGCCCCGACCGGCAACTCGTAACCCTCCACCACGCAGGTATTCATCACCGTGCGCATCGACATGGGCACGATCGGCGACATCCGCAGAGCCTCCATCAGCACTCGGTGGGTCACGTCGATCCGGTCCGGACTGAAGTCATCCTCGCCGGGGTCGCCTTCGGTCCACAACGCGTCCGCTTCAGCCGTGACTCGCTCGTACAACTCGGGATTCTGCAGCAACCAGTAAAGGGCGAAGCCAATCTGATCGCCCATGTACATGGCGGTCATCAAGATCGCCCCCAGCGGCAGCGTCAGGTCCGATTCGGGCAGGAATTGGGGATCGGACGCGTGCAGGGCCAGATACGCGTCCACCACGTCCTCATGTTTCCCGACCCGTTGCGCGGTCGTATGCGTCCTTTGCATGCGGTCCACGATCTGTTGCATGGCCTTCGCCCGGCGGCGCATCGACGGGGTCTTGAGCATGAATCGCGGCATCATCTTGATGATGCCTACATTGAGCACCCGTACCTTGTATTCGAGCGCTTCGACAATCTCGGCCTGGGTGTCAATGTTGGCCAGGAGCGGTGAAGTCTGCGCATTCACGAATGGTCGCAGCATCACCTGCACCGGCATTGTGGCGCCGACGTCCCAACTCGCCATGTGCGTGCGGGCCAGGTGATAGACCTCGTCCAGACGCTTGGTCAATGTCCTGCGAGAGTAGGCGGTATTCAGCGACTTGCGAAAGCGGAAGTGGTCGGCACCGTCAATCGAGTGCATTGAGCGCGACACGCCATACGCCTTGTCGACACCCTCGAAGTACTCCTTCGATCGCAAGAACACCCGCCCCTTGCGATGGGCCCATTCATTCGTCTTCAACCCTGCCAGGACAATCAGATTCTGGCGGAACGGGAGCCGAAGCTCGAACACCGGACCGTACTTGTCGGCCAGATTGGCGAACCCTGCCGGCAGCCTTCCTTCTCGAAGTTCGCGATTGAACACCAGATCACGCAGGGACACGGTTGGAATCGGCTTGGTCAGCGAGGGCCGGCGAAGCGCGGGCGCGAGGATGCTCTGGCTCACCGCTGCCGCAATCGCCTGGCCAATCAGGTCCATCTTGCAGACGAGCCGAATCCGTTCTTCCTCTTCCTCGTCGATCTGATACATCAGATGGAACAGGTGGCAGGCATTGACGAGGCCGGTAATAATCACGTCGCGCGGACCCGGAATTTCGTCCGTGAAGATGACCCTGATCAGCCGGGTCTTTACGAACTCGCCCGCCAGTTGGTCTTCTCCTGGCGGTGTTTCGCCCGGCCGCTGGCGCTTGGTGAAGGTATAGAAATCGCCCGGGTGGAGGTCGAGAATCTGTCGCCGGACGAGCCCGTCCAGCGCTTGGGAGATTACCGAATCGGACTGTGGAGCAAGCCGCTCAACCCAGTAGCGGGCATCGTGTGGTTCCGTTTCGGCCGCGATCTCCCGCAAGATCGGGTCGAGCAGCGGACGACCGGTGTCGGTCGCATCCAACATAGTCAGAGACTCCGGATCGGTGTCGATGCGACCGAGCAGCGCCAGTTCACCCAGCGCCGCGCCGACCATTGCACAGTTCAGATTCCAGCCGGGTACCTGACGAAAATAACCGCTCTCTTCGTCCAGCAGCGCCAGCAGCAGCTCTTCCGGCAGACTCAGCGCGGACGCCCCCCGGCCCGTTCCAACTGCTGTTTCGTGAGTCACCAATGAACCGATTGTCCCCCTGGTGCGCCGCTTGGCGCTACCGCTGCCGCCGGAGCGCCGTCTTGGTGAAGTCGCCGGCGTCGAGGTCGGTCCCGAACTCGTAGTCCGACCAGAGCAGCACGGTGCTCTTTCCCGTGAGATGGTTCGTCATCGTCAGCTTGCTGCCCCGCCAGAAGCGATCGAGGTACTTCTCGTAGTCCTCGACGACCATCGTCTTGAGATGCGCGCCCCTGCGGTCGAAGTACTGGATCTGCATGGTGCGAAGCTCTTCCTCATCGAGCCAGACCAGTTGCTTGGAGTACCCCGAATCCCGGCCGACCGGGATGCGCTCGGAAACGGTGCACTCCAGCTCGCCGCAGGGCTCGTTGCGCAGGAACCGGTGGGTGTATTTCTCCACCTCGGTGGCGCCCATGTCCTCGTAGGAGAACTCGCTGCCCATGAAGGAGCCGGACTGCTTGGAGGAGCTGATGCGCTTGACCCGTTTCAGGGCGGGAAGATAGAGCCACTGGTCGTCCGCCTCGGTCTTGTGGGCGTGGACGAGAAACGCGGTGCCCTTGACGTCGCGCGGGCGGTCGAACACGAACATGGTTCGATCGCCGTCGTCCTCGGCCTCGATGACCTTCAGGCGGATCTCGCGCCGGCTCTCCTGTCCCCGCTTGTTGCGCAGGATCATCGCCAGGCTCGCGGTGAAGTTGCCGAAGCCCTTCTGGCGTTCACGGGCTTCGGTCGCGATCCGGAGCCCGGTTTCCTCGGCGCTTTGCGCGTGGCCGGTCGACGGCCCCGCCGCCCAGACGAGGGCGGCGAGAAGGATCCCGTGCAGCGCGAGCACCGGGTGGGAGGGGGAGGAACGAGTCACCGTCTGCTCCTGTCGGTGGCCATCACAACGGAGCGGGGAAGGCGGGAAATCAACGGCGGTGCACGGGAAGCGACGGGACCGTGTCATCTCCTTCACCTTCCCCGGATCCTCTTCGTGCATGCTAGCACGACCCTCGCCCCGGGCCGGCGAGCGCGGGCCGGGACGCGCGGCGCCCGGGCCACCCGAAGTCGCTCCATGGCATCGAACCACGCGGGCCCGATCGCTACGAGCGCCGGAGGCGGAATCTGATCTCCTCGGTCGTTTCCCTGGTCCCGTCGAGCGCCATCAGCAAGGGCGGCAGGAACAGGAAATCCGCCACCAGGGCGACGATGACGGTTATCCCCACCAGGAGACCGAGCGCCTGGTTGGTCGCCATCCCCGACGCGCCGAACACCATGAATCCCAGCGCGAACACGACGGTGGTCGCCACCAACGCCTTGCCCACGAAGTGAAAGGCGGACTGCACCGACTCCGACGGCAGCTTTCCGCTCTTCCTCGCGCGAACGTACTTGGTCATGAAGTGGATCGTGTCGTCCACGATGATGCCGAACGCGATGGCGGTAACGACCGACGCCGCGACCCCCACCTCTCCCACCACGTATCCCCACAGGCCCATCGCCATGGCGGCCGGAGCGAAGTTGGGCACCAAGCTGATCAGGCCGAGACGCACGCTCCTGAAGATGAGGAGCAGGAGCAGGGACACGATGGCCATCGCCACGATGGTGCCGAGCAACATGCCTTCGATGTTCCTCTGAATCGATCGAGCCCCGACGACCGCAACCCCCGTGGCCCCCGATTCCAGGCCGGGAGCGTTCTCGCGGAACCAGGCTTGCGCGCGCTCGTCGAGCTCGATCTTCTCGCGGGTGGAGAGGCTCTTCAGCACGACCGTCACCCGCGTTGTCGCCCGGTCGACATCGATGAGATTGTTGAGGTCGCGGCCGACCGGAAGAGAGAACTCGTAGAGCAGCAGATACTGCGCGGCGAGGTCGGAGTCGTCCGGAAGCACGTGGTAATCCGGATCGTCGCCGTGCAGGTTCCGGTTCAGGCGCTTCATGATGTCGGCAACGCCGAAGACGTGGGCCACCTCCGGCTGCGACCGATACCACTCGGCGAAGGCGTCGACCCGGCGCAGGAACTCGATGTCCGTGACGCCGCCCTCTCGCCCGGAATCGAGCGAGTACTCGTACGACTCGACCCCGGTGAAGTTCTCGCTGATGAAGTCCGTGGACCGCCGGAACTCATAGCTCTCGTCCAGAAGCTCCAGCCAGTTCTCCTTGAGCTCGATCCGCGAGATGCCGGCGACGAGCACGACGGTGACAACCGCGAAGCCCCACAGCAGGGGCGTGCGCCAGTAGACGACGAACCGGCCCAGACGATCGAAGGGATTCGTTTCTCCCTCGCGCAACGGCCGGACCCGCAGGGGGACGACCGACAGGAAAGCGGGGAGAAGGGTCACCGAGTAGACGAAGGCGCAGAGGGCGCCGAACGCGACGATGTTCCCCATGACCTTGAACGGCGGCATCTCCGCGAAGTTGAGGCTCAAGAAACCGATCGCGGTGGTGAGCGAGGTAAGGAATACCGGCCACGCATTGATCTCGAGGGAATGCGCGGCCGCCTGGCCGCGGTCCATTCCTTGCCGCAGACCCGCCGCCATTCCCTCGATGACATGGACGGAATGCGCGACGGTGACCGCCATCAGGACGAAGAGCGCCGCCGCGCTCTCCCCGAACAGCTTCATGCCGGTCCAGCCCGTGAACCCCAGGGCGGAGAGCATGACCGCAATCATCATCAGGAGAATCGCGACCGTTCCCCATATCGAGCGCAGCAGAACGACGGCGACGAGCAGCATCGTCCCGAGCGCGATGGGAGCGAGGATGGCGGTCTCCTCGTTGATTGCGTCGCGCATGGCGCGATTGAGGACGAGCTCGCCGGTAAGGTGGTACTCGAAGGCCGGGCGCTTCTTCCGCGCCTCGGCGGCGGTGGCGGAGAGGAAGTCGGTGACCTCCTGTTTGCCGAGCTGCCGATCCTCGGGGAGCGCGACACTGACCACCAGCCCGGCGACCCGGCCGTCCCGGGACACGAAGCGCCCGGCGATCTCCTCGACGCCGAGCGCGATTCTCTCGATCCGTTCGAGATCGTCGTCGCTCAACGATCCCGCGTCGTCGACAAGCGGCTCGACGATCAGCTCGTCCTCGCGGCCTTCGCTGTGCGAGTAGTTCGTGATGGAATCGACGCGGGTCACCCAGGGCGTCTGCCAGAGCTGCTCGGTCAGCTCTTCGAGGGCGACGAGCGCTTCGCGCGTGAAGATGGTGCCCTCCTTCGGCGCCATGGCGACGAGCGCCGCGTCGGAGAGCGCGTAGGTGTCCTCGAGCCGTTCGAGGGCGACGATGTGCGGGTCGTCCGCGCTGAAGTGGTTACGGACGTCGACGTCGACCTCGACGAGGTGCCGCAAGCCGGCGGCGAGGGCGAGCATGACCAGCAGGGAGAGCAGAATGGTCAGCCATCGCCGACCCGTCACGAACGCAATGCACGATTCGAGACTCATCTCGATGACCCGTCCCGCGGGCGGACTTCAGGCATGGCATCGCCCACCCATTCACCCGGCCGGGGAATGTCGCCCACCGCCCATCGCGTCTCCCCGGTCCGAAGCCGGCTCCCGGTTCTCGATGCCGTCGCCGCGAGCGTCGGATGATACATCGGCCGCCTCGAATCGGAGCGCGCGCCGACGCACACACGAGAAACCGCCCGGCGGAACCGGGCTGGTTCCTCCGGAGACGGTTCGTTTGGAGTCACGTGGCGAGCGCCCCCAGCCCCATCCGAGCCGATCCAGCGGTCGCGCGCCGCGCACTCCATAGCCCCAAAATCCGCCTTGACACGCGCGGACGGCCGGTAGTAGGGTTGGGTAGATCGGCTCCAGGACAGGCACTGCGCTTGGGGGGGGGGGGGGGGGGGGGGGGGGGGGGGGGGGGGGGGGGGGGGGGGGGGGGGGGGGGGGGGCGGGGGGC
>JAJDUQ010000159.1 GCA_022826505.1 Gammaproteobacteria bacterium
TGCGGCACGGATGGCGGCCGCGAGCTCGGGGTCGCCGCCCCCCGCCTCGGTCATGATGGTGTCGACGACGTCACCGGGGGCGAGCTGGAGCAGGAGGAAGTCCAGCACCACGACCGCCACGATCAGGACGATTCCGAACAGGAGTCTCTCGACGATGGCTTTCGTCATGATTCAGAGCGCTCCGGCGGCTTGCTCACAGACCGACCATGGATGCGTTTGTTCGGCAAGCGGCGGCATTTCCCGCAGCAACGCCGGAAGCAAATGCGCCCACTCCGGTCCGTGGAGTGGGCGCACCGTCACTCGGCGATGGAAAGCCCTGCTACTGCGGCGTCTTCCAGTAGACCAGGTCCCACGCCTCGCCCCACCCGTAGGACGGCAGGTACATGTCCTTGTGATGGAACCACTGGCCGACGACGTCGAACAGCCAGTTCATCGGCATGTCCTCGATCAGGATCTCGGAGACCTCGTCATAGAGCGCCTGGCGCTTGTCGAAGTCCGCCTCCTCGGCCGCCTGCGCGAACAGCGCGTCCACCTCCTCCTTGCAGTAGCCGGAGGTGTTGGTATACGCCTGCTTCTTGATGTTGTCGCAGACATAGAGCCGGCTCACGCCGACCGCCGGGTCGACCTTGTCGCCCGGCCAGTTCAGCGACATGTCGAAGTTCCACGCCGCGATCCGCTTGCCCCAGGCGGCGAATCCGGCCATCGGCTCCTGGTTCACCTTGATGCCGATGTTCTTCAGCGTCTGCGCGATGTACTCGCCGGGCACCGAGTTGAGGTCGGGCCGGAACGGCTGGCCGATGTAGATCAGTCCGAGCTCGAAGCGGACCCCATCGTCGCCCGCGGGGTATCCGGCCTCGTCGAGCAGGGCGTTGGCCTTGTCGACGTCATACGGATAGCCGGTGATGTCGGGGTTGTCGAAGATGTTGGTGAACGGCAGCGGTCCCTGCGAGGGCTTGGTGTAGCCGGCGTGCAGCACGTTGGAGATGTAGGCCCGGTCGATGCCGTAGGCGATCGCCTGGCGCACCAGCTTGTTGCTGAGCGGCCCCTCGCGGTTGTTGAACTCCAGCACGATGGAGCTGCCCGAGACGCTCTTCATCTCCGTGAGCGCCAGATGCTCGACCTTCTTGAACTCGTCGATGTCGGTGAGGCGCATGACGCCGCTCGCGTCGGCGAGCTGGAACTCGTTCCTCTGCAGCCCGATTCTGCGCGCCGTCTTGTCCTTCACCAGCTTGTAGATGATCTGGTCGAGATGCGGCTTGCCCTCGACGAAGTGGTTCGGATTCCGCTCGACGATGTAGTACTGGTCGGTCTTGAACTCCTTGAGGACGAACGGACCGGAGCCCACCGGGTTCTTGTGCGCCGGGTGCTTCATGAAGTCGCCTTCGCCATAGACGTGCTTCGGCATGATCGGGAGTTGGCGCGGCGTCGTCGCGGCCACCAGCAGCGGACCGTGGCGCTTCGAGAGGCGGAAGACGACGGTGTGGTCATCGGGCGTCTCCACCTTCTCCACCGGTCCGAACATCTGCGGCCCGAACCGGTGATGCTTCTGGACGACTCCGAGCGAGAAGGCCACATCGGCGGCGGTCACCGGCTTGCCGTCGTGGAACGTCGCGTTCTTCGCGAGATTGAAGGTGTAGGCCAGTCCGTCGTCCGAGACCGAGAACGACTCGGCCAAGTAGGGGATGGGACGGTTGTCCTCGCCGAGCCTGACGAGGCTCGCGAAGATCTGGGACGACACCAGCCCGACCTCGAACGCGGAGTGCAGCGGATTGAGGCCCGGGATGTTGCTCGACAGATACGTCATCGAGCCGCCCTTCTCCTGGGCGCCGGCCGCGACGGACGTCAGCGCCAAGCATGCCGCCGCCAGCAATGTCGCAGTGTTCGTGCGCACGCCCCGCAAGGCGCGTGCATGTACAAGTGTGCTTCTCATTAACCAGTCTCCCTCTGTCGTTTGCGTGAATGGTTCAACAACCCTTCCAACTCGAGTACTTCAAGGGCGCAGCACGGAGCCGTTGTCCATCTCCGTGCGTGCCCCGTCGCGCATCGCGAACCGGCCGTTCACCAGCACGTGGACGATCCCGCCCGCATAGGCCCGGGGTTCCTTGATCGTACAACGACTCTCTACCGTCGCCTTGTCGAACACGGTGACGTCGGCCGCGAGCCCGGGCCGCAGCAGTCCGCGGTCGGTGAGCCCCAGACGCTCGGCCGGCAACGACGTCATGCGCCGGATGCCTTCCTCGAGCGACAGGACCCGGCGCTCGCGAATGTACAGCTCCAGGAACCGAGCCGCCCATCCATAGCCGGATATCGACCCCACGTAGTTCGCGAGAGCGCCGTACGGAGCAAGGGCCAGCGTGTCGGATATCACGACGCACTCCGGCTGGCGAAGGCACAGCTCGATGTCGTCGTCGCTGAAGCTGTGCGAGGTCCAGAGCAGGCTGCCCATGCCCTCGCCCTCTTCCTCGATCAGGTCGAGCGCCGCATCGAACGGCGAGGTGTTGCGCATCCGGGCGATGTCGGCAAAGGTCTCGCCCACCAGGTCCGGGTTTTCCTCGCTGTTCATGAGCGCGATCCTGTCCCAGCGCTCGTCGGTGACCAGCCGCCACATATGCTTGGGATTGCGCTTCATGCGTTCTCGCGTATTCGGGTCCTTCAGTCGTTCGAGGATTGCTGGAGCGCCGCCTTCCTGCGCCCACGAAGGCAGGATGGCGCTGATCAGCGTATGGGCCCAGTCGTGGGGGATGACGTCGAACGCGACGTCGACCCCCTGGCGCCGCACCGACTCGATCATCTCCAGGCTGTGCGCCATCGCGTGCGCGGGGGCGCCGTATTTCGGCTGGATGTGCGAGATCTGGAGGCGCGCCGAGGCGTTTCGCGCCGTGCACAGCGCTTCCCCGAAACCGAGGTCGTAGTGCAGGTCGCGGTTGCGCACGTGCGTCGCGTACAGCCGGTCCCGGCGCCCCGCGACCTCGCACAGCGGAATGATGTGCTCCGGCGCGCAGATCTTTCCGGGCCAGTACTCCAGTCCGGTCGAGAAGCCGTACGCCCCCTGGTCGAACGCCTCGCCGAGCAGCTCGGCCATGCGCTCGGTCTCGTCGATGTCCGGCGCGCGAAGCGCGTCGCCCATCACCGCGCGGTGGATCGCGCCGTGTCCCACGAACGCCGCCACGTTGACCCCGAGGCCGCTCGCATCGAGGCGTTCGAGGTAGTCGCCGAAGCTCTGCCAGCCCATGTCGACGTGGCAGTCGTCGGAGTAGCCGATGGCGCCGTGCCGGGCGTCGCCGGCGCGGGCGACCGGCGCGCAACTGTGGCCGCACTGTCCGACCGCCTCGGTGGTGACGCCCTGGTGGACCTGGCTCTCCGCCTTCCCGTTGACCAGCAGCGTGAAGTCGGAGTGCGTGTGCAGGTCGACGAACCCGGGGCATACCGCGAGGCCGTTCAGCTCGACGCGTTCGGTCGGCTGGATGTCGGAGAGGTCGCCGATGCACGCGATGCGACCGTCTCGAATTCCGATGTCGGCCCGGAACGGTTTGCGTCCCGAACCGTCGATGACTTCTCCACCAGCGAGAATGACGTCGATCACGGTCTGTCTCTCCCAGTTGGCACAAGACTGTGCCGCAAGCGAGGTAGCCGCCTGCGACCGGCCACGGCACGGGCGAACCTTGTAGCAGAAGCCCGGTTGAATTGCGCGCAGACCGCTGGACGGGATCGGGCCTCCGAAAATTCCGCCGAACCCCCGACTCGCCGTTTACGCCATGATCGCGCGAAGGCGGGCGAGCACCTCGTCATCGTCCGGCAACGACACATCCCGTGCCCTTGCTTGACCGCTCCGCGTCGCTTTTGCACGATGCCCGCGCGTACTCGAGGGGGACTTCCGCACCGATGACCGACATCTTCGACCCAAGCCACTACGACGGCGTCCGCCGCCCCCTGCTCGACGCGGTGTCGCTGCCGCCGTGGTGCTACACCTCCGATGCCTTCTACCGGCGCGAGGTCGAGAAAATTCTTCTCGAGAGCTGGAACCTCGTCGGCCGGGCCGACGAGATCCCGAACCCCGGCGACTACCGCGTGTTCGATCTGTGCGGCCAGTCCGCGATCGTGGTGCGCGGAGAGGACGGCGAGGTCCGCGCTCATGCGAACACCTGCCGCCACCGCGGCACCCGGCTGCTCGACGACTCCGGGAATTGCCGCGCCATCATCTGCCCCTACCACGCCTGGACCTACCGGCTCGACGGATCACTGTTCGGCTGTCGCGGCATGGAGAAGACCCGCGGGTTCGACAAGCAAGGCAACGGCCTCGCCCCGATCCGGCTCGGCATCTGGGCGGGATTCATCTTCGTGTGCTTCTCCGACGAGTGCCCCGATCTCGACACGTGGCTCGGCGACATGCCGGAGGAATTCGGGCCCTATCGATTCGAGACGTTCGAGCTCGTGCGCCGCAAGCACTACGACCTCGACTGCAACTGGAAGATCTACATCGAGAACGCGATGGAGGACTACCACACGCCGACCGTGCACCGGAGCTCGATCGGATTGCAGGAGACCGATCCGCTCGAGACCATCGGCGAGTGGGACTCCATCCACATGGAGAGCGATGGCACCATCGCCGTCCTCCCCGAGGACACGACGCCGTTTCCGCACGTGGAAGGTCTGACGGGGCGTCCGGCGACCGGCAGCTCGTTCACCGTCCTCTACCCCACGACGTTCTTCGGCACCACGAAGGATTGCATGTGGTGGCTGCAGACGATTCCGGACGGCCCGGCCCGGTGCCGCGTGATCCAGGGTTCCTGCTTCCCGGCATCGACGGTGGCCCGTCCCGATTTCGACGAGCACGTCGGCAAGTACTACAAGCGCTGGGACCGGTCGATCCCCGAGGACAACGCGATCTCGGAGCGCCAGCAAGCCGGTCTGGAATCAGCGGCGGCGGCGCCGGGGCGCCTCTCGGTGCACGAGCCGGTGGTGCACTCGTTCGCGAACTGGGTACTGGACCGGACCATCGACAGGGCTTGAGACGGTACCGACCACGAGTGGCCAGCAGGGCGTCGCCTCGGATCGATGAGGCATGTTGTGCCTTTCCCGGGAAGCGCAGGCATCTTGACCGCGTGGACAATCGCGGGCCTCCGGCCCGTTGCGGGCAGGATGCCCGCGCTCCCAAGGACGCCTCGACCGAAATGTGGCTCAATTTCCGCACCCCACCGCACGAGACGGAGCACCGGACACCATGCCCCACCCCATGCCCGACGCCATGAACACCATCTTCGGCCGCGAAGCCTTCCTCGCACTGCTTGAGAGCGAAGGGGTGTCGCACCTGTTCGGGAACCCCGGCACCACCGAGCTTCCGGTCATGGCCGCACTTCCGGACCGGCCGGCCATCCGGTACGTGATGGCGCTGCAGGAGGCGCTGGTGGTGGCGATGGCGGACGGCTACTCGCGCGCCTCGGGGGACCTCAGCGCCTGCAACGTGCACGTGGCCCCCGGACTCGGCAACGCCATGGGCTCGCTCTACAACGCGAAGTGGATGGGCTCTCCGATCGTCGTCACCGCCGGACAGCAGGAGCAGGGGCACGGGCTCACCGAGCCGATGCTCTACGACCCGCTGGTGCCGATCGCGCAGCCGCTCGTGAAGTGGGCGGTGGAGGTCACGCGGCTCCAGGACCTGCCACGCATCGTGCACCGCGCCGCGAAGGTCGCGATGACGCCGCCGACCGGACCGGTGTTCATCTCGCTCCCGGGCGACATCCTCAACGAGCAGGACGCGCTCGAGCTCGGCAACCCCACCCGGGTCGACACCGCGGGCCGGCCGAGCGACGCGGCGCTCGATCGCCTCGCGGACCGGCTGCTTGCGGCGCGGCGCCCGGTCATCGTGGCCGGCCACGAGATCGCGACCGCGGGCGCCCTCGATGAAGCCGCGGCGCTCGCCGAAGCGCTGGGCGCACCAGTCTACCAGCAGACGGTGTGCGACGGCGCCCACTTCCTCTCCGAGCACCCTGCATTCATGGGCGCGCTCACCCGCGACCAGCGCGATGTCCGCAACACGCTCTCCCCCTACGACCTGATGTTCTGCATCGGTGCGGACGTGCTGCGCATGGCCGTGTACAACAAGCTGGACCCGATGCCCGAAGGGATGACCGTCGTCCAGCTCGGACTCCGCGATTGGGAGATGGGGAAGAACTACCCGGCCGAGATTGCGCTCCGCGCCGACGTGAAGGAAACACTCGCAGCCCTGGCGCCTCTGATCGAACGCAAGCGCGGACCCGAGGGTGCGAAAGGGGCGGCCGCCGCCATCGCAGCGCTGCGCGAATCGAACTGGTCGGCGAAGCGCGATGGCGCCCGGGCCCGAGCGCTGTCGGGTGCCGGAATCCGCCCGATGCGCCCTGATCTGGCGATGCTCCGAATCGTCGATGCCTTGCCGGAAGAGGCGGTCATCGTCGAGGAAGGAATCGTGAGCGCGCGCGCCCTGCCGGCGCTCTATCCGTTCCGCGAGACCAAGGCGTACTTCGGCCTCGGCAGCGGCGGCATCGGCTTCGCGATGGCCGGGGCGGTGGGCGTGCAGCTCGCGCTGCCCGACCGGCCGGTAGTGGCCGTCATCGGCGACGGCAGCGCCATGTACAGCATCCAGGCACTATGGACCGCCGCCAACGCGAAGCTGCCGATCACCTACGTCATCGCCAACAACGGCGGCTACCGCATCATCAAGGAGCGGCTGAAGTCGTTCCACGGCGTGGAGCAGTACACGGGCATGGAGTTCAAGGACCCCCCGATCGACTTCGTCGGACTCGCCCGTTCGATGGGCGCGACCGCGATGCAGATCACCGACCCGGACGACATTGGTCCCGCCATCGCGGAATCCACCCGCCGTGACGGACCGACGCTTCTTGACGTGGTTGTCGACGATGGGTTTGGGAACGAGGGGCGATAATCGAGAGTGGATTCGATCGGCTGGGCTGACCTGCTCAGCGGTGTGAGGCGAGCGCAGGAAGGAATCACTTGACTCCGCCGCCCGTCACGGATATTCCCTCGAATCTCGCCGGAGGATTCGCAATCATGCAGAGCGACCGACCGCAACCTTCAGTCACGACACCGAAGAGCGTAACCCCGGATCATCTCTCTCCACTTGGATTCACCTATTGGCAGGATGGAGATTTCTGGCTGGGTTACCTCGACGAGTTTCCTGACTACGTGACCCAGGGCGAGTCACTGGTCGACCTCAAGGACCATCTGCTCAGCCTGTATGACGATCTGGCGGGTGGGGAGATTCCTCATGTCCGTCGTCACGGGACGTTGAACGTGGCGGGAAGCGTCGTGATCTGATTCGGGCCATTGAACGACAGGGGTGCAGTGTTCATCCGTCACGGCGGAAAGCATGATTGGTATCAGAATCCCGTCACCAGATTCTCCCAGCCGGTTCCTCGCCATCGCGAAATCAACGATCGATTGGCGCGCCACATCCTCAGG
This sequence comes from Gammaproteobacteria bacterium, assembly GCA_022826505.1. Lineage (GTDB taxonomy): Bacteria > Pseudomonadota > Gammaproteobacteria > HK1 > HK1 > HK1. Next base: position 7,456 of record JAJDUQ010000159.1, read on the forward strand.
ATGTTGTCGAGATAACTTGGAGGAGGCGCGCGTACCTGCTTGATCGGGCGTGCCGCATCGACGATCCGCAAGCGGCTCACCGTGCAGCGGTGACCTCGTGTGGAGCCGCCCCCGCCGGCATCCGGCTCGCGACCTCTTCGACCGAAGGGACGTGCGCCGCGTCCTTGTAGTCGGTCATTCGCCGGTAGATTTCCGCCGCGGCGCGGTGAAAGCCGTCCGGCAGGCCGGTGGCGGCGAAGGTGTCGGCGATCTCCTCCATCTCGCCGCTGAAGCGCCACGCCTTGCGGGCGTTGGACCGCACCGCGCCGGCGGAACGGCCGGGCAGTGCGGACTGCGACAGCTCCCACTCGCGGATCAGCGCGGCGTCGACGCCCTCGTGGATTGCGAGCGTCCGGATCGCGATGAGCAGGGCGGCCGAGCCCTTGGTCCAGGCCGCGTACGCCATCTTGAGCGCCGACGCCGCCCCCGGCGGACCGTCGAGGACCCGCGCCTCCAGAGGGCCGCGGCGGAAACAGGCTGCCACCCGCGCGGACTCGGTGCCGGACAGGTACAGGCGGGTCGTCCCCCGCGTCAGGGCCGGCGGACCGATGATTCCACCGTCCACGAAGCTCGCTCCGCCCGTCTCGACGATTCGCTGGATGTCCCGGACGGTAGCCGGAGACACGGCGTTGGCGTCCACGTAGGTGCCGGAAAAGCGCTGCCCGGCCACGGCGCGGGCCACCTCGGTCGCGGCGTGGGGCGGACACACGCCGAGAATGATGCGGCTGCGCTCCACCAAGGCAGACAGGGTCTCCACGTCGGTCAGTTCTGCCTCGGCGGCTCGGGCGCGAGTCTCGGGGCCGCGCCCCTCCGAGGCCCACAGAACCTGCCCGTCGTTCCCGCGGGCGGCCGCTCCGACGCTCGCCCCCATCTCTCCGGGATGGAGAAGTCCAATCGTGTCCGTCATGGCGACTCCTTATCCGTCAGGCCCGCGTCCCTATCGGCCGAGCCTCCGCACTACGGTCGTGACCACGTAACCACGCGCCCACCCGATCACGCATTCCTGTTTCTATCGGCCGAGCCCCCGCACTACGTTCGTGACCACGGTCATTCCCGCGTCCTCGTCCAGAGTCAGAATCGACTCCGGATGGAACTGCACCGCCGCGACCGGCAACTCCGGGTGCTCGACCGCCATCACGATGCCCTCGTCGCTCTCGGCGGTGATCGCGAGCGCGTCGGGGAAGGTGCCGCGGTCGGCGTAGAGCGAGTGGTAGCGCCCGCCCTCGAACCGTTCGGGCAGGCCCTCGAACAGCCGCCCGCCGCGCACGTTCACCATCGACGGCTTGCCGTGCATCGGCGCCGGCAGCACCGACAGGCGGCCACCGTAGAACTCCACGATGCCCTGCAGCCCGAGGCAGACGCCGAACAGCGGGATGCCGGCCGCGAGCGTTGCGCCAATCGTCTCGCCGAGGCCGAAGTCCTCCGGACGGCCGGGGCCGGGCGAGAGCAGCACCAGATCCGGTCGCTCCTCGGCGATGCGCTGTCGCGGAAAGCCCGAGCGGTAGGTGATCACCTCGGCGCCGGTGCGCCGAAAGTAGCCGGCGAGCGTATGCACGAAGGAGTCCTCGTGATCGACCATGATCACCCGACGCCCTTCGCCGTGCCGATCGGCAACTGCCTCCACGCGGGTTCGGGCCACCCCGTCGCCGTGCCGGATCGCGTCGAGCAGCGCCGACGCCTTCAACCGCGTCTCCGCCTCCTCGCCCTCGGGGTCGGACCCGTAGAGCAGCGTCGCTCCCGCCCGAACCTCCGCCACCCCGTCCTTGACCCGCATCGTGCGCAGGGTGAGGCCGGTGTTCATGTTGCCGTCGAACCCCAGGAAGCCGATGGCGCCGCCGTACCAGCGCCGCGGCGAGTGCTCGTGGTCCTCGATGAACTGGATCGCGTGCTGCTTCGGCGCCCCGGTGACGGTGACCGCCCAGGTGTGGGCGAGGAAGCCGTCGAGGGCGTCGTAGCCCTCGCGCAGTCGTCCCTCCACGTGGTCGACGGTGTGGATGAGCCGCGAGTACATCTCGATCTGGCGGCGCCCGATGACCTGCACGCTGTCCGCTTCGCACACCCGCGACTTGTCGTTGCGGTCCACGTCGGTGCACATGGTGAGCTCGGACTCCTCCTTCTCCGAGTTCAGCAGGGCGCGAATCTGGCGCGCATCCCCGATGGCGTTGGCGCCGCGCGCGATGGTTCCGGAAATGGGACAGGTCTCGATGCGCCGGCCCTCGACCCGCACGTACATCTCGGGCGAGGCGGCGACGAGGTACTCCCCCTCTCCGAGGTGCATCAGCGCGCCGTAGGGGGCGGGATTGCGTTCCCGCAGCCGCCGGTAGACCTCGGAGGGCGGAGCGGCGCAGGGCTCGAAGAACATCTGGCCGGGGACGACCTCGAAGAGGTCACCTCGCCGGAATGCCTCGATGGCGTCGCGCACGGTTGCCGCGTACTCCCCGGGAGCGTGATCGCACTCGCGTTCCACCGAATCGGCGCCCATGTACGGAGTCCGGCTGCCTGCGCGCGCGAGACCGTCGGTGCTCCTGCCTCCCACCTCGAACTCGTAGCGATAGCGGGTGGCGGCCTCGCGGCGGTGGTCCACGATCAGGATGTCGTCGGGCAGGAAGAGCACGAGGTTGCGCTCGGTCTCGTCGCGCGGCATCGTGAGCCGGATGGGGTCGAACTGGAAGGCGAGCTCGTAGCCGAACGCGCCGTAGAGTCCGAGATGGGCGTCCTCGGGGCTGCGGAACAGGTCGATGAGCGCGCGCACGACCGAGAAGAGAGTGGGCTGCTTGCTGCGCAGCTCCTCGGGGAACCATTCGGACGAGAGGCGGACCGACCCGGTCACGGCGTGCGCGTCCGATTCGAGCGTCTCGACCGCGTCGCAGTCCCTGAGCGCCGACGCCACGGCGGGGATGAGCACCGCGCCGCGCTCGTTGCACGCTCGCACCTCGAAGCTCCGCTGCCTCCCCGTGAACGAGAGCGCGGGATCGCAGAAGCCCATATCCCAGCGCGTGTAGCGCCCCGGATATTCGAACGACGACGTGAGCAGTACGCCGAGGCGCTCGTCGAGTGCGGCCGGGAGCATATCGATCCCGTCCGCCCGTGGTTCGGTCCGGGCGGTGCGCGTGATCGCGATTCCCCCGGCGCTCTGGTAGGTCATGGCCTGACTGTCGCTCATCAAATCGATCTCCGATGGATCGGTGGATGCTTCGATGCCGGAAACCGGGGGAAGGACGAGGGGTACAGGCAAACAAAAGGGCCGTCCACCTCCCGGTGGCGACCCTCGATGCTGGATTGCGCGCGCGAATGCAGGGCCGCCCGGTCAGCCGGGCCACCACCAGCGATTCATGACGCGCCGTATGTTCATGGCGCCCAAGCTTGGCAGCGCGGGGGATGTGAGTCAACGCGGAGGTGTCGGGGGTGGAAGTGGTGGGGGGGCGGAGGTATCGGGGCGGACGCGTCGGGGTGTTGTCAGGAGCAAGTGGTCTGTCCTGGGCCGCGGCACGTCGTCGGTCCGTCTTGTCGGCAAGCCACCTTTTGGAAGCGTGGCCATATGAAGCCAACCACCAAACTGCCGGACGCCGTGCTCCGGCAGGCCAACACGATCGCCGCCGCACGCGGCGTCCGCCGGTCGTGTTCGTTCGGTCATCCGTTGATGTCATCACCAGGCCAGGAGCGATTCCGGGTTCTGCCCGAGCGAGGTCTGGTACGTCACATCCTAGAAGCGCACCTCCGATCCCGGTGCGGCCCGCACCCGATGGAGCCGGCCCCCACACAACGGGTGCACGTCAGATTTTTGGGATTGTGAAAAGTAGGCTGGGATATGGCAGGATTCTGTCTGCATACAATACAGGCAGGCAGGAGAGAACGTCATGCCCACCCCCGATGAGCACCAAGCGTTGAGCCGGCGCCGAGACGA
>JAJDUQ010000027.1 GCA_022826505.1 Gammaproteobacteria bacterium
CGAGGACCGTTCACCCAAACTGATCACCTCGACTCTTGAATCCAACACCCGCGTCGCTTCGCTCCGACAGGTGATCACTTACCGTGGAATCGGTGACCACGTTCCCAGTGGAACGGGTGACCACCTTCACTGGATTGCGCAGCCCGCTTGCGGATCCAACTCTCGATCTTGCGGTACATCTCGTCGGGCAGCGCTTCGTTGGCCCCAGGCTGGTTCCGCTTGCCCCGTCTATCACCTTCCTCCCGGATCCGGTGGGCTGCGAGCCAAGCGTCGCCGTCGAGGCGGATGTACTTGCGCTCGGTACGATCGAAGCCTGGAATGTCTTCCCACTCGGAGCGAGGCGTAGTCTTTCTCATCGTTCGGGCCTCTCGTCTCTCCGGTACCTTGCCGTCGTTCGGATCGTGCCCTTCCGGGCTTGGCGCTTCGTTCCTGGCGGTGGGCGAGTTTACTCATGAACTCTCGTTGGTGGGCAGTTGAATCACACCGGGATTCCCAAAGAGTCCAGTTCTTTAGATATTGGAGCGATTAAGTATTCAATCAGATAATCCTTGAAGCCTCGGGAACGGACAGTGCGGTTGGTCCTGGGCTACCAGGGCGAGCATGGATCGCAACGGTCGCCCGTCGTCTTCCAGTCGTCGAGAATTGGGCGGTCAGCCGAAGCGCAAAGCACGTGAATTCGCCGCGTGGAGCGTGGCGAAGGGTTCGCGGGCGCCCCGGTGCTCGTCTCCAGCTATGACCGACCCCTCGTCCGCCTTTCCCGCGGCGGTGCCGATTCGGTGGTCGTTCGCGAGTTCACCGGCTTCCGGTGCCGGTGAGCCTTGGGGTCGAAGTTGTGGGAGTGCGCCCACATGCCGCGCCTCGCTTCACGCGCCTCCCGCTCGACGCGCACGTAGCGGTCACTATAGGCGGCGATCGCGTGTCCTTCCCGCACCAGCCATTCCCCGATATCCCTGCCTTCGTGGATTACGGTGCCGAGCAGGCGCCCGAACCTGTCCGTACCCTCGACCGAGACGCGTACGTGTTTGCCGCCGATTTCCTGGATCAGCGCGCTCTTCACGCGCTTTCCGTGGTTGAACCAGTAGCCGTCCCGATGTTTCGCACGCTGGTCCCATTCGGGCGCATTGAGCCCGACGAGCCGCACTTCTTGTCTGTCCACCCGTATCCCGTCGCCGTCGGTCACATAGGCCTTGCCGGTGATCGTGCCCGTGGGGCTCTCGACCCGGTGAGCGGGGTGGGGCCGTTCGACGAATGATCTCCGGGAGGCCGCGCGGCGCTGCCGTCGCCCTGTTCCTCTCGAACGACCCTTTCTCCGATGCCGGCGAGAACGCTTTCCGGAGGCGAGTTGGCGCAGGATGACGACAGCGACGACGACCGCAACCACCCACCACCAACTCGCGAACAATCCGGAGACCGCCTCCAACAGCATGTCCTCCAGGCCAACCCTGTCCAATCGCGTCTTCCCCCAACTCTGATGAGTCCGCTTGCGGCGTGGTCACTCTATCCAGTCGTCTCGCGGTCCACCAGAGCAGCAGGCAGGAGGCCCACCCGGGTTACAAGTTGACGCGCGGTCAAAGGCCGAGGGCCGCAGTTCGGGCCTGCACAACCGAAGGTGGCCGGCGGTGATCTTCTCCAGGACGCGAGTGGTCGATATCGTCGCAGAGAAGCCCTGTCTTACGGTCAACGCTGTACCCGGCATTTCGCAGGGCGATCAGCACGTCGCCCAGATGGAGCTCGTCCAGCACCAGTCCCTTCTGAACGGCCTTGCGCAGTATCCGCGCGTACACGTGGCTCGGGTTGCGCGCCTCGACGGCCGGCATCTCGCCGACTGCCGACCTGATCAGCGCGTCCGTATCGCCGTTGGCGAGCGTCACGGCCGTTCCCGTCCCCTCATCTTTCGCCGGCTTCTCCAGCGTCAGGATCAGATCGACAGTGACAATGCCCTCCGAGCCGGAATTCAGCCCTTTCACCGAGCGCTGCCCCTTGTCCAGGATCGCCACGTGCACCGGCGACGCCTTGAACCCGGCGTTACGCAATGCCCTCTGCACCAGACCCCAGATCCGGCCGCTGCTGTTGCCGAACACCACCGACATGTGCCGGCCAGGCTTCAGCACCCTGAACGCCTCGGAGAATGCGCTGCGCAGCAGCTCTTCGTAGCGCTCCCGGGACCCGTTCTTCCGTTTCCCCGTCGTATGCACGACGGCCTCGCTCGCATGGTCCGTTGTCTCCCCGAGCCACGCTTCCTGAAACAGGTTCATGTCGGAATAGAAGATGTTGCTGCCAAAGGGTGGGTCCGTGAAAACATAGTCGACCGAGCTGTCATCCAGATGCGTCAGCTTCTCGGCTGAAGCGATCTCGTAACTGACATCCCGCAGCTTCTCGGTGCTGAACAAGTCGCCGTCATCGTACAGCGCCTCATTCGCCCGGATAACGGCGTTCACCTTGCGGCTGTACAGGTCAAAGACGTTCCACTCGAAGTAGACCGGCGCGATGTAGTAAGTCTGGTTCTGCGCATTCAGGGGCCGCTTCGCGCTCCACTGATAGCGCATCGAGGCGCGCGGCAGGATGGCCGTGAAGGCGAAACGCAGTTCCTGCCGTATCGCTTCGTCTTCGACGTCATTGATCGCGCGCCACAGCTCCACCAGGGCGATTCCGTTGCGTGGCGAGAAGAACTTTCCGGTTTCCGTCATACCGGACCGCCCGAGGCCGGAGCGGCTGAACATCTCGCGGTCTTCCTCGATCGGCAGCGACGGCACTTCGCGCATGCGCTCGTCCTTCAAGGCCGCGCGCATCGTGCGCCGGTCCGTCTCGCACACCTCCTGCCCCACTTGCCTGCCGTTCTTCCCCTGAACGACCACTTCCACCGGTATGTCCTCGCCGCGTGGCCAGCTGCGCCGCGCAAATGGGCCGCCGCACGACGGGCAGCGCTGGGGCACGCTGCCTTGCGAGTTCAGAGCCTCGTGATACACCATCTCATCTCCGCAGGACGGACAGAGATAGGTGAACGACCAGATTGTCCGGATCATCTCGACCGTTGCCCCGTCCGCGCCGCGCGTCGTCATGTACAGCGCGCCGAGGGCGTCGCGGGCCGCCGCAATCACCCGATCCGCCGCTACGCGCAAGTCCCGCGCCGGTGCATCCATCAGGTAGCCGGTGGCGATGTGCTTGCCGAGCACCGAGATATCGCTGAGCCGGGCGCGCCGGTTCAACGTCAACGCCGCGAGGCCCGTCATCCCGGAACCGGCGAAGAAATCCACCACTACCTCGCCCGGTTTCGTGAACGTCTCAATGAACGGCTGGATCGCGCCGATGGGCACCTTCGTCAGGTAGCCATGGCAGTTGTAGATCGGATCGGTGCGTGGGACCGTAATCGTTCCGGGGAGCCGTTGAGGTTCGAGCTTCACAGGCGGCAACCACTCCCAGATATGTAACGCAAAGTCTGTAGACGCAGAGTCTACATGGCCCATAGTCTGCTTTCCATATCCTCGATTGCAAGGCCGCCCCGATCGCTACCCCGCAAGAGATTCTGGCCTTCAACCTGAAGCGCCTGCGAACCTCTGCCGGCCTCTCTCAGGAGGAGCTGGCCGACCGAGCCAGTTTGCACCGCACCTATATCAGCTCCATCGAGCGCGCACGGCGCAACGTCGCGCTCGAGAACATTTTCCAGATCGCCAGAGCACTCGGCACGACTCCTGCCGAGCTTCTGAATCCCATCCCGAACGGCCACTGCTGATGGCCTTCAAGGCGGACACCAGCTTCCTGCGGTTTCTGAGCATGGGCGCGATCGGTGTCCATCGCACGATGGACCGGCTCCGTGACCGCGGCTTCGAGCCGATCGAGCTGGAGCGCTATTGCGGTTCCAACAAGATCTGGACCACCAAGGTCAAACGACTGCGCCTCCCTGACTTGCTCTGCGTCAAGACCGGCATGCGCGCCGAAGTTCGCGCCAAGACCGACCTCAAGATTCGCATGAGTGACGCACCCGCGAACCCGGACAGGGTCTGGGATGCTGGCCTGCGTGATGACGACATCGTCGCGCTGATCACCTGTTTCGACACGGACGAGGGTCCGGAACCCGCCGATGACGCGGTCTACTTCACGGTCGGCGCGCTGCGTGCCTCCGTGGACAGATCCAGGCTGGGTCCGCCGAAATCCGCATCCGAGGGCGCTGAGCGGGACAGGACATGGCCCGCCACGGTTCCGACCCGCGACGGCACCGTGCTCGAAGTCACGGAAGAACGACTCATCGTCCGGATGGACGCCGATGCCGAGCGTCCGGCCCGTCGGCAGACCTACCCGTTGCGCGGCAAGTCCGTCTACGTCTCTCCCGGGGACGCCTTCAAGGCGCAAACCACCATTCTCGCTGGCGAACCACCGGCCCTTGCCGACTTGGCGGCCTATCTGCCGCGTCGCTACGCGCCGCTCGACGATTTGCGAGCCGCCGCCGATGTGGATCGCTACGCCGCGGTGAAAGCCTTGCGTTTCCGTGACGATCCGCGTGGCCAAGTCCTTCCGGCGCTCGAAGACCTCATCCGCCGGGAAGCCGAAGAACGCGTCGCCCTCGAAGCGGCAGGTTCCGCCGCCGCTCTCGGCTCCGCTTTCGGCCAGGAACGGATCGCCCGTTTCGTCTGGGAGAATGACGACCGGCCCGAGCTGCGCATGGAAGCCGTCTTCATCCTGACCGAGCTCGGCCAAAGTGCCTTTACGCGCGAACAGCTCAACTGCGTTGTCGCTGATCCCCGTTTCGAAGGAGACGAACTTCGACAAGCTGCTGTCTGGGCGCTCGGCAGAGCCGGGCTCAAGTGCTACGAAGACGTCCTCCCTTTCATCGACGATGTTGACGAAGATTTCGCTTTGCATGCCATCGGCGCTCTTGGCGACGATACGCCCCGGAGGGTCATCGACCGTCTCGTCCAGTATCTCATCGTCGGCGACCCGCGCCGCGCACCGGCGGCGTCCGAAGCGCTCCGAATCATTGCTTCAGACGAGGTCTTGCAGGCTCTCGTCATGGCTGCCAATGGCGGTCAGCCCGTTCCGGACTGGATCGTCGCCACGCTCGGCCGCTTGCCGCCGGACCGGGTGCGTGCGGCCCTTCAAGGCTCACCGCTGCTCGCCCAGGTAGCTCCCATGTTGCTCAATGCCGAGGGCGCGCACTGGCTAGCTTCCGAATCCATGGGCACGGATATCGCCTTTCTCCTGAAGCAGAATCTCTCCTGACCGCTGAGAACCTGCGGTTTTCCGAGCATCCGAGGTGGATTGGATGTTGATGGAGGCGATGGTGTCGGGGGGGGTGAGAGTGCGTACACCGATTTCGAGCGAGCCGGGTGCGGATCGGCGCCCGACGGTGCGGATTCCGGCCGCGTTTCCGGAGGCAGCAGTGAACAGGAAGCGAATCCGGACGGCCGACAGGCAGGAAAGTCTCTTCTTCCCGGCCCACCCGATCCGCATGCCCTCTGACCGCATCGACACTGCGGGACCGGAGTTGCCGGGGCTGCCAGGGTTTCCGGTGCCCTCGCTCATGCAGTCGGCTTGCCCGTCCGTCCCCAGAACAGCATGCGGACCTCGTCGCTGTTCTCGAGTCCTGGCCGTTCAGCGTAGGCAAGGACCGGGACGAGGCGGGGCATCGTCCCGCTCACCCGCGTCACCCGATGCAGCGTCTCTCGCCCGCCGAAGATGAGCAGGGCACCGGCGGTGAAGGGAAGCTCGCGCACATGGCGGCGGTTGCCGTCCAGCACGGCGGCAACGATCGACTTCTCGTCCGCCCGCCCCCGGATCCGGGGCACGTACTCGAATGCTCCTCCCGACTCCGGGGCCTGGACCATCAGGGTGACGGAGAACTCCGATTCGTCGAAGTGCCATCCATGCTCGCCGCCGTCGACGAAGACGTTCACGGAGCACGCGCCGAGCGGATCCGCGAAACGATGGAGCTGGGGTTTTGCCAGGACTACGCGGATAAGCTCCTTCAGCGGGTCCCACTCGTACAGGCGCCGAAGCGAGGAGTGTTCCCCGATTCGATCGTAGGGAACCGAGCCCACGAAGGTCCGTTCGTACCTCGTCGCGACGTCCCCGGTGGGTACGTCGGGAGAGGATTCCGCGAGATAGACGTTGTGGGTGCCCCTGCAGAACCAGGCGTCCCCGACGCACGCGTTCGCTTCCTCGGCCAGGATCTCGAGGGTCTCGGGCCGGATGAACCCGGGCAGCATGCAGATCCCGTCCTTCCGGAAGCGTCCGCGTGCCGCCCGCGCGAAAGCGGCGCCGTCGGCCGAATCGAGGTCCTCGATGGGACAGCGGTCGAGATTCACCATGCGAGCGGCGTCGAGCACCTTCCTCCCGTCCACGCGGTCTCCTCGGAATCGAGCCGCGGGCGGACGTGCCGTTCCGCCCCGACGGCCGCGGCCCCGCGTAAAGTCGTGCCGGGTCGAGCGGTCGGAGTCCGCATCATCCGTCGAGGCTCAGAGCCTCCCGGATGTCGACCGACAACCGGGCCTTCGCCTCTTCGAGCGGGACCCCGGTCGCGTCGGCGATCCGGACCACGGCATTGAAGATGGCGAGGACGGCCGCGGCATCGACCGAAGCCTCCTCGCCGACCTCGCGCTCGAGTCGTTCGCGCGCGGCGGCAAAGGCGGTCGCATCCGCGAAGAAGGCGTCCGCGTAGGCGGAGAGCGCGGCTCCCGCCGCGACTCCGCCATCAGCCGCACCGTCCCTGACGATGGCGGCCAGGTCGTAGGCGTTGCCCGTGTGCTCGCCGCTCCCACGGAGCAGCACCGCGTGGCTGGTGGTTCAGTAGAAGCACTGGTTGATCGCGGAGACCCGGGCCGCGAGAAACTCGATCTGCGCATGGGTGAGCGCCCGGTACTCGGTGCCGAAGTCGCGAAGCGCGGCATCGGGCAGGTA
>JAJDUQ010000212.1 GCA_022826505.1 Gammaproteobacteria bacterium
TCCCATCATCAAGCGCCTCGGCATTCCGCTCGTCACGCTGACCGGAAACGAACATTCACGCCTGGCGAGCGATGCGAATGTGAACATCGACGTGAGCGTCGAGCAGGAAGCGTGTCCTCTCGGCCTCGCCCCGACCGCGAGCACCACCGCTGCGCTGGCGATGGGCGACGCGCTCGCCATCGCTCTGCTGGAGGCACGGGGATTCAGTGCCGAGGACTTCGCCCGCTCGCATCCCGGAGGCCGCCTCGGACGCAGGCTGCTGTTGCACATCGCCGACGTGATGCATACCGGCGCCGACGTTCCGCGAGTGCTGGCCGGCGCGGCCGTTTCGAGCGCACTGGTGGAAATGACGCGGTCACAGCTCGGAATGACCGCGGTCGTCGACGACACCGGCCGGGTGCTGGGGGTCTTTACCGACGGCGATCTCCGCCGGGCGATCGAGAGCGATGTCGACATGAAGCGCACTCCAATCGACGAAGTGATGACCCGAGACTGCGTCACCGTCGCGCCGGAGACGCTTGCGGCGCAGGCGGTCCATCTCATGCAGCAACGCGCAATCAATTCGCTGCCGGTCGTGGATGACGCCATGCACCTGGTCGGTGCCCTCAACATGCACGATTTGCTGCGCGCCGGAGTCATGTGACCATTCGATTGACGAACGTCATCGCCGGACTGTGGCGATGGATCCTGCCGGTGGTTCTGCTGGCCGCCGCGGGCACGAGCGGATGGATGCTGTCCGACCTCGATCTCGACGAACGCGTGACGACTCGGACCGCGCCCGGTGCACCGGACGCCTACATGGAAAAGTTCGCAACGGTCGAGATGGACGATTCCGGCAAGCCGAGACGACGCATCGAGGCGGACTACATCGCATACCATGCCGACGACACCGTCGAGCTCGTCAATCCACACTACTTGCTGATTCACGCGGAGGGTGAGCCGTGGAATGTGCGTTCGGAGCGCGGCAAGGTCTCCGAGGACGGCACCGTCCTGTGGTTGCTGGGCAAGGTGGACATCTGGCGCGATGACGCCTCCGGGGTCCGCGACCTGCACGTTCGGACCGAGTATCTGAAGGTGCTGCCCGACTCGGAGTATGGCGAGACCGCGGAGCCGTTGACGATTCGCACCCCGACGAGCGTATCGACCGGTGTCGGTATGCGTGCCTACCTCGACGAAACCCGATTTCAGCTTCTCTCGCAGGTACGAACCAATGTGGACAGACGCCGTCTCGAGCGATAAGCGCATACCTCGGTCCCGGCACTGGCTGGTGGCTCTGGTGCTGCTGACGAGCGGAACCTGCGCGCACGCATTGTCGACCGACGGCGATCAGCCAATCTCCATTCTGGCCGACCGAGCCGAACACGACGACGCCACGCGCATCACGATCTATCGCGGAAACGTGGTCATCGATCAGGGTAGCCTGCACATCACCGGCGACACCGTCACCATCAACTTCGATGCCCATAACGAGGTCACCAAGATCAGCACGCTCGGTGAGCCGGCGCATTTCCGGCAGTTGCCCGACGGTGACACCGACTACCGCAAGGCCTGGGCCAGGCAGATGGAGTACTTTCCGGAGCAGGATCTCATCATGCTCTCCGGCGAAGCGCTCTACGAGAAGGACGGGAGTCGCGTGCAGGCGGAACGGCTCGTGTACGATTCGCGCAACGCTCGTTTCAAGGCGCTGGCCGGCACCGCAACCGCGGCGTCGGATGACGATGGTCAGGCCACTGCAAGCAAACCGGATCGCGTCAGAATTCAGATCAAGCCCAAAAAGAAGACGACACCGTAGAAATCCGGCTCAGGCCGCGTCGACCCGGTGAACCGCCGCGTAGCCATCGTCCCCGATGTCCATTCTCTCCGCGCGCCGACTCGCAAAGCGCTACCGCAATCGCCTCGTCGTCAACGACGTCAGCCTCACCGTGAAGAGCGGGCAAGTCGTAGGGTTGCTCGGTCCGAACGGTGCCGGCAAGACGACCAGCTTCTACATGATTATCGGGCTGGTGGCGTGCGACGCCGGCACCGTGCATCTCGACGAGACCGATCTCACCGATCGACCGATGCATCTGCGTGCCCGGGCAGGGCTCGGGTACCTGCCGCAGGAGCCTTCGATATTTCGCCATCTCACGGTACGAGACAACGTCATGGCGATACTCGAGACGCGTCCGGGGCTGACCAGGGCGGAACGCGAGCATCGCCTCGAAAACCTGCTGGGAGAATTCCAGGTCTCCCACCTCTCCGCACAGCGTGGCGACAGTCTGTCCGGGGGCGAACGCCGCCGGGTGGAAATTGCGCGTTCCCTGGCGACGGAACCGCAATTCATGCTCCTCGACGAACCGTTCGCGGGCGTCGACCCGATCTCGATCGCCGACATACAGCAAATCATCACTTACCTGAGCAATTGCGGAATTGGAGTCCTGATTACCGATCACAATGTGCGGGACACTCTGGGAATCTGCGATCGGGCGTACATCGTCGACGACGGCTCCATCATTGCGAACGGCACCCCGGAGACCATTCTCGACGACGCCAGGGTCCGAGAGGTGTATCTCGGGCAGAATTTCAGGCTCTGACCGGGCTCGGACTCGTCCGACGTCTCGCACGAAGCCTCACCGCCTGGCCGACAAGCATTCGCGGCCGTTCAGCGCGTCAACTTCGTCGGGGCTGATACAATGACCGGCAAGGTTCCATGACGCGCGGTCGATGAAACAGACCTTGCAGCTCCGGCTGAGCCAGCACCTGGCGATGACGCCTCGGCTCCAGCAGGCCATCCGGCTGCTTCAGCTTTCCACCATGGAGCTGCACGCCGAAGTCCAGGACGCGCTCGACTCCAACCTCATGCTGGAGCTGGACGAAGATGGCGCTTCCAGCACCGGATCCGAGGCCGAAGTCACGGCGGCCGACATTCCCCACGAACTTCCGGTCGACAGCGCATGGGAGGACATCTACGACGCCGCGCCGGTCAACCATGTGGCGTCCCACGCAGAGCTCGGCGGAACCGACCTCCTCGCCGACCACGCTCGGACCGAGTCGCTCAAGGACCGACTCCACTGGCAGATGTCGGTGATGAGTCTCAGTGACACCGACCGGGTCATTGCGACCGCGATCATCGATGCGGTCGACGAAGACGGCTATCTCACGCTGAGTCTCGAAGACATCGGCAAGAGCCTCGACCCTTGGCACGACGAAGTGGCCATCGAACGGATTGAGGCGGTGCTCCGCGAGATTCAGAATCTCGAACCGTCCGGGATCGCGGCCCGCGACCTGGGCGAGTGTCTCGCGATACAGTTGCGTCAGCTTGCCGCCGGCACCGAATGGCGCGATGCCGCACTCACCCTGGTGACCGAGCATCTACCGGTGCTCGCATCGCGAAACTACGAACAGCTCATGACGACGCTCGGGCTGGGAAAGCCCGAGCTCCAGTGCGTCATCGACCTGATCCGGTCTCTGTCCCCTCGCCCCGGTGCCTCGGTCGAGTCGTCGGAACCCGAGTACGCGGTTCCCGACGTCTTCGTGCGCAAGGAGAATGGCACCTGGAGAGTCGAGCTGAATCCGGACACGCTGCCCAGGCTGCGGATCAACTCCGGGTATGAGAAGCTCATTCGACGTGCGGACAACAGTGCGGACAACAATACGCTCAAGAGCCACCTGCAGGAGGCGCGCTGGTTCATCAAGAGCATTCTGAACCGGGGAGAGACACTGCTGAAGACGGCGACGTGCATCGTCGAACGTCAGAAGGCGTTTCTCGAGCATGGGGAAGAAGCGATGAAACCCATGGTGCTCGCGGACATCGCGCAAGCCATCGGAATGCACGAGTCGACGATATCGCGGGTTACCACGCGGAAGTACATGCATACGCCTCGCGGTCTGTACGAGCTCAAGTACTTCTTCTCGAGTCACGTCCGGACCGTCAACGGCGCCGAAGCGTCCTCGACGGCAATTCGCGCGGTACTCCGAAAGCTGATTGCGTCCGAGAACCCGACCAGGCCCCTGAGCGATCAGAAGCTCAAGGATGTTCTCTCCGAGCAGGGAATTCGGATCGCGCGCCGCACCGTCGCAAAATACCGGGAAGCGATGGCAATCCCGTCGTCGACGGAGCGCAAGGCGCTCCGGCCGATTTCGCGTGAGAATTCCGCCGCGATACGATGACCAGCCAGTGTCGTGTATCCGGCACCTGCAATCGTCCAGTGAGGAGACTTTCATGCAGATCAACCTGACGGGGCATCATGTCGAGGTGACGCCGGCCTTGAGAGACTATGTCAACCGGAAAGTCGGCCGCGTGGTTCGTCATTTCGACCAGGTCACGAGCGCACGGGTCATTCTGACCGTCGAGAAGCAGTCCAGGAAGGCGGAGGTCACTCTCCACGTGTCCGGCGCCGACCTGGTGGCCAACGCATCCCATCACGACATGTATGCCGCGATCGACATCCTCGCTGACCGCATCGACGGGCAGGTGAGGCGGCACAAGGAAAAGCTCACCGATCACCATCGCGCCGAAGGCGGCCTGAAGACCCAGTTCGGCTGACCCTTTCACTCCGCCGACTGTCCAAGTCTGCGCTCCATGTGACGTCGTACCCGAAGCACTGTGGCCTGGGAATTCGGTACCTCGCTCCGCCGCCGTGTCGGTGAATTCCGCGAAGAAGCGGTTCGCTGTGCTCGGTACACCGCGGCTGCGGCCCGGAGAGAGCGCCGACCGATAGTCCGGCCACGACCGGGGAGTGAACTGCAATGGTAACCCTCGACCAAATCCTCGCTCCCGAGCGTGTACGCAGCGGGGTGCCGGCCGCAAGCCGGAAACGTACGCTCCAGGTTCTGGGCGAGGTCTTCGCCGGCGCCGAACCGTCGCTCTCGGCGCAGGCCGTTTTCGATCGGCTCGTCGCTCGCGAGCGCCTCGGCTCGACAGGGCTCGGAAACGGCTGTGCCCTGCCGCACGCGCGCGTGCCGGGTCTCGGCCGCACCCTCGCCGCCTTCCTGCGGCTCGGAAAGGGAGTGGACTTCGACTCACCCGATCACGAGCCAGTCGATCTGGTCTTCGGTCTGCTCGTGCCCGAGGAGTCCACCGACGAGCACCTGGAAATTCTCGCCGCGATTGCCCGCGTGTTCTCCGATGAACGGGTTCGCTCGTCGCTCCGTTCGGCGGACGAGCCAGCACGGATACGCGGTGTCCTTCTCAGCAACGGGATCCTCGCCTGAACCGGGACGGGAGGCCTCCCGGATTCCGGGAAGGCCCCGGGGAGCAAATGCCCGGGGCCTTCCCGTCGGATCACGGCGGCTGCATGCCGCCGCCGGACGGACCTCAACTGTAGCGGTAGGGCACGCCGACCTTTTCCATGACCTCGGAATACCTGCGGAACGCATCCACCACCTTGCGGGTCCGCGGGCTGATGGAGGCCAGGTCCTCCCAGAACTCCTTGGAATCCGCC
>JAJDUQ010000247.1 GCA_022826505.1 Gammaproteobacteria bacterium
CGCCCCGGCCAGCGCGACCCCCGCGGTTTCGACGAGGTCGTCGAAGATCCAGGTCAGGTCCTCATGACGGTGGGAGGGCGCCATCAGCGTGATGAGTCCACGCACCGGATCGAGGCAGACCCGGCGGAAGCACCGGCTCCAATCGACGGTGGCGAGCGCAGTGATGGTGCCGGCGTCGGCGTGCAGGACGTGGAAGGTGGAGCCGAGGGGTCCGACATGAGTCGTGGTGGGTCGGTTCATCGGGAAGACTCGTCTCGTGGCGTGCGGGGCGTTGCAGTATAGCTCGCGCCACGTCCGGTCTCTTTCTCCGACCGGGCCAAGCACGCTCGCCGACACTGCAGCTTTGCGCCGCGTCCGCTACCCTGACAAGCTGATCACCGAGGACTGAATCCAAAGAGCACGGCACCGTCTGCTGCACCGACCGGAATCCGTTCCACTCCGTGGCCAGCGGGCGCGCCTGCGGCGAGCTTCATCCTGACCCCGAGCTCCGGTGACATCGGACATCCACATGACCCGGTTTGACGACGAAGAGCCTCACCCGCTCTCGGAGCGCGGCATCGAGCAGGAGAACCGGATGCTCCTGCGTCGCTATCGTGAGTTCCGCCGCGGGGCCGACGCGGTGACGAAGGCTTGGCGGACGCATCCGGAGGTGATTGCGGTTTCCCTGATCGGCTCCGTGGCGCGTGCTCCCTGGAAGGAGGTGCCCCGCTTCACGCCGTACCGGCGCGCACGGGTCGCGCTGTGGCACGAGTGCAAGGACCTGGATTTGGCCGTGTGGCTCGACCACCTGGACTCGCTCGACCGGTTGCGCCGGGCGCGGGCCCGGGCGCTGCGCACGCTGTGGG
The DNA here is from genome assembly GCA_022826505.1 of Gammaproteobacteria bacterium. GTDB lineage: Bacteria > Pseudomonadota > Gammaproteobacteria > HK1 > HK1 > HK1. Next base: position 846 of record JAJDUQ010000247.1, read on the forward strand.
ACGAGGCGTCCATCGGAATCGCCTCGCACCAGGTCGACGTGTTCATTCTCGAGCCCGTCACGGACCGCTATCTCGGGCGGCTGTGCGACTTCAACACCTGCCCGAAGGGAAAGATCGAGTGCCGGGTCCCGGGCTGCGGGGAGGTGACGCTGTTGCGCCAGCACGAAGGGTTCAGGTGGCGATCGGAGAGCTTGGCCGAGGATCGTTCGGTCCGGCTGTTCGATCGGGCGGCGAAGCTGCATCGCCGCGCGGCCGATCTGCCGTTGTTCGAGTCGCCGATGCCGAGTGACGAGGCCCAAGACGGTCCATGGAGCGAATGACGGGAGGCCCGTGTTTCCGGTGACACACTCGGCGTCGGACCGGCCGAGTGAACGGCACCGGGGGGTACGCGAGCGTCGCGCCGAAGGTCCGGACCGCGGGACGCGAGCAGGCGCACACCGCGGCGAGGAGCCGTGTGCGCTCTACACCCCAACGGACGTGACCAGGAGTCTGTCGGGCAGGCGCGTACTCGATCAGGCCGTAGCGATGCAGTATGCGTCGTACCATTGACCACGATCGCCGCAGTGCTCGGGCATGCCGACATGAGTACCACCGCAATCGGGGCCGAAGCGTGCCGGTTGGTCTCCCGAGCGTGGGCCTGAAACGCCAACGCGCAAGCAAACGGCGAAACTCGACGTGGAAAAAGGGGAGTCCAGCCCATGCGGGTAGCCATCGACGCACAAATCGTGCTGCGCAACCACGCCAGACGCCTCATCATCGGCGCAGCAGAAGTCGGAGGGTGCGACGTCATCCTGCCCGTGACATCCGTCACTATGGCGAAACTGCACCACGATAAAGTTGCGCGAAGATTCGTGTCGAAGAAAACGAAATGGGACCTCGCAGCCGAAGGGCGTGAATCCTCGGACGAAGACCTCGCCGAACTCGTCGCAGATCGGCTCGACCGAGTCTGCGCAGGATTCTCACGCTGGCTCGATGATGAGCCCCAACGCAACGACGGCGCATTCCGGATCGCGCAGAGAACGAGACGCGCACGCACGCTCGCCACCGAGCTCGCGAACGCCAATGTGGTCATCGACCCTCAAGACACCCGATGGGGCGTCGGAGAAGACCCCTACGTGCTCGCCGAAGCACTGGAAGCCGGGGCGCACTGGATCGCAAGCGGGAACTTCGAGACCCTGAAACCCGCCGACATGGAACGCTGGCTCGACAAGGTGCAGCGCCAAGGACGATTCGCACACGTGCCGAGACCATTCATCCTCGACCCCGAAGACGCCGTGACGACCATGATGCGCGCGAACCCGCAGTGGCACGACAGCGACGACGTCGACATGAGAATGACCCTGGCGCACGCGATCTGCGAACCCAACGACGACCGAGCCAGTCTGGACCGACGCGTCGCCATCATCGGACGCTTCGGGGCCGACCTCACAGCGTGCGGAATGCACACCATCGGCGACAACGTCGACGACTGGTCCCTGAGAGCGTCCGCGCACATCGAGAACAACCGGGAGCACAAGGTATGGCGGGACATCCAGCGGATGCAGCGAGCGATCGGAAAAGCGCAGGTCCGGCGCACCCGCGACGCCGAAGACCGACGCATGCAGGCCGAAGCCGAAGGCGGGACCTGGACTACGAATCAGCCGAGAAGCGCCGGCAAAGGGCGGAGGTGATCCTCGCAGCCATACGGGGCGAGACTGCCACCGTCATCCTGCACTGGGAAGAGATCGACGACACGATCGACGGCGTGTCCATGGCCC
>JAJDUQ010000063.1 GCA_022826505.1 Gammaproteobacteria bacterium
CTCGCGCAGCCAACGACCGGCAAACCCCGTGTCCGCCTGCTCCATGACGCTGTGTCTACCACAACGACCTTTGAATGGCCAGCGCCAAATCGAGTCAGGACCCCGATTACACCATCAGGACGACTTTTGATTAGCCCTGCCAACTACCTGCTGATCATTGACAACCTGCTCGAGCTGTCGCATGTCGCCTATCTCCATTCCACCACCATCGGCAACGCTCCGGTGGCGGAGGACGCGGTGGTCAAGTATCACCGCGAAGGCGACGCGGTGCGGGTGACGCGCGAGATGGTGGACGTGCCCGCCGCCCGCACCTACGCCGAATTCGGTGCCGAAGCGGGCAACTTCGATCGCTGGCAGACCTCGGAGTGGCGGCCGCCCGCCTACTTCCTGATCAACAACGGCTCGGAATCGACCGGCCGCCGGCCACCCGGCGACCACCGTCTGTGGGACCGCGGCGAGTGGGGCTTCCAGGTCTATCACGGCGTCACACCGGCCACGGAGAAGACCACCCACCAGTTCTGGGCGATCTGCCACCCCAACGCCCAGGTGCCGGAGAAGGCACGCGAGGAGTTCTACCGCCAGTGCCATCAGGTCATCTGGGAGGATGTCGGCGTCTACGAAGCGCAGCAGATTGCGCTCGACACCGACCCCGAAGGCGCGAGCGCCGAGAACGTCAACGCCCGGGTGGTGCTCGACGTCGACGGCGCCTTCTTCGAAGCACGTCGCGTCATCGGGCGGATGCTTGAGGAGGAGGCGGTCGCGGCCGAGGCAAAGCGAAGCGGCCGACCGCTACCCCGACGGGAACCGGCCGAGTGGCTCTCGGTGCGCGGCGAGGAGCGGGCCGCCGTGCAGCAGGCCGCCGGGTAGGGCCGCGTCGCGATGTTCCTGCGCAACTACTGGTACGTCGCCGCGTGGGCCAGGGATCTCGGCCGCGAGCCGCTCGCGCGCATCATGCTGAACGAGCCCGTGGTGCTGTTTCGCAAGCGGGACGGCACGCCGGTGGCGCTGGAAGACCGCTGCATCCACCGGCGACTGCCGCTCTCGATGGGACGCCTGATCGGCGACGACATCCAGTGCCACTATCACGGTCTGGTGTTCGACGGCACCGGCGCCTGCGTCAAGATCCCGGGCCAGGAGCGAATTGCGTCGGCGGTGCGGGTCAAGTCGTATCCGGCGGTCGAGCGCAATCAGTGCATCTTCGTGTGGATGGGCGACCCCGACGCCCCCGACGAATCCAGGATCCCGACCCACTTCAGCGTGCTCGACAACGAGGGGTGGACCACGAGCCTGGTCGATCGCCCGGTGAAGTGTCACTACCAGCTCATCAACGACAATCTGCTCGATCTCTCCCACCTCGCGACGGTGCACGCGTCGACGGTCGGCACCGCCCATGTCGCCGACGTCGCCGACGTCGTGGCCGAGCGCGACGGCGACCACGTCAAGGTCTCGCGCTGGACCATGGATGTGCCGGCGGCGACCACCTACCAGCAGTTCGGCCAATACGACGGCAACATCGACCGCTGGCAGGTCTCGGAGTTCTTTCCGCCCGCCTATTTCCGCATCAACAACGGTGCGGCGTCGGCCGACACCGGCGCCCGCGACGGCCAGGGCGACAAGCGCTGGGATTTCTGGGTCAGCCACGGCATCACCCCGGTCACCGAAGCCACGACCCACTATTACTGGGCCCTGGCCCACAACACCTGGACCGACGACGCCGGCGACATCGCCGAGTTCCACCGCCAGTGCCACCACGTGGTCGGCGAGGACCTCGAGGTGTTCGACGCCCAGCAGGCCTGCATCGACCTCGACCCCGAGGCACCGACCTTCAACATCCGCTACGACGCGGGTCCGATGATGGCGCGGCGCATCATCGATAGATTGCTGTCCGAGGAAGCCGGGCAGACGCCGTAGAGTCCACGGACGGAAATCGCCGTCGCTTCGAATGGCCGGATGTCATTTCGAGCCTTGCCCGCGCGCGCCCCGGCTGGTGCGCAGACGTCGCGGCATGAGCGCGGCCCGCCTCTCCCCGCGCGCGAGACCCGGTCCCGACGATTTCGGAAGGGCCGGTCGAATCGAACTACGCTCGGGAGAGATCTCTTGGAAACGCGTTCATGTACCTATGGCCCGATCAGCCGCGTCAGCACCAGCGAAACGTCCGGCACGTAGGTGACGATCGCGAGCGACAGGATGTTGATCAGGATGAACGGCATCACGCCGCGATAGATCGCAGCCAGCGGCGCCCGCAACACCGACTGCACGACGAAGATGTTGAGTCCGAAGGGCGGGGTGAACATTCCGATTTCGAGGTTCATCACCATGATGATGCCGAAGTGGATGAGGTCGATGTCGGCCGCGGTCACGATCGGGATGAGTAGCGGCGTGAGGATGATGATGGCCGACGTCGGATCGAGCAGGCAGCCGACCAGCAGCAGCAGCAGGTTGATGGCGAGCAGCACCATCCAGGTCTCGGCGCCGATGTCCTGGATGAACGCGACGATGGCCTGCGGGACACCGCTGACGGTGAGCAGCCAGGAATACAGTCCGGCCGCGGCGATGATGATGAAGATCTGCGCGCACACGTAGGCCGTGCGCACCGCCGCCACCCAGACGCCGCGCCAGTCGAGGTCGCGATAGGCGAACATGGTCACCGCGATGGCGTAGATTCCGGCGACTGCGCCCGCCTCGGTCGGGTCGAAGATGCCGGAATAGATGCCGCCGAGGATGATGAGCGGCGTCAGCAGCGCCAGCACGCCGTTGCGTGTCGCGCCGAGAATCTTTCGCAGGCTGAACGACTGGGTGGTGCCGAGCTTGTTGATACGGGCGTAGACGTAGATGTAGGCGGCCATCATCCCGGCCAGCAGCAGGCCGGGAAGAAATCCGGCGATGAACAGCTTCACCACCGACACCTCGGCCGAGCCGCCGTAGATGATCATCGCGATCGAAGGCGGAATAATCACCGCGATTGCACCCGACGATGCCAGCACGCCGGCCGCGAAGCTCTCGGTGTAGCCGTTTCGAAGCAGCGGCTTGTACAGCACCTGCCCCACCGCGGCGGTAGTCGCGGCCCCCGAGCCCGACATCGCACCGAAGAACGCGCATGACCCGACCGCCGTGATTGGCAGGCTGCCCCGCATGGGCCCGGCCATCGACAACACCCAGGCGACGATGCGGTTTGACAGACCGCCGCGACTCATCAGTTCGCCGGCGAAGATGAAGAACGGCGCTGCGAGGAACGACAGGTTGTCGACGCTGCCGAACATCTTCAGGTGGGCGATGGTGAGCGGCACGTCCATGAAGAAGAACAGCACCACCGCCGAGGTGGTGACGAGGATCAGGAAGACGGGAAAGCCCAGCGCGAGCAGGCCGAGCGGCAGCAGGACCATCACCCAGGCCATCAGCCCGCCACCCTGGAGAAGTTCCTGGCACGCATCTCCGGTCAGACGCCGATGTCCATCGGCTTTTGCCTGGAATCGTCCGCAAGCTCGTCGTGCCCGGCACCGAGCTCACCCCTGATGTTGGCGCGGAACCGCACCACGACCGCCACCATCATGAAGAAGAACCCGATCAGCACCATGGAGTGGGGAATGACCATCGGGATCTCCGCTGCCACGCTGCGCTTGCCGAACTTGGCTTGCAGCAGCGTCACTTCGAACGACTGGGTGACGATGAACGCGCAGATCAGGATGAACAGCACGGTGGAGACGAAATTGACGATCTCCTTCCACGGGCTTTTCAGCATTTGAGAAAGGATGTCCATCCTGAGGTGATTGCCGTCCCAGGTGACGAGAATCGCCGCGATGTAGACGAACGAGATCATCACGTAGGTCAGCGCTTCCTCGGCCCAGAAGAACGGCGCAAGGAACACGTAGCGCGCGACGACGTTGGCGGCGGTGATGCCTACGATGACCAGCACCAGCAGGCCGGCGATGAATCGCGGAATCGCGAGGATGGCGCGCTCGATGCGCGCGCGGCGTTCGCAGACCTGTGAACTCGAGGCGTCGCTCATGCTGCGTCCCCTGGTTTGGCGCCCCGTACCGGCGGGCCGTGGCGGCGGTTGACGACGCTGCCGGACTCCCAGGCAATTTGAAGTCGAGCCGCTTGTTATTTCTCAACTTTCCCGGGCGGATGAGGTGCGCGGCAGATTCGGATCGACTGCAACCCTCAGGTTTACATTAACGAGGTCGATCTCTAAGCTCAACCGAGCCACGACAACCAGAATCGAGGAGAGAAACGATGGCAGCAGCTATCTGCAGAACAATTTGTCGTGTGGCCCGGATCCTCGTCGTTGCGTCTTGCGCCGCCCTGGTTTCTCTGCCGTCCCAGCAGGCGGCCGCGGCCGAATTCGTCATCAAGGTCGCGATCTTCCCCACCGACGAAATCCACCACGAGTTCGGACGCAAGTACGAGCAACGCCTCGAAGAGGTGACCGACGGCCGTATCGACGTCCAGTTGTTCCCCGGCCGCCAGCTCGGCAACGTGACCGAAATGGTCGACGGCGTGCAGGTGGGCACGATCGAGATCAGCATGCTGCCCCCCGGCTTCTTCAAGGGGGTCGACCCGCGCTTTCAAGTGGCGGATGTTCCCGGTCTGTTCGATGACATCGCGCACATTTCCCGCGCTCTGAGCTGCCCCGACTTCCGTGATCCGTTCATGCGGCAGGCGGAAGACAAGGGGATGATCGGCGTCGCGATCTTCGACTACGGGCCGACGGCCTACGCGTCGATCGAGCCGATTCGAACGCTCGCCGATTTCAAGGGCAAGAAGATTCGCGTGCTGGCCACCGATGTCGAACGAGCGGTCATTGACGAGTTCGGCGGTACCGGCATCCCGATGGACATGGGCAACGTCATTCCCGCGCTGCAGCGCGGTCAGCTCGACGGCATTCGCAGCACCATCGTGGTCCTGGCGGCGCTCAAGTTCTACGACGTCGCCAAGTACATCACGCTGGTCGAGGACACCCACATTCCCGACATGGCGATGATGAGCAAGAGCTTCTACGACAGTCTGCCGCCCGATCTGTAGAAGGCCGTGATGGACACCGGTCGCGAGCTCGAGCGCTACATGGAAGATGTCGTGATTCGCTACGACCGCCGGGCCGCCAACCTCTGGCGCGAGAAGGGGGGTGAGGTCATTCGGCTGTCGAGCGCCGAGCGCGACGAGTTCATGCAGCGTACCGCGCCCATCAGCGACAGGATCATGGGCGGGGATCCGGAGCTCGCGCCAATCTACAATCTGCTGAAGACGTGCGCGGAGCGAACCCGCCTCACCGAGCATGAGCGCAAGAAGGGCTCGGGCCTCTGAAGCAGCGGCGTTCACGGGTGTCGAGGAAGGGGCCGGCCGTTGCGCCGGCCCTTCTCTTTAGGTGTGCCGGGGATGATCAGCAGCTTGGAGGTGCAAGTTCTCTATCCAGCCCGATGGCGGCGAAGGATTGACGAAGCGCAAGGTGTCGTCGCGAGACGGGGTGTGAAAGAAGCGTGGAGCAAAGCCGCCCGATTTCGAACATCACCGCTACGGCTGCCATCCAGAGGCCGCGACGCGGCGCACCGCGCGTTCCGTTTCGCCGCCCGAGTTCCGATTCGATCTGCATTTCCGCGCCGCCATATGGCCCGGAGATCGTGTCGGCATGACTGATCCCGTTCAACACGCCAGGGCATTCTTCGAAGCCCATCCGGAGATTGACGTCCTCGAAACGTTCATCGTCGACGTCAACGGACAACTGCGCGGCAAGTGGGTGCCGGTTCGCAGCGCGGCCAAGGTCATGACGGGGCAACTGCGCTTTCCGAGCTCCTCGTTCTCGCTCGACATCTGGGGAAGCGAGGTTCCCGCGTCGGACACTGGCGCCGTAGCCGGGGATCCCGACGGTGTGTGCACTCCGGTTCCAGAAACCCTGGGAGTCGTGACCTGGACGGAGCGTCCAATGGCGCAACTCCTGTTGAGCATGAACGACCGTGACGGCACGCCCGTCTTCGCCGACCCGCGCCATGTGCTGGCTCGGGTGATCGATCGCTACGAAGCTCGGGGCTGGACCCCCGTGGTTGCCTGCGAGCTCGAATTTCACCTCATCGATCGGGACCTGGATCACGGTCGGCCGGTGCCGCCGCGTTCGCCCGCCACCGGCCGCAGGCTCTCGGACCGCAACGTGTACGGCGTTACCGAACTGGAAGAGTTCGAATCCGTCTTCGCCGACATGGCCAGAACCTTCGAGGCACAGGGCATCCCCGCGGATACCTCGATTTCGGAGTACGGCGTCGGGCAGTACGAGATCAACTTGCGCCACGTGCCGAACGGCCTGCTGGCGGCCGACCACTGCGTTCTCATGAAGCGCGCGGTCAAGGGCGTGGCGCGCAAGCACGGTCTGGATGCGACCTTCATGGCGAAGCCCTTCGCGAAGGACTCCGGCAACGGCCTGCACGTCCATTTCAGCGTGCTCGACAAAAGCGGCCGCAACCTCTTCGCCATCGAGGACGGCAAGGGGATGCGCTATCTGCGCCACGCGATGGGGGGTCTTCTCGCGACGATGAACGATGCCATGGCCGTTTTCTCGGTGAATGCGAATTCCTTCCGGCGCTTCGAGGAAGGTGCGTTCGCTCCGACCGCCGCGACGTGGGGCTGGGACAATCGCAACACCGCGCTCCGTGTGCCCGACAGCGATGCGGCCGGAATCCGGGTCGAGCACCGGGTGGCGGGTGCCGATTCCGTACCCCACCTGGTGATCGCCGCGGTGCTGGCAGGTGCGCTCCATGGCATCGACAACGGGATCGATCCCGGCGAACCGGTCGCCGGCAATGCCGTTGCGGACGATGCGGCGAGACTGCCGGCATCGTGGGACGACGCCCTCGAAGCGTTCGAAGAATCCGACTTCATCGGCGGGGTCTTCGGCGAGCCCTTTCGCAAGGCGTTCGCCGCATCGAAGCGTCAGGAGAAGCAGAAGTTCGAGGCCATCATCACGACACTCGAGTACGAGACCTATCTGCGCAACATCTAGCGTGTTCGCGCTCCGGCGCCTCGAACCGCTCATTGAAGAGTCCCCATCCTCAGGTGATGTCCGAGGGCACTTCGACCCGCACGAGTGCAGACGGCTACTTCACTTCGCGCATGGAACGGTGTAACGGAGACCCCAACCCTGAACCGGACGGGTTTGATCGTTGCGACCACGAACGTGCGGCATCTTTCCCGATTCGTCCCGGCACCACTCTGGTCTGAAATCGCATGAGCGGTTCCGACGATGGCGCTCACCGTGGCTCGACCCCTCTCCGCGGACTGATCGCCGCGATCGCTTCGATCTCCACCAGCATCCCCGCATGGGCCAGTTCGTCGACGGGCACGTCGCTCGAGGTCGGACCCGGCGGCGGGAAGCAGCGGCTTCGCGGTTCGGCGCCATCGCGCGAGGCCCCGGCACCGACACGGTGACAGTAGTAGGTATTGAGCTTCAGCACGTCATCGAAGGATGCGCCCGCCGCTCCCAGGACCCGGGCCACGTAGCGCATGACAAGCTCGGTCTGGTCCGCACGGCTTCCCGCGCCGACGACCCTGCCGTGCTGGTCGAGCGCTGCCTGGCCGCCGACGAACACCCATGGGCCGCAACGCAGACCCTGGCTGTAGGGAGTCGGTGACGGCCAGTCCCAGTGCCGCGCGGGTTTCAGGGTCCGGCGCGGCAGTGGTTCGCCGCGGTTCGAGCGTATTGCCCAGGCATCCATCCGGATCAGCAACCCCGGCCCCGTCGATTCAGGGATCGTGATCCCCGTCACCGCGGGGCGTGCGGCGGCCAGGAAATCGAACCGATCCTGCGCGGCGCGCCGGTATGCTCGCGGCGAGGGCGGGGGTGCACGCCACGTGTTGAACTTGACGATGTCGCCGGGGCCGGCCCCGAGCCCGTCGAGGACCGCGGCGACGCCGTCCAGCGCATGACGGTTCTGGGACGGCAGGTCGCCGCCGAACAACACCTCCCCTCGTTCATCCAGTGCCGACTGGCCGCTGGTGAAGATGAATTCGTCACAGCGCAACCCGTGGCAGAATGGCTCCGGCAGCGATGCGAGCCCCGGGACGTCGAGCGGTGCTCGCTCGATCCGCCGTCCGGCCGCACCGCGCATGGCGTACGCATCGACCGCGATCAGAAGCCCGGGCGAGACGAGACGCGGCAGCGGCACCATGGTCAGTGTCGTCAGGACATCGGGACCCAGGGCGCGTGCGAGCAGATCGCGCATCTCCCACTCCCCGCACCCCGGTTCGGGGACGTGGAACACGATCAGCTTGGCGAGGTCGGAGAGGTCCGCTCCCACTCTCTCGAGCCGCTCCCGGACGCGGCCGACGACAGCGACCACCTGCGCCCGGGCGTCGCCCGGGTGCGCGACCTGCCCGAACGAGTCGAAATCGGCTTGCCCGGAGACTGCAATCAGGCGGTCGCGGCGCGCGACCTCACGGCCGGGCGGCGCTTCGTTCGTCATCGGCCGCTCATCCGTAGCATGCGGAGAACCTCCGGGCGGATTGCTCCGGACGCTATGATGGCGGCTACGGAATGTGACGGCGAGTCGAGCGCGAGTCCCGAGCATGACTGAGTATCGCGATACCGCCTACGGGCGGGTGCCCCTGCCGGACGGCATCCGTTCGCGCATGGAGGCGAACGGCAACGGGCTGGAGATGCACTTCCTTGAAGCCGGTTTCGAGGAACGCGGCAGACCCTGTGCGCTCCTCCTGCACGGATTTCCCGAGCTTGCCTATAGCTGGCGGCACGTCATGCCGGCGCTCGCGCAGGCGGGCTTCCACGTCATCGCGCCGGACCAGCGCGGCTACGGGCGGACGACGGGCTGGGACCCGGACTACGACGGCGACCTCGCGTCCTATCGGCTGTTCAACCTCGTGCGCGACGTCATGGGGCTGCTCGACGCGCTCGGCCGCACCGAGGTCGCGCTGCTGGCCGGCCACGACTTCGGCGCGCCGGTCGCCGCGTGGGCGGCCCTCATCCGCCCGGATATCTTCCGAAAGCTCGCGCTGATGAGCGCACCGTTTCCGGGCCCGCCGAACATCTCGCCGCAATCGCCGCCCGCGCGGTCGATCCACGCCGAGCTCGCGGCCCTGGGCCGGCCCCGCAAGCACTACCAGTGGTACTACTCGACACGGGAGGCCAATGCGGACATGCGGGACTGTCCCCAGGGAGTCCATGCCTTCCTGCGGGCCTACTTCCACCACAAGAGCGCCGACTGGGCGGGAAACCGACCCTTGCGGCTGGCCGCTTGGAGTGCCGAGGAGCTGGCCCGGATGCCGACCTACTACATCATGGACCGCGACCGGACGATGGCGGAAACGGTGGCGGAGGAGATGCCCGGCGAGGATGACATCGCCGCCTGCCGCTGGCTTCCGGATGCCGAGCTCGCGGTCTATGCGCGGGAATACGAGCGCAACGGGTTCCAGGGCGGGCTGCAATGGTATCGCTGCCGCACGAGCGGTCGGTTCGACCGGGAGCTGGAGCTCTACTCCGGGCGCCGCATCGAGGTTCCGGCCTGCTTCATCGCCGGCGCGGCCGACTGGGGCATCCACCAGGTGCCCGGTGCCCTGGAGGCGATGCAAGAGCGCGCCGCCGACTGGGCCGGCACCTGGCTGGTCGACGGCGCCGGGCACTGGGTCCAGCAGGAGCAGCCGGACGCAGTGTCGGCCCGGCTGACGGCTTTTGCGTGGGGTGGTCGAGACGGCGGCGCTCGCCACGGAGAGGATCCGGACATTCGGAGGATGACGAACCCATGCGAATGAAGGACGAGTGCGGAATCGTGACCGCGGTTGGCTCCGGAATGGTGCGCGCCGGGGCTGTGCGGTTCGCCCGGGAGGGGGCGGCGGTTGCGGGGCGTGGCCCTGCGCGCCGTTCGCGACGTCAACGCGGGATTGCAAGAGAGAGGACATGAGATGAAACGCAAGGCTGTTGCTTCACTTCTGCCGCTGGTATGCGGCCTCATGGTGCTTGCGATACAAGGCCATGCAGCGGAAAGTGCGGATCCGCGCCCTGGGAATCTTGTCGAATGGGCCTCCGGGGAGAGTGTGGAGCGTATTTCCCGCTCTTCCCACAAGACGGACTTTTTCGCGCTCAGCAATCATTTCATCAGCCAGGACAACAGCATTTTCTGCGGTCCGGTGTCGTCGGCCATCGTGCTGAACGCGTTGCGGCTGGGCAAGAGGGACGGGCTGCCGCGGGACCGGCGGTCCATCGCGGAGGACGAGATGGCGTGGCTCTGGCAGGGGGCCGACCCGTTCTACGAAATGAGGATGACGAACCGATGCGAATGAAAGACAAGTGCGGGATCGTGACCGCGGCCGGTTCCGGAATGGGGCGCGCGGGGGCCGTGCGATTCGCCCGGGAGGGGGCGGCGGTCGCGGTGGTGGATATCGACGCAGATGCGGTGCAGGCCGTCGTGGGCGAGATCGAGTCGGCCGGCGGACGCGCGGTGGCGATTCCCGCCGACCTCACGCGCGACGAGGACAGCCGGCGAATCGTGCGCGAGGCGGCGAACGCGCTCGGCGGGATCGATTTCGTCTGGAACCATGTCGGCCATCCCGGCCCGGCGTCGGTCGAAGGCATCGAGATGGAGGACTTCGACACGGCGGTGGCACTCAACCTGCGCACCGTGCTGGTCACCACCGATGCGGCGATTTCGGAGATCCGCGCCCGCGGCGGTGGCGCGCTGCTCTACACGGCATCGACTTCGGGGCTGCGCGCCTCGTCCTTCAGCCCGGTCTATTCCGCCGCGAAGCACGGCGTGGTCGGGTTCGTGAAGGCGCTCGGCAGGCGGCTCGCGAAGGAGAACATCCGCGTCAACGCGATTTGCCCCGGCCCGGTCGACACGCCGATGCTTCGGGTCTTCGTCGCGCGCCCCGACCAGCAGTCGACGCATGGCCTCGACAGGGAGCAGCTCGTCGCCCGGCGCGGCGACACGATCCCCATGGGTCGCCCCGGCAGACCGGAGGAGGTCGCCAGCGCGGCGCTCTTCCTGCTCTCGGACGAAGCCTCCTACATCACCGCGACGACGCTTGCGGTCGACGGCGGGGCGACCGCCTGAGATCGGCGGTCGCGGGCCAAGGGCCGCTCGAGGACGACGCTCTCGTCCATGGCGAGGGAGTCGCCGATTGACGGGAACACGGCGTGGACCATCGCGGGAAAGTGACACACGACGCCGCGACCGGCGAGCACTTCGCGCAATCGAAGGGGAGACATGGTTGCTGCGGTCCCGCACATCGAGATTCGACAACGCTCGAACGACGTCAGAAGGCGGATCGCATGCATTGTGAAATACAAGCGGCGGATCAGTCGGCAGTTCGACGCCACGTCCCATCATGGGACGACCGCGGGGCTTCCCGACTTCGGGGAAGCCCCGCTTTCGCTACCGTGCCGGCCGTCGTGCCGCTGGTGACCGCAGTGCTGCGATATCGACACGGTCGATACGAATCGGGGTCGCGCCGCCGCCCGGCGCCGGCGGATCCGCCTACTTCAGGTACCCCATCTCCCGATAGAAGCGCTCCGCACCAGGATGCAGCGGCGCCCCGCCCACGTCGCGCCACGCAATCTTCGGGTCGTAGAACACGTGCGTGCGATGAATCCCGTGGAAGTCGTCCTTGTGCTTCGCGAGCGCCGCGGTGATCTTGTAGACGAGATCGTCCGGCAGGTCGGTACGGACCCCGAAAGCCACCGTGGTGTTGGGCGACCAGTAGGCGTCGTTGGTGCCGTTGTCGTCCTTGTAGACGCCGGCCGGCATCTCGAAGATCTCCTGCCCGTACTTGTCCGCCACCTGCTGCGCCACCTCCTTGCTGAGCGGGAGCAGACGGAACGGCTTCTTGGTGCCGAGCTTGATGTACTGGTGATGGGGCCACATGGAGCCGCCGGTGAACCACATGTCGGCGAGCCCGTCCATGATCAGGCGGATGCCTTCCTTGTGGGAGGTGAAGATCAGCTTCCCGCCCCAGGACTCGATGTCGCTGAACGATATCCCGTAGGCCTCGAGCATCGCTTCCGCCTGGGCGGTCGCAAGCTGGTGGCGCTCGAACATCGCAATCCGGATGGGGTGCTGCTTCTCCCGGAGCTCGTCGAAGGTCTTGATCCCGACCTCCTCGGTGATGACCGCCTGGGCCGCGCTCGGACCGCGCACCGCCGCGATCATCCTGAAGTCGTACTTCTGCCCGGTCGGGCCGGTGCCGGCGTAGGCCATGCTCGCCAGCGCGTTCTCCAGCACGGCGATGTCGGCAAGCTGCGACTCGGGAGCGAGCCGCTCCACGTTCGCCCAGCCGCCGCCGGGGATCACGGTGGTCGCGATGCCGGGGATCTCGGCCTTGATGTACTCGGCAAGTCCCGCCGCCGCCTTGAAGTATCCACCGCCCGGCGAGCCGGCGGTCAGGGTGATCTTGTCGACGGCGAGTGCACCGCCCGAGGCGAAGGTTGCGGTGAGAGCGAGTGCGAGCAGGCCGCGCCGCGAAATCGTGAACGAACGTGGATGGCCGGTCATGGTGGTCCTCCTGTGCAGGGCCGCACCGATTGGCGGCCCGAAGATGTCGATGTGGTGAATGTCCTGGTGCCCGGACTCGGGGCAATCACGGATTGGAGCCGATACGCGTTGCTTTCCTCGATGCACCCTCCGCCGAGGTGCGTTGGCCGGAAGACCCCCCGCCGCGACCTGCCCGACTCGGGCGGGACCATGGCATGCCGGGGCGGTACGGTGCGCGCCGATGGTGGCACATTCCAGGAGTGCAAACCAATTCGGGCCGTTCCTCGCACCGACGAGGCACGGGCCGCGCGAAGCGTGAGGACAGGGCTCCCCGGAACGTGACATTCCGCCTGCCTGCATTGGCATGTGGTGAGTCTCCGGGCGGCTGCCGGCAGGAACCCCGCGTTGGCGGGGTCTCCCCGCCCGATTCCCGGCTCGAGCGCCATGATGGCGCGCGCTCGACGATTCTCGGCGATTCGTCGTCGGACGATGGCTCCTCGGTCTCGCGCCGACCGGTTGCCGGCCGCGTCAGCGCTTCGTCCCGGGGGCGCTTCTCCGACCACGAACGATCGTCAGTGCGATCACGACCACGCCGACCACCAGACCGGCGACCTTCACCGTCGGGTCGCTCCAGATGAGCGCCAGCCCGGCGGCCAGCAGCAGGCCGCGCGGCCAGAGCGCGAGCCGCTGTCGCAGCCAGCCCTGAATTGCGCAGACGAGCATCGCGAGGCCCGCCGCCACCGAGGCGAAGGAGATCGCGATTGCGCCGGCGTCGCCGATGAGCAGGAGCCCGGGGCTGTAGACGACGAGGAAGGGCAGCAGGTAGGCCACCGCCCCCATCTTCACTCCCATCAGGGACGTCTCCCAGATGTTCGCGCCCGCGATGTGGGCGCCGGCGAAGATCGCGAGACACACCGGGGGTGTGATGTGGGAGAGGAGCGCGAAGTAGAACACGAACATGTTGGCGATCAGGGGCTCGACCCCGAGCTGGGTCAGGGCGGGCACGCCGATCACGGAGACGAGAATGAACGCCGCGACGGTGTTCATGCCCATGCCGAGCACCATGCAGGACACGCCGATCAGCACCAGCGTGACGAAGAACGATCCTCCCGACCAGGAGATGATGGCGCTGCTGATGTTGAGCCCCACCCCGGTCAGCGTGAACACGCCGATGACGAATCCGACCACTGCGCAGGTGATGATGATCAGCACCGCCCCGCGCGCGCCCTTCTCCAGCGCCTCGACTATCTTCCGCGGCCCGAGCCGGGTCTCCTTGCGGACCCAGCTCACCAGCACCGTGAACACAATGGCGTAGAACGCCGAGCGGGTCGGCGAGAACCCGTACCAGAGACATCCGATGAGCACCAGGATCGGCGACAGCAGGTGGCCCCCCCGAAGCAGGGTCCTGATCGGGTCGGGCCGCTCTTCGCGCGAGATGCCGCGCAACCCGCTCTTGTGGGCTTCCAGGTGGATGAACCAGAACAGCCCGCCGAAGTACAGCACTGCGGGGATGAGGCTTGCGAGCGCGACCTTCGCGTACGGGACGCCGGTGTTCGCGGCCACGATGAACGCCGCCGCGCCGAGGATCGGCGGCATGATCTGCCCGCCGTTCGAGGCCAGCGCCTCGATCGCCCCGGCGATGCTCGGCCGATAGCCGAGCTTCTTCATCAGCGGAATGGTGAACTGGCCGGTGGTGTAGACGTTCGCGACGGACGAGCCCGTCACCGACCCGATGAGTCCGGAGGAGAACACCGCTACCTTCGCGGGCCCCCCGCGGGTGTGGCCGGCGATGCCGTTGGCGAACTGGATGAAGAAGTCGGCGGCCCCGGCGCGCTCGGCGAACGCTCCGAAGATGACGAACAGCACGATGTACGCCGCCGCCACCCCGAGCGCCACGCCCCAGATGCCGTTGTCGGTCATGTACATGTAGTCGAGCACGTGCTCGAAGCGGAAGCCCCGGTGGGTGAGGTCCGGGATCGGGATGTATTCGCCGAAGTACGCGTAGCCGAGGGCGCAGACGGCGACGATCACCAGCAGCCATCCCATGACCCGGCGGGTGACCTCCAGCAGCACGACGACGGCGACGATGCCGAACGCGATCTCGTGGTCCTTCATCGCGTAGGTGCTGGTCATGGGCCAGCGTTCGGCCAGGTATCCGCTGTTGACGAGCACGTAGCCGAACGCCGGCAGCGCGGCGAGGACCAGCAGCCAGTCGTAGAGCGGCACCTTCCCGGCGGTGTCGCCTTCGTTGCCCGAGAGGCGCTCGGCCCTCGTCAGGCTCACCGTGAGCAGCGCGAGCACCGCCGCGACCAGCAACGGGACCGATCGCTGCACGTAGGGGAGAAAGGTGCCCACGTAGGCGGTGTAGATGTGGAACAGGGCGAGTCCGATGGCGAGTGCCCGGACGAGGAGCAGCGAGAGTCCGTTCATGAAGCTCGTTCCTCCGGGTCCGTTTCCGTCGGGACGGGCGTCATGCCCGGTACCGCTCGGACCTCGATCGCTCGATTCGCGCGCGGGGCTGGTACTCCGAATCGGCCGGTCGGAAGGAGGGGCCGCGCAGACGATGGCGAGCCCGGCCATTTCGGCGGGCTTCTCGCTCCGGAATTCCCCTCACGGGTCGCACCGAGCTACGGCAGGAACGCGTTTCCGATGCTGGAGCCCCCGTCCACGAAGAGCGTCTGCCCGGTGACGTACTCGGACTCCTCCTTCATGAGGAAGTCCACCATGTTCGCCATGTCCTCCGGCTCGCCGAACCGGCCGGCCGCGATGCGCTTGAGCTTCGCTTCGCGTTGCGGGCTCCCCATCGGATTGTTGTTCATGAAGAACTCGGTGTTGGTGGGCCCCGGCGCGATGGCGTTGACGGTGATGCCGAACGGGGTGAGTTCCAGCGACCAGATGCGCGCGAAGCTCGACAGCATCGCCTTGGTGCCGGCGTAGGCGGAGCGCTTCGCGATTCCGAGGATGAGCTCGCTCGAGATGTTCACGATGCGCCCGAAGCGCTGCGCCTTCATGCTCGGAATGCACGCCCGGGCGCACTGGATGGCGGTGACGACGTTGACCTCCATGACGTGGTCGAATACGTCGAGTTCGATTGCTTCGAGGGGCTGCTCCCCGGTGGTGCCCACGTTGTTCACCAGTCCGTTGAACTCGTACTGCCGCGCGAGCTTTTCGAGGCAGTCGGCGACCGCGCGGCGGTCACCGAGGTCCACCTCGTGGGACTCGCCCAGAAACGTCTCGTCCGGGGTGGTGAGGTCCAGGTTGACGACGTGGTGACCGACGGCGGTGAGCCGGTCGGCGCACGCGCGTCCGATGCCTCGGCTCGCGCCGGTGATCAGCGTGGTTCGATTCGATTCGGGCATCTTGTGCACCTGCGGTTGCGAGCGTGGAGTCCGCGGCCGCGAGAATGTGTGACAGGTCATCGAGCGTACCATGCCGCACCGAGACGATGACCGAGCGTGGCGCTTGGTACGCGCCGGGGTCCGGGAGGGGATGTCAGCCGAACAAGAACAGTATCCAGCGGCGAATCAGGGTACGCGCCGCGTACGGCACGTGTGCTTCGCTAGCAGGAAATCTCGGCGGCTGTCGCCGAGATTTCCTGCCAGGGATGCCGGCTCATGATTCGCCGGCAACAACACGTCGACGCCCTCCGGAAACGCCTGCGTGCCTTTCCCGTGGTCGCCATTCTGGGTCCGCGGCAGATCGGAAAGACGACGCTGGCACGTCAGGTGGGGCAGGCACACTCCGGCCCGATCCATCGTCTGGACCTGGAGAACCCGACCGATCTCAATCGCCTGACCGACGATCCGGGACTGGTTCTGGATGGATTGCGCGGTCTGGTCGTCATCGACGAGGTGCAGCGCCGGCCCGATCTGTTCCCGATCCTTCGGGCGCTGGCAGACCGCCGCCCGAGGAGGGCGCGATTCCTGGTGCTGGGCAGTGCGTCGCCGAATCTGCTCAGGCAGTCGTCGGAGACGCTCGCGGTCCGGATCAGCTATTACCGACTGGGCGGTCTCGGTCTCGACGAGGTCGGCCACGAGCGCCTCGATCGGCGCTGGCTGCGCGGCGGCTTTCAGGAGGCTTGGCTCGCCCGGACCAACCCGAACGCCTTTCTCTGGCTCGAAAGTTTCGTGCGCACGTTCCTGGAGCGCGATCTGCCGGGGCTCGGCATCGGCGTGCCCGGACCCGCGCTCCGCCGTTTCTGGACCATGCTGGCCCATTGGCACGGACAGGTCTGGAACTCGTCGGAGTTCGCGCGCTCGTTCGGCGTCGCGGACACCACCGTCCGCCGTTATCTCGACATCCTGACCGGCGCCCTCGTGGTCCGCCAACTGCAGCCCCGGCACGCGAACATCGCCAAGCGGCAGGTCAAGGCGCCCAAGGTCTACCTGCGCGACACCGGTGTGCTGCACGCCCTGCTGGGCATCGGCGGGATGCAGTCGCTGAACGTGATCCCAAGTCGGGGGCATCGTGGGAGGGGTTCCTGCTCGAGTCCGTCATCGATCGCCTGCGCCTGGAAGACGAGCAGGTCCACTTCTGGGCCACGCACACCGGCGCGAAACTCGACCTGCTGATTGCCCGCCGGCGAAAGCGCATCGGCATCGAGATCAAGCGCTCCACGGCGCCGAAGGTGACGCCGTCGATGCGCTCGGCGCTGCGGGATCTCGGTCTTTCGGAGGTGATCGTCGTTCATGCGGGGCGGGAGTCGTATCCGCTCGGCATCAAGGTTCGCGGGGTGGCGGCTGGCCGGCTGGACAAGGACTTGGGCTTTTCGCCCCGCGTCGCTTGCATCTCATTGAAGACGCCGTGTCTTCATACCCCTCCTCGCGGGCGTATACCTCGGGGCATGTCACGCTGGGTTGCCGTGCGCATTTTCAATTCACCCGTCCGCATTCGGGGCATACGAAGCCCCACTGTCCATCCGGTGTGCGGGCCGGCAGAGCGAGCAGGTCACCGCCGTAAACCCGGTCCTCCCAACCAGGACCGAGATCTTCGCTCTCCGCGAAATCGCCGCTCGGAAGCATGGCGGCATATCTGTGCCCACTACCGCAAAGCCGTGTCGACCACTTCGTGCCGCAGCCGCGACACTCGCACCGAAAGCACCGACGATCTCGCGGCATGAAGTCATGTGCGGAGTCAGCCTCTATCCCGCAGATAGGACAGACAAGCATGCCATTGACCGATCCCGGGCGTCCCGAAGATTCTCTTCGAAGGCCTGTAGCGCCCCCAGCCTGCTTTCGCACCGCTCGACCTGCGCGCGCGCATCCCGCTTCTGTTGGTTGAGGAGACCGGTCGAGCCTTTCCGGACGGCTTGTCGTAGTTCCTCCGATATGTTCCGGTGCCGCTTCTGGGCGTCAGCAAGCTCGCCCCGGGATCGAGCAACAAGCGAATCAAGATTCAGTTCCCGCCATTCATGCTCGGCAGGAGGGCGACGGAACTCGACAACGGTCTGCTCATTCCGTTCAGTCCGCGCAGACAGCCACGGCGTGTGCGCGTCCAATTCGAGGACATCCAGCACAGCTTCAGGCACATCGACTTGCAGCGGGTAGTCCCGGAAGCGAGCGTTGGTCAGGAACCATTGCAAAGCTCGCGCAATGCGCTCCGTGCTCCACCGATTGGTGCGCCAACTTACTGCGGCAACGGGTCCTGCTGTTCGGGCTGGCCTTCCGGGCGTGCCGTTGCCCCCGAACACGGAATTCGGGCGGCGATAAACTGCTCGACGGTGTAGTCGAATACGCAGAAGAATACTTCACGGGTCGAGCGGCGATTCGGGCTCGGCCGAGAGTGTGTCGAGTATATGGCGGCGAAACGACGGAATCGGGCAGTGGCACCTCAGGGCGCCGTCCTCATGGAGGACGCCGGCGTGGAGCAGCGCCTGGTAGAGCTGCGGCCCGCTGTCGAATCCGGCCCCCGACGCGGCGCGTTGTGTCATCGCCATGACTTCACCCGTGAGCAGTCCCGCGTCGGGGATGCGGGAAAGAATCGAGCGGATCGCGCCGTGCGCGGGTGCGAGCCCGGCGAGGCGGGCGTTGTAGTAGTTCACTCTGGTCC
This sequence comes from Gammaproteobacteria bacterium, assembly GCA_022826505.1. Lineage (GTDB taxonomy): Bacteria > Pseudomonadota > Gammaproteobacteria > HK1 > HK1 > HK1. The sequence goes on from JAJDUQ010000063.1 coordinate 18,507, forward strand.
GATCCCCGTGCTCCAGGGCTGCGTCCAGCTCTGCGAGGGCCAGGTCGCCACCCGCGTCGATCAGCGCCCGTGCGGCCCCCGCCAGGTAGTTGTGCAAGTGCTGCGGCCAGCCGTTGCATCGGTTCGCAATGGCGCCGGCCCACTCGGCACGGTCCTCGGCACCGCCCTTGACGTGGTGGCGACTCAGCAGCGCGGCGACCGCTTCTCGGCATTCGCTCGCGGACAGCGGGCCGAGGGCGTGCGCTGCGCCCTCCGACAGACGCGATACGCCCAGTGCGCGCAGCACCTGGAGAGTATCGGAGAGCCCGCTCAGAACCGCCGTGAGCGGGAATCCATGCCGCCCTTCGTGCAGCGCCTTCAACAGGCTGCTTTCGCCGTTGGACATGTCACCCGTCATGCCCTGGGCTTCGTCGATGAGCAGGATTGCCGGTCCGGGCCAATCCTGCGGCGGCGCAAACTCTCGAAGCATCGCCCAGGGATTGCGCCGCCCACCGGAGACCTCGGCGAGCGGGGAATCCCGGGATGTCTCCGTTTCCACGCGTCTCGACAGGAAACCGGCCCGGGCCGACCAGGCGGTTCGACGTGTCGAGGCGGAGAATGAAGTTGCGCCGGGATGCAGGGCATCGAGGATGGCTTCGGCGACAAGAGCCGGCTCGGCAAAGTCATCGGCACTGACGAAGAGCGGAATTGGCGCATCGCGGGCTTCACGCGCCCGCCATCGCGCCGCGAGCTCTTCGAGGAGCGCCGATTTGCCGGCGCCCGGAGCACCATAGACCAGTCGGATCCCCCCTTGGGCATCGCCCGCCGCAACTCGGCGGACCGCCCCTTCGACATCGGCGAGAGCGCCGACTCGGCCGACGAATACCGGAGCGGGCGAGCGGTCGTCCTGCTCGGAAAAATTCCGCAGTCCTTCGATATCCGGGGTAGCGGGAGCGCGTCGTTTACGGAACATGCGAAGGAGCCTTGTGCAACTGCGCCGTGCATGATAGCGCGCCAACGCTCGCGGGGACCGCTGATCGGAGCACTGATCGGAGCGCTGGTCGTGGCCATGCGAGCGACGTGCGCGGTCACGTCCGTCGATGATCTCGATGCATGCTCGTATCTGCAATGATACGCAACTGAACAGCGCAACCTGTCGATGGAGTCATGAAGTGACCGCTCCCGAACCGTTCCTTTTCCGCCACTCGACGCGCCAGATCGTCTACGCCGCCGGCGCATTGGTCTCAATCGGCGAGCTCGTGCAAACCCGCCGTCTCCGCCGCATCGCACTCGTCGTCGACGGTTTCTTCCGGGACACCGAAGTCCGCGAACGGGTCCGAAATCTGGCGGAGCGCAACGGAGCGGCGTTCGCGGTCCACGCACCACCCAACCAGGAACCGGATACGAACACCGTGGAGGCCTGCCGCGAATTCCTCGCCGAGTTCGAACCGGACTGCGTGCTCGCCATCGGCGGCGGCTCCACCATGGACACCGCCAAGGTGGCCCGCATCATGCTTTCCAATCCGGGTGACGTCGCCGAATCGGCAGGCTTCGACCGGGAGTTCCTCCCGCACCCGTCGCTGTTCGTCTGCATGCCGACCACGGCCGGCACGGGCTCCGAGGTCTCCGAGATGGCAGTGGTCTCGCTTGTGGGCTCCGACATCAAGCTGCGCTACCGCTCGCAGAACATGACCGCCGAGGTGGCGGTGCTGGATCCGGAGCTCTCGCTCAGCGCGCCGCCGTCGGTCACCGCCGCGTGCGGCTTCGATGCGCTCACCCATGCGGTCGAAGCCTTTGTCTCGCGCCTTGCATCCCCGATGACCGACCCCTACACCATCGACGCGGTGCGGCGCCTCGCCCGATGGCTGCCGGTGGCCTACGAGGAGCCGGAGAACGTCGATGCGCGCGGTCAGTGCCTGCTCGCCTCGACGCTGGCCGCCTGCGCCTTCAACAGCACCCAGCTCGGTCTCGCACACGCCATCGCCGCACCGTTGGGGGCGCTGCATCACGTCGCCCATGGAGTCGCCAACGCTCTGGCACTGCCGGCGGTCACCGCGTTCAACGAGTCCTGCCTGGGGGAGAAAGGCCCGGTGTTGGCCGAGGCATTGAGCTCGGGGGCCGGGGAAACGGGCGACGCGGCTTCGTGCATCGCGTCGCTGCGCGAACGGCTGTCGCTCGACCGGGGACTCGACGAGATGGTGGGCGCCGAAGAGGAGCGGGAAGCCATCGCGGTCGCCGCGCTGAAGAGCGGCAACATTCCCACCAATCCGCGGAAACCGACCCTCGACGACGTTCGCGCCGTGGTGTCGGCGATGCGCGAACCACTGCAAGGGATGCCGCCGGCCGAACGGCTGCTCCGCCCGGCCGGCGGCTGAGGACCGCGTCTTCGTCTTGCGCTTCGGTGAGACACCGGGCCTGCGGCATCGTCGATGCCCGAACAAGCACGGACCATCGGCCCGCCGTCTCGCGATCCGGCGCGAGACGGGTTGACTGCGTCAGCCTACTTCGCGATCGAGCGGTTCCACTGGTCCATCCACTGCGAGATGTCGACCTTTCCGTAGTCGATGCGCAGGAAGTTCCCGAGCGTGTCGAGGTCGGTGATCATGAACTGGCTCACCAGCGGATCCTCGGCCATCTGCGCCAGCCCCTTTCTGTTCACCGGCGCCACGCCGCTCTGCTTGGCGAAGTAGAACTGGTAGTCGCCGTCGAGGTACTCGTTCATGAACCAGTGCGCAGCCTCGATGGTCTTGGGGTCCGTGGTGCTCTTCATGATTCCCATCCAGCCGTACTTGTGCACTCCGGTATGGGCATCGTTGATGCGCGGATGCACGGTGGCCACCGGCGCGCCGGCCATCGCTGCGCGCTGGCACCATCCGGCGTGGGAGATCGACGCGTAGATGTCGCCGCTCTGGTACTCGGTCACGGTCTGCCCGCCGCGCGACCAGAACTTGCGGATCTTGAGCTGGTTGATGAGGTCGAGACCGGGCTGCACGTTGGTCTCGTCGCCACCGGCGGCGTGGACGAGCCCGCCGAAGTTTGCAAGTCCTCCGCCGGACGTGATGTCGGGGATCATCACCCGGCCTTCAAGCGCGGAATGGTCGAGATCGGAGTAGGTGGCCGGGACCGGAATTCCGAGTTCGGCGAACTTCTCGGTGTTGTAGCAGATGACTTCCTGCGTGGTCCAGGTCGCGACCCACTGGTCGTTGTACTGGAAGTCCGCCAGATCGGCGGTGTTGGGAATCTTGCTCAGATCGAGCGTCTGCAGGAACTCGCCTTCCTTGAAGTCGTCTTCCTGGGCGTCGAGGATTTCCATCACGTCGAACGGCGCCCGGCCGCGGGCCGCGATCAGCTTGGCGAGGTTCGCCTGCGGGCTGCCGGTGACGAACTCGATCTTGCCGCCCATCGCTTCCATCTTGGGGACGATCTTGTCCTCGAAGTTCTTCTTCCAGGAACCGCCCCATGTCGCCACCCTCAGGGTGACGCCGTCGAAGTCGCCCGCGTGAGCGTTCGGCAGAACCAACGTCGCGCCCAGACCCAGGACGGCACCCAGCACCGCCCGTCGTGTACAACTCGAGAATCGTTCATGACCCATGCTTGCGTTCCTCCATGCTGGTCATTGTTGGGTAATGGACGGATCGATGACGAATCCGCAATCGATTCCCGTCCGGTAGTGCACGAATACCAACTCCGTGCGAACGCGTCCATGCGCTCAGTGCTCACCGTCCCCTGATTCAGTTGCAGCTCGAAATGATTGCGGCCCGGAAAACCGTCGCGCCCGACGCCGCGCCTACCGCCCCCCGCCGCTGCCGGAGCGCAGCAGCACATCGAGTCCGACCAGTCGCTGCACGAGCAGCAGCAGGATCAGGCAGGTATAGATGACCAGGCTGCCGGAAGCCAGCATGCTCGGGTCGAAGTCGTTCTCCATGGTGAAGAAAATCTCCACCGGGTAGGTCACGAATCCCGGCGCCGTGAGGAAGATCGACAGGGGCACGTCACCGAACGAAACCATGAACCCGTACAGGGCACCGGCGTACACCCCGGGCATGATGACCGGCAGGGTCACGCGGCGAAACGCCCGGAAGCGGCTCGCACCGTGGATGAGGGCCGCCTCTTCGAGGCGATTGTCGAAGCGCTGCAGCACCGCGACCACCGAACCGATGACGAAGGGCGTGGCGACGAAGATGTGCCCGATGGCCAGGCCGTAGATGGTGCCCTGCCAGTACACGCCGGTGGTGTCGCCGATGGCGTAGAAGAGCTGGAGGAACGCAATGCCCGAGACCACGGCCGGAATCTGCAGCGGCGAGCGGAAGATGGCGGAGATGACGGTCTTGAGCTGGAGATTGCTGCGCACGATCCCGAGCGCGGCGGGAATGCCGATGACGCAGGCGCCGAGCGCCGCCACCGTCGCCAGCGCGAGACTGATTCCAAGCGAGGTGATCTGATCGTAGGGGATTTCCAGGTACCACTGGATGGACGGGTCGTCGGGGGGGAAGCGAATGGCGGTGTTGAACTCGCCACCCTGAAAGGAGGCCCCCATCACCACGATCATCGGAGACAGCAGAAAGATGTAGGACAGGCTGCACCAGAAGATCGTCAGACAACGTCCCCAGAAGCGCGAGGACAGCGGGCCGCGCGTCATCGCCCACACGGCCACCGGCCTGCCGGCGTTTCGCGCCGGTGCGTTCGCCCTTGCGCCCGGAGTGCTCATGCCACCACCAGTCGCGCGGTCCGCAGCCGCCGCAGCAGGTAGATCGACAGCAGGTTGATGAGCAGCACCGAGACGAGCAGCACCGCGGCCTGAGTGGCCGCCATCGAGTACTTGATCTCCATCATCACGGTGCGCTGGATGAGCACCGGAAGGGTGAAGACCTTGCCGGCCCCGAGCAGGGCCGCGGAGGTGAACGCGCCCATGCACATGTTGAAGATCATGAGCGCGCCTACCGTCACTCCCGGCAGGCTCAGCGGAAAGACGACGCGCATGAAGACCCGTGCCCGGTTCGACCCGTGGATCTGGGCGGCATCCTCCAGCGACTGCGGAATGGTGCGAATGACGCTGTAGAGCAGCAGCACGCCGAATCCGAGCGTGAAATGCATGAGCCCCACCACGACCCCGGTATGGGTGCCCATGATGGAGTAGGGCGCGTCGACGAAGCCTGCGCCCATCAGGAACCGGTTCAGCGGCCCTTCGGCGCTGAAGATGATGATGAGTCCGAACACCTTGATGACGATGGTGACGAAGGTGGTCACCACCACCCCGGCGAGCAGCACCATCGCCCAGCGCGAACGCATGCGGGCGATGACGTAGGCGAGCGGGTAGCCGAGCAGCAGCGTGAACACCGTGGCGAGCAGGGAGACCTTGGTGGTGATCCACAGGACCCGCAGATAGAACGGGTCGGTAAAGAACCGGAGGTAGTTGGTCGCCTCCAGCACGTCGCCGGTGCGGCCGAGCCCAAGGTCGCGGAAGAAGCTGCCCTTGAGGAACACGTACTGCGAAGCGCCCAGCAGGACGAGCATGATCACCAGCGAGGGCAGAAGTATCAGGTCCCAGCGTGCCTTCATGCGGAGCCTCCTGGCGGGACCGGGCGGATACTAGCATCACGGAGGCGGAGCGAACGCCGGGGTTCGGCCTCGAGGACGAAGAACCATCGAGGACGAAGCATCATCAGATATCCGGTGGCCTGCCTGAAGAACGCGACGCAGCTCCTGGTGCGGCTCCCGCGCAATCTCGCCGCCCGAGTCGTGGAGAAGATTGAGGAAGTCGCAGCCGATCCGTATGGTAACCATCCGCACGTGACGCAAGCTGAAAGGTAATGACCATCGCGCACATCCGACCGTGCACGGACCAGGGACGCCCGCGCGGATGAACGCTCCCGACAATCGGAACGCGCGCGCCTATCGGGGCTACGCCCTGACACAAGTTCCTCCCGAGGACGAAGAGCTGACCCATGTCGGCCCCGGGACTCCGGGTGGCGAGCTGTTTCGCCGCTACTGGCAGCCGGTGGCGCTTGCCTCGAAGCTCGGCGACGTGCCGCTCGCGGTGCGCATCCTGGGCGAGGACCTCGTCGTGTTCCGCGATCTGGAAGGGCGGGTCGGCGTCCTGCACCGGCACTGCTGCCACCGCGGGGCATCGCTGGAGTTCGGCATCGTCTCCCAGCGGGGGATTCGCTGCTGCTACCACGGCTGGCTGTTCGACGTCGACGGGGTGATCCTCGAGACTCCGGGGGAGCCGCCCGAGAGCCCCATCCGGCACACCGCCTCGCAAGGGGCGTACCCCGTATGCGAGTTCGGCGGTCTCGTCTTCGCGTACATGGGTCCGCCGGGGAGCGTTCCTCCGTTTCCGTACTTCGACACCTACGAGCAGCCCGACAACCGCCTGATTCCCTTCTCGCTGTGGCATCCGTGCAACTGGCTGCAACTGCACGAGAACATGATGGATCCGGTGCACGCGGTGTTTCTCCATACCCGGGTCGTGGGTGTTCAATTGACCGAAGCCTGGGGCGCCATGCCGGAATACGACTTCCGTGCGACCCCGAACGGCATGATGTACATCACCGCCAAGCGCTGGGACGACTACGTCTGGATCCGGTCCAATCACACCATCCTTCCCAACTTCGGCCACACCGCGGCGCTGTGGGAGGACGGCGATGCCGAGCGGCTGTTCACCCGGGCGTCGGTGACGCGCTGGGCGGTGCCGATCGACGACACGCATACCGTCGTCTTCGGTGTGCGCCACTTCAACCCGAACGTCGATCCCAAGGGCTACGGCAACGAGGCGGAGGTCGGGGAGGACATGATCGACTTCATGGGCCAGACCGGAAACCGGCCCTACGGGGAACGCCAGCGGGACCCCGGGGACTGGGACGCGCAGGTGTCGCAGCGCCCGATCGCGATTCACGCGCTCGAGCACCGGGGCCGGACCGACAAGGGAGTGATCATGCTCCGCCGTGCGCTGCGCGACCGGATTCGGGGCATCGCCCGCGGAGAGGATCCCCATCCTCACGTCCCCGCCGACGGCAGTCCCATCCGCACCTACACCCACGATACGGTTCTGTGGGCGCCTCGCGGCGAGGACGGAGACGACCGCCGGCGCCTGCGCGAGCTGGCGAATCGGGTCACCGACATCGTCACCGGATTCGACGAGCTTGCGATCGCAGAGCGGCAGGATCGAATCGAGCGGGAGCTGTCGGGACTCTCGTGCCGCCGGAAGACCCCCTAGATTTCAATCACGTACCACGGACGCTGGCTTGATCCGGGCGCCGGTGCAAGAAACCCGTACAAGAAGATGTTGCCTGGTCCCGGTACAAGAAGCATTTGACCCTGATTCAGTCGGACAATTAAGTTGAGCGACGCAGGCCCCGGAGGAGCTGGGCTTTGAACGCACGCTGGAACCTGGTGCTGCTGCCGTCGGCGCTCGTGTGCCTGCTGCTGCTGTTCGGCACGCAGTTCGTGTTCCTGCGGGCAGGGTTCTACGAGGACCTCGGTCTCGGCCTCATCGGCGACCGGTTCCTGTTCGACAATTACCTCACCGCGTTCCGGGACACCTTCTACTTCGACGCGCTGTGGCTCACCATCTACCTGTCGGCGATCGTGGTGGCGTGCTCGCTCGCGGTCGCCTATCCCGCCGCCTACGCCATCGCCCGCATGCGCTCGCAGTGGGCGATGCTCCTGCTCGCCGCCATCGTGGTGTCGTCGTTCGTCACCGTGGTCATCAAGGTGCTGGGACTCATCATCATCTTCGGCACCCACGGCCCCATCAACAGCCTGCTGAGCGCGTTCGGGTTCACCGATTCTCCGGTCAGGATCGTCGGCACGCTCGCCGGTGTGGTGATCGGGCTGATGCACTACGTGCTCGGGTTCATGGTGCTGCTGCTGTTCAGCGTCATCCAGACCATTCCCCGGTCGCTCGAGGAAGCGGCGCGGATCCACGGGGCGAGCCGGTGGCGCACGATGTGGCGGGTGGTGATACCGCTCAGCCTGCCGGGCATCGTCACCGGCTCGCTGATCGTGTTCAACCTGAGCATGGGGGCGTTCGTCTCCGCCGCGCTGCTCGGCGGAGGGAAGGTGCTCACGCTCCCGGTGGTCATCGAGCGCACCGTCGTGCTCAATGCCGAGTACGCGATGGGTGGCACCCTCTCGGCCATCCTGCTCGGGACCGTCCTGATCATCAACATCGTCTCGGTACTGCTGGTGCGGCGGCTGCGCGCGGCCCGGCTGATGGTGGCGTGATGGCCGTACGTGGATTCCGGATTCGCACCGACGGCTGGGTGACCGGAGCGGTGGTCGGCGCGGTGCTCGTGTTCCTGCTCGCGCCGGTGGTGGTGGTGGTGCTCGCGTCGTTCGACGGCGGCGACTCGGTGGCCGGCCGGGCGTTTCTCACCTTCCCCCCGACGAGCCTGTCGCTCCAGTGGTACTTCAGCATTCAGCCCCGCCTGTTCCACTCGCTGTGGGTCTCGTTCCTGGTGGCGTGCTTCGCGGCCGGGTTCGGCACCGTGATCGGCGTTCCCGCCGCTCTGGGGCTGATTCGCGGCAACCTGCCGGGCAAGACTGTCTTGAGCGCGCTGTTTCGGGCGCCGCTGCAGATCCCGTTCATCGTCATCGGGGTGGCCTTCCTTCAGACCTGGTACCTGCTCGGCGACGCCTTCGGAATCAGGATCGCCGGCTCCTTCCTCGCTCTGGCCATCGGCCATCTGTTCGTGGCCACGCCCTACGTCATCGGATCGGTCGGCTCGGTGCTGCTGCGGTTCAACCCGAATCTCGAGGAGGCCGCGCTCAGCCTCGGGGCGAGCCGCTGGCGTGCGTTCCGGCGGGTGACGCTGCCGATCATCATGCCCGGCATCTACGCCGGGGCGCTGTTCGCGTTCATGGTCTCGTTCGGCGACGTCCCGATCTCGCTGTTCCTCGCAAGTCCGAAGTACACAACCCTGCCGCTCGAGATCTTCCATGGCATGGAATTCGATTTCGACGCGGCGGTCCTCGCGATCTCGACCCTGATCGTGTTCGCGTCCCTGGTCATCCTGTGGCTCATCCAGAAGTCGGTGGGTCTGGACGTCATGCTGCGTTCCGGCGGCAGCGGTTGAGCGTCGCGGGATGACCTCCCCCGAGAAGAGGAGAACGTCAGATGAAAGCGAAGAAACGCGCATCAATCCCCAGGCTGCTCACCGCCGCGACGCTCGGCACGGGGCTCGTGCTCGGCGCCGGGACGGCAGCCGCGGGCATGTTCGACGGCCAGACGCTGACGGTGGGAACCTTCGGCGGTAGCTGGAAGGATCGCATCTGCGAATACATCTGTCCGAAGGTCGAGGCCGAAGGCGGCAAGGTCGAGTTCGTCACCGGCAATCCGCGCAACCTCCTGTCGAAGCTGGTCGCCGCACGGGGACAGGAGGAGCCGCCGTTCGACGTCCTCGAGATCACCCCCGCCACGTGGCCGGTCGTCCTCGCCGCCGGATTCGTGGAGAAGTATGACCCGGCAAACATTTCCAATGTCGCGGACCTGGATTCCAACCTGTACGACGAGTACAAGGCGGCGAACTGGATTACCCAGGAAGGCTTCGTCGTCAACCTGGAGGCGCTCAAGGAACTCGGGGTCGAGCGGCCCACCCGGTTCATGGACCTGTTCAATCCCGCCCTCCAGGGGAAGATCGCGCTCCCCGACATCGGCGTGAACGCAGTGGTCTCCATGATCGCGGGGTTCGCGGCCGAGAAGGGCGGCGACGAGCACAACATCGACCCGGGGCTCGAGCTCATCAAGGAGCTCGGCGTGTTCGCGTACTGGAACTCCGGGACCCAGTTCACCCAGTGGTTCAAGGAAGGCGACATCGTGGCCGCGGTGGCCCACGCGGGCTGGGGCGTGCGCCTGCACGACGCCGGGGTGCCGGTGGGCATGGTCCATCCCGTCGTCAAGGACAAGGTCGGGATGGCGGGCGTGGGTTTCTCCGCTGTGGTCAAGGGCTCCAAGAACAAGGCTGCGGCCGAGTTCTACATCAACGAGCTCATCTCCGAGGGGATGCAGGAGATCCTGCACACGAAGAACGGCATCGTTCCCACCAACAGCAAGGTGCAGGCCAAGTACTCCGGCAGTCCGAAGCTCGATTCGTCCGGGGTGCCGTTCCTGATGCTCGCGCCGGAACAGGTTGCGAACCTGTACTACCTGGACCTGTCCTCGTTCGACATGAAGGACTGGACGCGGAAATGGAATCGCGTCGTGGCTTCGCAGTGAGGTAGGGTAGTGCGCATGAAGTGTCCGGGACCGAACGGCGGTCCCGGACACCGAGACGCGAAACGGGGGGACTCGAGGTCCTGCGAGGATTCGCTCCGGTTCGATGACGCGTGAGGGTGATCGCGGATGGAGTTTCTCGCGAGCGTGGCCGGGATCGCCGCAACCGCAGGCGACGTTTCCGGGAGCGAGGGGTCCATCTACCTTCGGCAGACAACAAACCCGACATTGTCTACCTTCGCCGGACAAGCAGATTGTCAGGCGCCCGCGGTGGGCCGCAGGTCCACAGTTGTTCAAGCGGGCGGGACGCCCGCGCTCCCAGCGGTGCCCCGCGAGAACACGTGGCTCGACCGTCAAGGCGATGGCGCTTCGAGGAGGCTGGCCGGATGGGATCTGCGGTAGACGCATCGGCGGAGAATTGTTCGGCCGATACCCGCGACGAGGTGGTGCGCCCCTCAAACGTCATCCGGGACATCATCGGCCGCGGCCGTCTCTCCGAACTCGTGGCGCGCCGGGACGGACCGGGCCTCGCATTTGCGGCGGCCCACGCCGCCCTCATCGCCGTCACCGGGTGGCTCACGTGGGGCGCGCTCGGAACCGCCTGGGCAGTGCCCGCCACCATCGTGCACGGAATCGTCATCGTGCACCTGTTCGCCCCGTTTCACGAATCCACCCACTACACCGCGTTCCGCACCCGCTGGCTCAACACCGCGGCGGGCTGGGTGACGGGGCTCGTCCTGATGCTGCCGCCCACCGTGTTCCGCTACCAGCACACCGCGCACCACCGGTACACGCAGGACATCGAGCGCGATCCGCAGATGATCCCGATCGGTGAGCGTCCGTGGGGCTTCCTGTACTACGCGAGTGCCGTCCCCTACTTTCGGGGAATCCTGTCCGGGCTGCTCCGCCAGCCGTTCGGGCGCCTGAGCGAGGCGGAGCGGCGCGACGTACCGTCCGCCATGCATGGTGTGGTGCGGCGCGAGGCGCGGCTCTTCTGGTGCGTCTACCTGCTGCTCGCCGCGACGACCATTCATTTCGAGTCGTGGCTCGTGGTGCAGCTCTGGCTGGTCCCGAGGGTCGTCGGAGAGCCGCTCATGCGCGTCATCCGGATGTCCGAGCACGTAGGCTGCGCGCGGGCGCCGAACATGCTTGAGAACACCCGTACCGTGTTCACCATCGCACCGTTGCGGCTGCTCGCCTGGAACATGGCGTATCACACCGCCCACCACGCTCTGCCGCAGGCGCCCTTTTTCCGGCTCGCGGCACTCGACTCGCTGCTTCGCGATCACGTGGTGGAGACCCGGGATGGGTACGTGGACTTCGTGCGCACCCACTTTCGAAGAATGGCGCAGTAGCGGCGTCCCCCGGAGGAGAGGGAAATGACAACCCTGGAAGCAACGGTCGTACTCGACGAGGAGGATCTTGGGGCGCTTTCGGAAATCAGGGACGGGATCGAGGCGAAGATGTCCCGGCTGCGTGAGCTCGAGCCCTGCATCCTCGACATGTCCTTTCGCGAGGCGACCCTGTCCTCGCGCTACGGCCACACGCTGGCCGACAAGATCGAGCTCTGGAAGCTGGCTCGCGAGTTCGGGTTCACCGATTTCGGGCTCTCGAACTTCTACGACTTCCCGTCGGTGACCGACCAGTTCCTCGACTGGCTGCTCGAACACGACGTTCCCCTCGACCAGTTCCTGGTGACCATCGGGGTGGAGCCGGGCGACGGTGGCAATGCCGTCGCGAGAAGCCCCGCGGTGATCCGTACCGAGGAGGCGGGGATCCCGAACGTCATCCTGGTCGTCGAGATCCGCCCCCGCACCATCGAGCTGAGCGGCCGCGACCGCGCGCAGATGCTGTACGACATCGACCGCTACATCCGCCACTACCGTGCGCAGCTTCCGCCCGAGACGGAGCGGCAGGGTCGGATCTACATCCGCATGGCGGACATCTTCGATGCGTTCGACGACGATCCGGAGTACGTGGTCCAGGTGTTCAAGCTGCTCGGGGCCTCGCCGATCACCGGAATTCTCTACGAAGACGTGCGCGGCAGCCGGTTCATCTTCGAGTCGAACGCGCTGGTCCGGCTGATGCGACGCTACGTGACCCCGCCCCGCAAGATCCTTGCCCACCCCCACTCGGGCAACGGCATGGAGGATGCGGCGACCATCGAAGCGGTCCTCGAAGGCGCGGACGGTGTGTGGTCCGGGTTCACGCCCCAGGCGGCACAGGGCGGGCACGGTTCCGCCCTGATGTTCCTGACCAACCTGGTGCGGGCCGGCAACCCCCACGTGCAGCGCCTCTACCAGCTCCGCAAGCTCGTCGAGGTCGCCCGCAGGATGTGGCAGATCCACGATCGCCACGACGTCGAGCCCAACCAGCCGGTGGTGGGCGAGCGTGCCTACCGTTACGTGGACCAGTACTTCGAGCAGAGCGACCTGCCCTGCGACCTCGCCCCCGAGCTCATCGGTGCAACGGCGGGCTACGAGATCATGCCGGCGTGGGCGCCCACCTACGTCATCGGCAAGCGGCTCGAGGAGTTGGGGTACGATCCCGAAGTGTGCAGGAGCCGTACCCTGCTCCACCGGGTAAGGGCACTGATCAACGAGGCGCAGATGGACGGCCGGCACGTCCGATTCGACGATCCGGACGAGCTGGCTCCCATGGTCGAGCGGGCGCGCCGGGAGGTCGGGACCCTGTCCGGCGACGAGGAGCGCGGCGACGATCACGGGGTGCTCACACTGCGCCGAGGCTGAGCGACTGGAAGGAACTGAAAATGTCACGTGTCCTGCTCTCCGAAGTCACCAAGAAATACGGTGACGTGACGGCACTCCATGCGCTCGATCTGGAAATCCGCGAGGGCGAGTTCCTGACGCTGCTCGGCCCTTCGGGTTGCGGCAAGACGACGACGCTGCGGCTGATTGCCGGGTTCATCCAGCCGACGGCGGGGACCATTTTTCTGGGCGACGACGACATCACCGCGGTCGCGCCCCAGCACCGCAAGATCGGGATGGTGTTCCAGGACTACGCGCTGTTCCCGCACATGACGGTGCGGGAGAACATCGCGTTCGGGCTGCAGGAGCGGCGTTACGAGAAGCACCGCATTCCGGAGCGGGTCGACGAGCTGCTGGAGCTCATCCGGCTGCCCGACATGGGCGATCGCTATCCGGCGGAGGTGAGCGGCGGGCAGCAGCAGCGCATCGCGGTCGCGCGTGCCGTTGCCTTCCCGCCCCGCGTCCTGCTCATGGACGAGCCTCTCGGCGCCCTTGACCTGAAGCTGCGCGAGGCGATGCAGATCGAGGTGCGTCGCATCCAGCGCGAGCTCAGCATCACCACCGTCTACGTCACCCACGACCAGACCGAGGCGATGAACATGTCGGATCGGATCGTGGTGATGAACGATGGGGTCATCGAGCAACTGGGGACGGCGGAGGAGATCTACGGTCGTCCGGCGTCGCGATTCGTGGCGGGCTTCGTGGGGCAGATCAATCTGCTTTCGGGACGGGTGGTGGGAGAAGAAGGCGATTCGGTGGTGGTCGATGCCGCGGGGGCCCGGATTCGGGCGTCAAAGCAGGATGCGGTCCGCCGCGACGCCGAGGTGTCGATCGGCATTCGGCCGGAGCTCTTCCGGGCGATGACGGACGGGGACACTCTGTCCGGGATGAACGTACTGGACGGGCGGATTGCCGGGCGCACCTTCGCGGGGAACCTGCTTCACGTATTCGTGGACATCGACGACGACACGCGACTCGTGCTGGAAGCGCGCCCCCAGGATTACATCGCAGAGGATGGGTCCCCGATACGACTCGGCTGGCGGCCGGACGATACGATCGTTCTGACCCGCTGAGACGCGCCCGTCCGGCGTTCGCGGCCTGCGAGCCCGTCTCCCCACGCCTGCAAGCGAAGCGGCGAGCGGAACGCGAACTGCGGGCAATCGGATGCTATGGTGACGTCGGAGGTCTCGTCGACCGCACTGAGCGGATTCCGAATTCGGGGAGATTGAGTCTGAGGGGAATGTTGCGCATGGCCCGGAGTGAGGAAATGCAGGACACGAGGCGAGCCGGGTTCTCGCTGACGCAGGAGACGATCACGATCCTGACCGTCGGTGTTGCCCTCGCCGGCCTCATCGTCGTGAATTTGGGCGACATGCGATCCGAGGTCCGCGCCTACCGCGCCGAGGCCCTTGCCTACCGCGCCGAAGCCCGGGCCGACCGTGAAGCAATCCGTGCCGAGGCTCGCGCCGACCGTGAAGCCTTTGCGAAGCAGATCACCCGACTCGTCGAGCAGCAGGGAACGTTGAGCGGTTTCGTCGACGGACTCCGGCACGCCATCGCCTCGCCGGAAAAGTGAATCGGGGAAATTGTCCCTAGCGGGCACTGCTCCCACCTCGCATCGAATCTGGTGCGCTGCAATTCGCTTTCGATCGGCTTGTTGCGATCGCGCCACGAGACCATTGGTTTGTGAGCCACCATGCCGCCCATTGCGTGCGACGAACGAGCCGGGGGATATCTCGCTCTCGTCCGAATCGGGAACGTGGTCCCCGATATCCGTTGAGTCCGCTTCGACATCCCGGAGAGCGAACTCCGAGTGATGACGGAGATGCCAGCCAGGAGACGGTCCCCGATGTTGTTGATCCGTGACGTCGATTCCATTCTCACCCTGGACGCCGGCCGTCGAATCCTCGAACGCCACTCGGTACTGATCGACGAAGGAAAGATCCTGCGAGTCGGCGACGCCGCCACGCTGGATCGCGACCATCTGGACACGGTGCGCAACGCCGGCAACGTCATCGAAGGTGCAGGCTGCGTGGTGCTGCCCGCCTGGGTGAACACGCACGTCCATACCGTCGAGCACCTGAGCCGCGGCCTCATCCCCGACGACCTCGCCACCTTCGACTGGGCGAGCCGCTACGCCACTCCGTTCTGCGCTTCGCTGACCGAGGACGAGGCCTACATCAGCGCCCGTCTGGCGTGCCTGGAGATGATCGCCAACGGCACCGGGACATTCGTCGACTGCAATGTTCTCGCATCGCTCGGGCATCTGGACGCGGTGGCGCAGGCGGTGGAGGAAAGCGGCATGCGCGCGGTGCTCGGCCGGGGAGTGACCGACATTCTGCCGCCAGCCAAGCAGACGATGCCCGATGCGTTGAAGGCCGCGGTGTGGCATCCGAGCACCGAGGCTGCGCTTGCGGAGGTGGACGCCCTGCTCTCGCGGGGCACGGAGCGCGCGAAGGGAAGAATTCGCCTGTGGGCCTCGATCTACGGCCTGATGTTCTTCACCTCGGACGCACTGTTCAGGGGCATTCGCGAGTTGGCCGACCGGCACGGGGCACCTGTCGCCTTCCACATTGCTTCTTCCCGCGAAGAAGCCGCGCTCAGCGAGTCGCGCACCGGCGGATGGCCGATCGGTCATCTCGACAGGCTTGACGTGCTGCGCGAGGACATGTTGCTGACCCACTGCACCCTGGTCACCGACGAGGAAGTGTCGCGGCTCGCGGACCGTGGAACAAAGGTCGCGTACTGCCCCGGCGCGGCGTTGCGCCTCGCCAAGGGAACCACTCGGGTTGGCAAGATCCCGGAAATGCTCGATGCCGGTGTCACGGTGTCCCTGGGAGCGGACGGTGTGTCCTCCAGCGGCACCTTCGATCCCTTGCGGCTGGCATATCTTGCCGCCGGTCTGTTCAAGGATTCGCGCATGGATCCGACCATGGTGCCGGCCGAGACTGCATTGGAGATGATCACCATCGAAGGAGCCAAGGCGGTGCTGGCGGAAGACTCGCTCGGCTCCATCGAGGAAGGAAAGCGCGCGGACCTCACGCTCTACGACACCGGCGGTCCCGAGTGGGCGCCGGGCCACGATGTCGTGCGCACGCTCGTCTATTCCGTGGACGGAAGAAGCGTGCGAACCGTGGTGGTGGACGGGGTGGTCATTCATGACAACGGACACTCCACCCGTTTCGACGAACGCGACGTCATCGATGCCGCAAGGGAAGCGGGAGCAAGGATCGCGAGCCGGCTCGGCCTGGACCTGAGAGCCAGGTGGCCGCTGCGGGCAAAGGGAGAGACCAGCAATTCCCGCTGGCTGGAGGATAGTAGAGGAATCAGGGGGTTGGGAGGCTGAGAAAAAAATGTTCTCGTAAACTTTCGTGGGAGGATTCAGCATAATGGCCATGTTCTCTCCAGCGATGGGTGAGGTGTCATGGCCA
>JAJDUQ010000057.1 GCA_022826505.1 Gammaproteobacteria bacterium
AAATCAATAGGGTAGGTCGGCACTACAGACAGCTTTGGGGGCGATTCCGCGCGCCGGACCTCAATGATTCAATGACTTGGGACGCGGAAAAAAATGAAAATCGACAGAATCCACGCCGAGTTGGCGAAGTCGGGTTAGCGATGAGAACCGCGATCTCGCCGGGAGAGAGGCCCTCGCGGACGATGAAATCGACGATCCGTCCCCGGATCTTCCCAGCTTGCGCAGCCCTGCTGGGTGCCGGATCGAACTGGACGTCGTCGCCTTCGTTTTCGGGAGGGGACACTGGCACACCCCGGTACCGCGTATACGCAGCCGTATGGATAGGCGCCGTATTCCGGCAATTCCTTGTCAGAGAAAATGGCTCACCGCTGATCGGAAACGTGGAGGCGCGCGCATAGATGTTCTGGTTGTCGTCGTAGAAGACGTACAAGGGGCTCCTGTCGTAGTCGGCCAGCAGGAGCTCGATCGGAACCCAGAACTCCTCCCGGAAATCCTGGCCTTCGTCACAGATGATCGCTTCGTATCTCGTTGGAAGAATCTCGGTCGAGTAAGCGAGCGCATTGGGAATCTGCACGTCGTACAGGTCTTGACCTGGGTAGGTGACCTTCGCCTCCGCCACCAAGTCGCGACCCGATTCGCGATTCGCTCTTTCGACCTGCCGATGGCAGAGCTGGTGAAAGCTCACTACATCCAGATTGGCAATGCCAGCGCACAGACATGCCAGATGGTCTGCCAATTGTCTGTTGTAACAAGTGAGAAGTGTCTCGAACCCATCACTTGCGAGACGCCGTGCCTTTTCGAGCGCCAGCAGTGTCTTTCCGGTCCCGGCGCCGCCGCGCACGGCGACACGCCGGTGGGAGCGCACGAAATCGAGCACTCCCATCTGCTCCTTGGTCAGCACGAGCCGGCGCGCCTCCTGCTCCGCGAGCCGCGAGGACGCCAACGGGGCGACTTCGAATGATCGCGCGAACACCTCGCGGATCACCTCGACGCCCCTGCGATTTGGCGGGACCACGTCCCGGGCGTGACCTCCCCAATACGAGAACACCGAATCGATCCACGTCCGAGGGGTCTGAAGTTCTGCGGCCGTGCCGATCAGAGCAGGTGGCAGGTCCGTTTTACGGAGCGCATTCGCATCTCCGATGTCCGGAAAGAAGACCGCATGTCCTCTCAGCACATTGCCTAGAGACATCGCGCGCCAACGGCGATTCTCGTTGAGTTTCGCGAGAACGGAGTACTTCGCCCTCCGGGCTTGAGTGAGCGGGTCGCTGATCTCGTGTCTGCGGCCGTGACGGTCTATCGAGAACCAATTGTTGGTGGCCGCATCGAAACCAATGCCGCCGCCCTTGACCTCCACGCAAAGATAGCCGCGGGTGGGGTGGCAGATCAGGAAGTCGGTCTCGCCATCCCGAGCCCGATCCTTCTCGCGACGCAGAATCCAACCAACCTGAAAGAGAACGAGGTAGTCATCGGGAAGGTGATCGCGCAGAGACCGATAGACCTTGGCTTCGCCTTGTGACGAGAGGCCGCTCAACTGCTCCTCGGTGAGATCAGGAAGGATCGTCATCGTCCGGGGCTTCCAGGATACGCATCTGGTACAGGTTCAGGGGCACGTGCGGCGTGTCCCAATCCTTGTCGTCGAATCGAATGGTCAATTGCTTCGTACTGCCACGCGCAACGACGTCGACGATCTCACCGGTCCCCAAGCGTTCGTGCTGGACGCGCACCCCCGGGACGAACCGCATTGTTGGATCCGCGCGCTCGTCTGTCGCCGCCTCGCGCCAGTTGCCGTCAAACATGAACGAAGTGACCTGCATAGCGGGGTTCCGGATGGCGTAGACACGCAAGGACTCGGGATCGAAAGCGAACTCGACCACGTACAGCCAATATTCGTCGCCGCGATTCTGCGCATTGCTGAACTGGGTCCTCGACAGCCCGACGCCGGTCTGGTTCCACTCGCCCGTTATGCCCTTGACTTCGATGATCCGATCCCCGCCCGTTAATGGATCGTGGCTGATGATGTCGTACCCGGGATGCCCCTGGGCCATCTGCTCAGCGATGCGTCCACGCTCCTTCTCGTAGGCGCACACCGCGGCGCGTGCGACGGACTCGACGGCTTGGTTGTGCTCCCACGGGCCTGTCGGTTCTTGGTCGCCTTCCGGGGATTTCGCCTGAATGCCTCGAACGTAAGAGAGCAGACGCCGTTCCCACTGCTGCTTGTATTTCGGACGCTCCGTCCTTTTCGGACGTCGCCGGTCCGAATCCAGGCGTCCGTTCCCCTGATCGGGGCGTTGCTTGCTGTGACCCAAGCCCGCGTCCCCCTGACCACCTTTTTGTCCATCGCCCACTCGGTCGCCGGGATGGTCGCCCGAACCATCAGCTCGCGAGTCAGTTTGGGCGGCGGTCGGGGCGGATACATCGGTCATCCCATCAGATGTTGGTGCTTCCCGAGTGCCCGGTTCGCCGAGTTCCTGGGAGGCCACATCAGCGGGGTCTACGGCGGGTGGATCCTCATCAAGGCCCGGGACGCCGGCATCCGTCAGTTCGAGGTGCGCCTCTTCCACCGTCATTCCCATCAAGGGACGCACTCCCAATGCCAGCTTCGAGATCTCGATTCCGGTGGCCCCGCGCATGAGCTGATGGAATATCGCGTTCAGGATGGATGCCCAGCTTCGGTCGTTGATGGGCCGTCGGATCGTCAGGCGACGTTCCTTGATGTCGTAGAAGGCGTCGACCAACTTCGGAGGGGCGAATACAGGATCGTTGAGCAACGGGACGGATGCCTCGATACGGACGACATCGTAACTGACCGCATTGATCTCGGAGAGGGCGTCGCAAACCGAGACCTTGACGGCAACCGGCTCGTCGTGCAGTAGACGGGCGAATATGTCCGTTCGCTCCCTGAGCTTCTCGGCATGCGCGGTTTCATCCTGCATCTCACCGTCGAAGAATTCGAGCGAGACACTCGCGCTTTCGCTCAGTCTCCTGACTCCCAGCTTCATCGCCAATGGGCTAGTCTCAGCGGGTAGCCGGCACAGGGCCCGGTCGAGCTCCTGGTCAAAGAATTTGGCGAGCCACTCGCTGTCGTGGAGCAGGATCTCGTCCGGGTGGGTTGCCATGCCTCCAAGATTGAGGATGGTCGGTGCCTCGCGCAGACGCCGCAGGTCGTCCGGTGCACACTCGTCCTGATCGTGCGCGTCCGCCACGTTGGCAAGGCACGTGTCGTAAATTTCCCGGTCTGCGCCGGTGACCGGCGCGCAGCGTTCGAAGTGGGCGCCCACGATATCAAGCAGGATGTCGATGTAGTCGGAACACTCCGGCGCGTCCTTGACGCCGATCGCCTTGAACAGCGGCGTGAAGGACCTGAGGCTCGCTGGAATCGTGAAGGCGTACCGGCCGAGCTGTTGCGAAACCCAGTACACTTGGTTGGTCCGGACGAACGTGCCTTGGCCTTCTACGTAGATGCATGCGGTCCCGGCGAGTGTCGATACCAGGGGATCCGAAACCTGGGCACGTTCGTTCAAGAACTGGTAGGTGGATACGTGCGGCCCGTCATTTTTCTTCATGCAGTGCTTCAGGTGCTCGATGACCAGTTCCGTCGAGGGGTTGATCGTGATTCCGAGGGCTTCCAGCAGACCGGTCTGTAGCCGTGCCGGGTTCCGGAATTCCAGGATGGATGCCTGAGAGCGGAAGGCATCGGCGCGATATGGCGCGTACACAGAACCCGGAACGTGCCAGTTCTCTGCATCGCCCTGCGCCGGTAGACAGGGACTGGAGCGAAGGGCACCGATGGCCTTGCGAAATGATGGATCCTCCTTCCACTCGTCGTAGTAGTGGTCGCACAGGACATAGAAAGCCTCGCTGCTCGCCTGTTTCGCATCGTCAGTCGGCCGGAATTCATCGGCGATTTCGAGAATCCGGTCAGCAAGGTGTCCGGGCGTGGCCGACTGGAGGATTCCAATCTCGTCAACGAAGGCGCGAACCGAAGGAGCATTCGGTAGACGGTTATCGTCCAGCCAGAGATGGGTTGCATCGCCGAGTGCCTTCACCAACACATCCGACCGCCGGTAGGTTTCGGCAGGTCGGGACCAGCCGCCGTCCTGGGTGGGGATAATCGGGAGGGACGCCAGAATCCGGCGCGGGTCGACTTCGTCTATCAGCACCGAGTGAGTCGCGAGTTCAGTGATCAGACTCCGGTACTTCGTCGGATCTACGGGGCCGTCTTCGTCGAAGAAGTTCGGGAGCACGGTTTCTACGTAGGAGACGATCGTCTGTGTTCTGACGCCGAGCTTCGTCGAAACGAAATCGCGGGCACGACCGAAAAGGACCGACGTGTCGAGCAGGTTGGCCTGCCCGGTGGGATCGGTGAAGTCACCTGGAAGCAGTGCGTCAGTGGCTTTGACCAAGCCACGGGCCGAACGCCAGATCGGCAGACCGGCCAAGGTTTCGTACACGTCGGGATCGACGTTGCCATCATCATCGAGGTCCGCGAACAAGCCGTAGAGGCCGCGCAGCGCCTCCGATTCAACGGCGATGACGTCTTCGACGCGCTCCGAGGCGAGTCTTGATCCAATGTGGGAAACGACTGTTTCGAGATCCAAGCGACGAACGAAGCGACCAAGCCTCGGAAAGTCGAGAAAGTGTCGCGATGCAAGCGCGAGTCCCGGGAGCAGCGCCGCGACCCGATGGATGGTCAGAGATGGGGGAGCGGCATGGGACTCGTCGATCGCGACGGCACATAGCTTCTCGGTGACCACGAACGGCAACGACCGCAATCGACGAACAGCACGATCAGGGACGGAGTTTGGATTGACGGAATCCGGGAGTAGTTCGCTGACGAGGCTCCACAGGGGCTTGTAGAAGGCTGTCAGCCTGCTCTCGTCGACCCGTGTCGCCTGCACGGCCAGTGGGACCATCGCGGAATTCAGCAGGTCGACGAGGCGATCAAGCGTGAGAATTGTCGCCCCCAACTGGTCCATCGCGATACGAAAGGGGCGAAGCTCTTCGGATGCGAGTCTGCCGTCGATTTCGTGCAGCGCGTTTGCCTGATCGGTCGTCAGCGGGTTGGGTGGAAGGAAGACTTCGTCCGGTCGCCGGATGGTCCCGTCCTGCGCCTGGACGATATCCGCCCGCGTCGCGGTGGCCTTCAGACGTTCCCACAGGTGCGTGTAGCACGCCGGGTGGCCCGATGGCCTCGATGCCAACTCGTAGGCCTTGCCGATGATCTGCCAGAGCGGGACGTGCCCGAGCATATCCAGCAACCCTTCAGGGTCGCGTGCGATTTCCTCGGCCCCAGCTTTCACGAGCATCTCGTTCCAGGCCTGCTCGTGCTGGTGGCCCTTGAAAATCACCGCTTTGCGGTCCGACTCGGGGAAGAAGTCTGCGTTGATGTGCAAAGGCAGTCCCGACGTCTGCTCGGTGGGCAGGAACGCGTAGAGCAAACCCTCGGTGAGAGGTTGGGGGTCGGTTCGGAGACCAATGCTCACCTCGGTCCTTCGATCGAGTGACTGGAGTTGAGGGTGCGTAACGCACAGGTGCTTGGCAGCCTCCGCTGCATCGGTGCGAAGGATGTGCCACTGCTGAACGTCGCCGCCCGGGCGGAAGGTGACGATGAGGTCTGACTCGTCGCCGCGGTCCAGATCGCAGCCCTGCAACAGGGCTCCTTCTCGGCGCACCTCCGCGACGCGCACATGGCGCAGAAAAAGCAGGCTCTGCTGCAGCACGCGTCGAAAGTCCTCGGCGAGCCGGTCGATGTGGGCAGTAGTGACGTGGGAGACGCCCATTCCCCGGCGCGCCGCAGAATTCGGGTCCCGAGCCCATGGCAGAAGAAACGTCGTCCCAAGGGGGTCGTCGCGGAGTTCTTCGATGGACCATTCCCCCGCCTCGGGCACGAGAGTGAGCTTGATGCCCGAAGAGCGGATCTCCGGACGATCCGTTATCTGGTAGGCCGAGAGGAAACCGATGCCGA
Organism: Gammaproteobacteria bacterium; assembly: GCA_022826505.1. Taxonomy (GTDB): domain Bacteria; phylum Pseudomonadota; class Gammaproteobacteria; order HK1; family HK1; genus HK1. The sequence goes on from JAJDUQ010000057.1 coordinate 5,969, forward strand.
AGCGCCCGATGTTTTCGCTTTGGAATAGCTTGCCACCGCTACCCACGTCCGTGATGCGGTGGTAGTCGCAGTTGTAGCCTGTTTCCGCTTCGAAAACGCATGGGCTGGATTCCAACGCGCCACAGTATGTGAACGCACCGCTGTTTCTCACCACGAGGCCGTCATGGGTAAGGTCAAAGACGATCTTGTCGGCCTTCGCGTCGTCTGCGTTCTGAATGAGCTCCAGGGCCATCACGTCGTAGCCCTGGAGTCCGGCCAAGTGGCTTCGGATGTTGCCGAGAAGGTTCGCGGTGTACGAACCGCGCTTCCCGGATCTGGTTGGCTGGTGCATTCCCGCTCCTGACTCCCGAGGCCAGTAATTCTCCGTCGCAGTCGGTTACCGCCCGGAAATGGGGATCGGCTTGGGCGGCCATCCCTCATGTCGGTACGCGGAGCGACAACTACCGTTGATGGCCCTCGACCCACTCCCAGCGATGATGATTATCAGGTGACCGATCGTACCGCGCGGTGTTATGCAACGAATCTACCAAGCGTCGCGTGGAGTTGCCCCGCTTCCGTGGACACCTTCAGACTGTGCAGAGGAGGTGTTCGCAATGGTAAAGACTCATCCACCGTATGCGCCTGAGTACCGGCGCTGGATGATTGAGCTGGTTCGAGCCGTGCGCACTGCACAAGAGTAGTCCCCGGAGCTCGAGCCGTCGGCACGATATGCGCGAATACGTGAAAATGCGCTCGGGAGGATGACACCCATGCCTGGTCCGTTGCACGGTTTCAAGGTGGTCGATCTGACGTCCGTGGTCTCCGGCCCGGTCGCGACGCAAACGCTGGCCGATCAGGGCGCGGACGTGATCAAGGTCGAAGCGCCGCGCGGAGACCATGCCCGACACGTGGCGACGCGCCGGGGCGACTTCTCGGCGGCGTTCCTGAACAACAACCGCAACAAGCGCTCCGTCGTCCTGAACCTGAAGCACCCCGACGGGTTGTCGGCCTTCAGGCGCCTCGCCGGAGACGCCGACGTGCTGGTGCAGAACTTCAGGCCCGGAGTGGCCGAGCGGATCGGCGTCGGGGAGGCCGACATTCGCGACGTCAATCCGGAGATCGTCTACGTGTCGATCGCCGGCTTCGGATTCGACGGGCCCTACGCGAACAAGCCGGTGTTCGATCCGCTCGTGCAGGCGGTGTCGGGTCTCACCACGGTGCAGGCCGGTTCCGACGAGCTGAGACCGCGCCTGGTACGCACCATCCTTCCCGACAAGCTGACCGGCATCCAGGCCGCCCAGGCCATCACCGCCGCGCTGCTGGCCCGCGAGCGCACCGGCAGGGGCCAGCACGTGCGGCTCTCGATGCTCGACACCGTGGTGTCCTTTCTCTGGAGCTCCGACATGGGCGGACACACCTTCGTGGGAGAGGAAAATGAGCGGGAACGCGCCCAGTCCTGGATCGACCTCATCTACGAGACCCGGGACGGCTTCATCACCGTCGCCGTGAACCAGAACAAGGAATGGGAACGCTTCGCCCATGCGGCCGAGCGACCGGAGATACTGGACGACGAACGGTTCCGGACCCCGGAGGGCCGGGAGCGCTTCAAGAACGAGCGCCTCGAGCTGATCCAGTCCGTACTGAGGAACCGGACCACGGCGGAATGGATCTCCCGCCTCGAGTCCCATGACGTTCCGTGCGCACCGGTGCTCACCCGCCGCGAGATGATCCGGCATCCGCAAGTCCGGGCCAACCGTCTCATCGTGGAAACCGACCACCCGGAGGCCGGCCGACTGCGCCATACCCGCACCCCCGCACGATTCTCCGTCACCGAGCCGGAACATCGCCGTGGAGCGCCGTTGCTCGGTGGGCACACGCGCGAGGTCCTGCGCGAGCACGGATTCGACGATGACGAGATCGCCGCCCTGGAGGCGAGCGGCGCGGCGGTGCAGGCGGGCGGCGAGGGGGGTCGAAATGATTGACTTCCACTACTGGCCGACGCCGAACGGCTGGAAGGTGTCCATCCTGCTCGAGGAGCTCGCGGTCCCCTATCGGCCGATCATGGTCAACATCTCGAAGGGCGAGCAGTTCACCCCCGAGTTCATGGCCATCAGCCCCAACCATCGCATGCCGGCCATCGTCGACCATGACGTGGAGGGCGAGCCGGTGCCGGTATTCGAGTCCGGCGCGATCATGCTCTACCTCGCGGAGAAGCACGGCAGGTTCATGCCCGACGACCGGCGGGGCCGCAAGGAGATGATGGAGTGGCTCTTCTGGCAGGTGGGGAACCTGGGACCGATGGCCGGTCAGTACAGCCACTTCGTCAACTACGCCCCGGACGAGCAGGCGTACTCCCGCCGGCGCTACAAGAACGAGTACCACCGGTGCCTGGGAGTCCTGGATCGGCGCCTGGAGCGACGGGAGTACGTCCTCGGAGACGACTACACCATCGCCGACATGATCTGCTGGCCGTGGGTGCTCATCGCGAAGGCCATGGGGCAGCCGCTCGACGAATTCCCGAGCGTGACCCGCTGGCGCGGCGTGGTGAAGGCGCGGCCCGCGGTCCGGCGAGGGGTCGATCTGGGCAAGGAGTTCCGGCGTTCGGCGCCACCCACCGAGGAAGAACGCAGGGTCCTGTTCAACCAGACCGCGCACACCGCGGGCGAGCAGGCATCGGCACGACGGCGGGCGACACCGTAGCGCGGCGACGGAGCTCCAGCCGCGCGCGAATCGGAAGCCGGACGATCAGCTTCGCGACCTCCACCTGTGTACCGCACGGTAACGCCCTGTTGTGGGTGTCCTTTCCGGCGCAGCACGCACGAGCTCGACCGCGGGCGCAACACCCTCAGGACGCCAGCGGATTCTTCCAGCGCAGTCCCTCGAAGCGCGCGAAGTCGCTGTCGTTCGAATACACCGTGCCGGCGTGCTCGATCGCATATGCGGCGATGTGCGCATCCGTCGTCAGGTTGGCGCCGGCGGCCGCTGCCCGCAACAGCTCGGACAGAATGGGCCAGTGGCGAGGCGTGGGTGACAACAGCTCGGTATTGGGCTGAGCGAGCCAGCTCTCGATTCGGTCAAGCGTGTCACCAACGTCGAGCGGCGCGTCGAACACCCGCCGGTTCGTCGTCATTCGGACGAACCCGAGGACGGTGGGGTAGCACAGCCCCACGATCTCGGCCGACGAAAGCACCCCGTCCCACCAATGACGGGCTCGGGCATGGAATGGACTCGTCTCGTCGACCGCGTAGACGAGCAGATTGACGTCCGGCACGATCACCGGCGCAACACGACCTCGCGGGCCACGCGCTCCTCGGTCTCGAGCTCGTCGACCAACTGGTTGAGTCGCGCGGCGTCGAAGCCGGACCGCAGGCGAAGCTTGTGCGTCTTCGTGCGATACCGTCTCGCCTCAGGCTGCCGCTCGCTGCTCCGCAGACCTTCGCGCAGCAACTGGTTGACGACCTGCTTCAGCGACTGCCCGTTCGTACGCCGACGCTCTTCGATCCGGGCCGCGACATCGTCATCGATGGTGAGCGTGGTGCGCATCACTGCACCTTATTGATACACCGAAATGATGTCAATGACATCAGACCACGGACAGCAATCACCGTGGGCCACCGCTCGACGAATTCCCGAGCGTGACCCGCTGGCGTGCCGCCGTGAAGGAGCGGCCCGCGGTCCGGCGAGGCGTCGCTCCGGGCCAGGGAGTTCGCGCCCGCGAGGTGGACCGACTGCATGGTCATGCTCGACTCGGACGCGGTCTGCGCGTCCATCAGCTTCCACCCCGCGGTCGTGCCGATCGAGCGCCCTCAATCCAACCGGCGCCGAAGCCGCTCACAGACCTCGCGGCGCCAGGCGACGGTCAGAACCAGAACGATCAGCCGGCCGGCTTCGATGGAATAGCAGATGCGTCAGTCACCCACCCGGAGGCGCCAGACGTTGTCCACGCCTCGCAGCTTCCCGGCGTGCGGCGGGTGCGGATCACCCGCCTACGCCTCGATGGCTTCGGACAACCGCCGCAGTGCCGTCCGGTCGCGGATGCGGCGATGGTCTTTTTCCGCCGCGCCGGAGATGACAATACGGTACGTCAAAGACCGAGAGCGGCCTTGAGATCATCGAAATCGACCCCTCCGTTCGCTCGGTAGTCCGCCAGCGCGTCGAGGGCGTCGAGCAGGTCGAGTCGTTCTTCCAACGCCTCCAACACGTCGAGGTCCGAGGGCGGAACCAGCACCGCGACGGTCTTGCCGTGCTTCTGTATCGCGAACCGCGCACCCGTGAACTGGACGCGACCGGTGATTTCGGCGACTTTCTCACGAACCTCACTGATGGAAAGGGCATCCGGCATGGCCAGTTCTCGCTTCGGACGTTTGTGACAAATCAGCAAATTTTTTCCTGAAATCCGATCACAAGGAGAATGCTGCTGCCGACCGCCGGCGCCGCCACTGTCGCTCGCAGGCCGAAGTGAAGATGCTGCCGGAGACCTCGACCGTTCTCTGCCACGGATTCGACCCATTGCCCCATGTCATGCACCGGCACACTCCGACGCGCTCCTCGCGACCAGGAATCACCGCGGTAGCCGGAAATGTCGGATGAGGCTACTCCACCCCTTCAGGCAGCTCCTCCTCGCGCTTCGCGATGTACGCCCGCAACGCCTCGTCCACCGCCTCGTCCATCGGTGGCGGCTCGTACGACTGGAGCATCTCCTTCGCGCGGCGTAGCGCCCGCTGGTTCGCATCCAGCGCCCCGTCCACCGTCCACTGCTCGAAGCTCGCGTTGTCGAGCAGCTTCGGGGCGTAGAACGCGGTCTCGAACTTCGCGAGCGTGTGCGCGGTGCCGAGGAAGTGCCCGCCCGGCCCCACCTCGCGCACCGCGTCGAGGGCCTCTTCGAGATCACTCATGTCCACGCCGGAGCCGAGGCGGTGGTACATCTCCATCTGCTCCGCGTCGAGCACGAACTTCGCGAAGCTCGCACTCAACCCGCCCTCCAGCCAGCCAGCGGCGTGGAAGACGTAGTTCGCACCCGCGAGCAGGACCGACTGCATGGTCATGCTCGATTCGTAAGCGGCCTGCGCGTCCATGAGCTTCGACCCCGCAGTCATGCCGCTCGAGCGCCACGGCAGCCGGTAACGCCGCGCGAGCTGCCCGATCATGAAATTCATCAGGCTGATCTCGGGAGTGCCGGCCATCGGCGCCCCACTCTGCATGTCCACGGTGGCCAGGAACTGCCCGTAGATCATCGGCGCGCCGGGGCGCACGAGCTGCGCGAAGGCGACCCCGGCGAGCGCCTCCGCGTTGAGCTGGGCCACCGCTCCGACCGTGCTCGCCGAGGTGCTTGCCCCCGCCATCACGAACGGGGAGGCGATCACCGCCTGGTTGTTTGCGGCGTAGACCTTGAGCGCGTCGAGCATCGTCGCGTCCCACACGAGCGGCGAGTTGCAGTTCAGCACCCCGGCCAGCACCGTGTGGTTCGCCACGAAGTCGTCGCCGAACGCGATGCGCGCCATCGCCACCGTGTCCTCGGCCCGCTCCCGGGCGGTGGTCGCCCCCATGAACGGCTTGTCCGAGTGGCGGAGCAGGCTGTAGACGACGTGCAGGTGGCGCTTCGGCACCGCGACGTCCACCGGCTCGCAGATGATGCCCCCGGCGAGGTGCATGGCCGGGGACAGGTGCGCGAGCTTGTGGAACGCATGCAGGTCCTCAAGCGTGCTGTAGCGGCGGCGGTTGTCGAAGTCGAGCACGAACGGCGAGCCGTAGGTTGGCACGAACACCATGCTGCGCCCGCCCACGGGGACGCTGCGCTCGGGGTTGCGGGCCGTGAAGGTGATCGTCTCCGGCGCCTTGGCGACGAGCTCCATGAGCAGCGCCCGATCGATGCGCACCCGGCACCCGTCGACGTCGGCCCGCGTCGCCTTCCAGTACGCGATGGCCTCGTCGTCGCGGAAGTCGATGCCGACCTCCTCCAGGATCCGCATCGAGGCGTCGTGGATGCGCTCGACGCCCTCCTCGTCCAGCACCTCGTAGTACGGCAGCGCGAGCTCAAGCGGCGGCAGCATCGGCGCCTGCGCGCCGACCCGCGCCCGGTGCCGGGCGGCGCGGCCGCTGCTTCTTGAACGTCGGGTGGTCATCGAGTGTGCAGCTCCTTTCGAGATGTAGTCACGGCGAAGTGGGGGTGCGAGCGACGACGAGTCCGGTCAATCGGAAAAGAACCCGACCCGCAGTGCCTCCTCGGGGACGAATCGACTTGCCTGCCTGTAGATCGCATGGACCGTCCCGGCGGTCAACTGCCTATGCAGGGGGACGATCAGGATTTCCCTCCGCCCGGAGGGCCCAACCCGTACGAGCTTGGCGTGGCTGCCTCTCGTCGTGAACACCTCGAATCCATGGCGGCCGAGGAAACGGACGATTCCTCGCGCCCCGAGCCGTTTCAGTCGCGGCATCAGGGTGCGTGTGCCGTGGTCTCGAAGCTGATGAGCAGCCGGGGCTCGGGCGCCAGGCCCAGCAGAACCGGATCCTCGTCGCTCATGTAGAGGTCCAGCGCCTCGCGCAGATTGCCGAGCAGCTCGTCCAGCGACGCGCCCTGGGTGACGACCGCGACTTCGAGACAGTCCGCGACGTACTGCCCTTCGCTCTCCACCACCGCCACGTGAATCACCGATCGGGCCGCAGCGGGATCCCAATCGTATGGGGCACGGGCCTCGGCGACCCGGGTCGGGGGAATGTCCGCACCCGAACCGCCCCGGGGCCGCGAATCCCGATAGTCCTTCATCACCTCGTACAGCCCACGCCGAAGTCGCTTGAAGTACGGCCACCGATGGGCGTGATGGCTCGGCGCGTTGACGCAGCATCGGCTGACGACGTGGGTCCTTACCGAACGCTCGTTCAGGTGCGGCAGGGCATGCACGACTTCCGCGGGCGTAAAGCTCCAGCTCCGGCGGGCGGCACACAGCCGGCGGACGGCGGCCAGGACCTCCTCGTGGATCTTCATCCTGAATTTACACTTGTAGACGAAGTACTGCACATATTACAAGTCGAAACGACACGAGATCAATGTCGGCGGAGCGCTGCCACTTGCGACCGGCGGGAGCGGGCGAAGCGTGCGCGGGCCCGTGCGCCGCGCCCGGTCTCAGGATCCCCCGCGGTAGTGCCGGGTGATGTAGCCTTCCGTGAACTTCCCGCTGTCCCGGTCCGCGGCGACGAGGGCGGGGTCGCGCTCGACCGGAGCCCCGTAGCCGCCGGCGCCGGGGGTCTCGACCACGACCGCCTCGGTGCGCGCGAGCCGGTACTCCCCGCACTTGTCGGGGAGCTGCTGCTCGCCTCCGCCGGCGTCGCGCAGCAGGAACCGTCCCGAGGCGCCAGGCTCGCCACCGAACACCCCCCACGGCCGGTGGCGGAATCGTTCGCCGACGCCGTTGAAGATGCAGTCGTGATCCACCGGGCGCACCACCCGGCGCAGACCCATGCCGCCACGAAAGCGCCCTGCCCCACCGGAGTCCTCCACCAGGCTGTACTCCTCGACACGCAGTGGATACTCCTGCTCGATCGCCTCCACCGGCAGGTTCGACGTATTGGTGATGTGGGCCTGGACTCCGTCCTTGCCATCCTTGGCCACCCGCCCTCCCATGCCGCCACCGAGGGTCTCGAGGTAGAGATAGCTGTTGCCGCTGCGCGGGTCGGTTCCCGAGAACACCGCAGTGGTGTTGGCGCCGTTCGCCGCACCGATGACCCGATCCGGCAACGCGTCACGGAAGGCGCCCAGCACCACGTCGATGATGCGTTGGCAGGTGTGGGCGCGAGCCGCAACGGGGGCCGGGAAGCGGCCGTTCACCAGCGTTCCCGGCTCGGCGTCGATGTCCGCGACCGCGAGCACCCCCTGGTTGTTCGGCACCTCCGGGTCGAGCATCGCCTTGAGCGTGTAGCACACCGCGGCCTGGGTCGCGTTCATGGTGACGTTCACGTTGCCCTTGACCTGGGGGCTGGTGCCGGCGAAGTCGAAATGGGCCCGATCCCCCGCGATGGTGACCTTGAGCCGGATGGGGATGTCCACGGTCTCCACCCCGTCCCCGTCCATCACGTCCTCGAAGGCGTACTCGCCGTCCGGAACCTCGGCGATCGCGTCGCGCAGCCGCCGCTCGGTGCGGGTGACGATCTCGTCGAACGCGGTGCGGATCACGCCGGCGGTGTAGAGATCGACGACTTCGAGGAGGCGCCGCGCGCCGAGGCGGCACGCCGCGATCTGCGCGTAGTGGTCGCCGCGCCGCTCCTCGGGCACCCGCACGTTGAGCAGCAGGAGGTCCATGATGTCGCGCTGGAGCTCGCCCCTGCGAAAGAGCCGGATGACCGGGATGCGCAGACCCTCCTGGAAGATCTCGCTCATGCCGCCCGCCATGGACCCCGGCGCCATGCCCCCGACGTCCGCGTGGTGCGCGAGGTTCGCGACGAAGCCGAACAGCTCGCCTTCGACGAACACCGGCATCGCGTAGTTGATGTCCGGCAGGTGGGTGCCGCCCGCGGTGTGCGGATCGTTGGCGATGAAGAGGTCGCCCTCGTGAATGTCGCCTGCGAACTTCTCGAGCAGGCAGGCGATGAGTCCGCTCATCGACGCGATGTGGATGGGCAGCGCCTGCGCCGCCTGCACGATGAGCCGGCCATCCGCGTCCATGATCGCGGTGGAGTGGTCTCGCCGTTCCTTGATGTTGGTGGAGTACGCGGACTTCGTCAGCGCGACGAAGGTCTCGTCGGTGATGGAGCGAAGGGCGTTGGAAATGATCTCGAGGGTAATCGGATCGACTGCGTGGTCTGTCGTCCGGGAGAGCCTGCTCATGCGTGGGTCCTTGTCTTCATTCCTGCCTCGCCTGCCGTAGCGGCCGGGCTGCGCATCCGTGCCGAGTATCCGTCGGCGCGTCGGCGGCCGGGGCAAGGCCGCCCGCCGGCACGGACGAGCCGCTTTCCCTCCCGCCTCTGTCCGTGCACCCGGTCCGGGTGTCCATCCGTCCTATCCGGACCCCGTTTCGGCGATCCGGATGACGAGATTGCCGGTCCGATCCACGACCGCTTCATCATCGGGAAAGATCGGAGTCGTCGAGTCGAGCTGCTCGATGAACGCCGGCCCATTCAACGTGTGTCCCGCGCGCAGCGACTCTCGATCGTAGACCGGGCAGTCGACGGCGTCTCGGGGCGTGAACCGTACCGTACGGCGCTCGAACGGTTCGGGGAGTGGTCCGGGTTCACCGGCGTCGAAAACGGCGGGTTCCTCGAACAGCCGCCCGCGGGCGGTGAGCCGCACGTTGACGATCTCGATCGGATCGTGCGGGTTCGCGTAGCCGTAGGCCGATTCGTGCACCTCCAGGAACCGTTCGCGCAGGGCGTCCGGCGCGGGGATGGCGATTGAATCGCCGTCGTCGGTGGAGCGAGTGGTGGCGCCAGCAAACCCGACGTGTTCGACGGGCTCGCCCCGGCCGTCGGGACCGCCACGATTCTGCGCTGCAATCGGAACGACAAGCTCGAAGTTCTGTCCGACATAGCGCGCATCGACCGCGAGCTCGAGGCGGCGATTCGGCGCCGGAACGCTTTCGGCGTCGAACCAGGCACGGGCACGGGTGGTCAGGGTATGGACGAGTGAGGTCAGACGCCGCAGCCCGACCGCGTCGCCGGGAATCCGCTCGCTCGCGACGAAGTCCTCCTTGAGGTCGGAGACGATCAGGCCCTGCGCGCACAGGATGCCCGGTGCGGCGGGAACGAGGATCTCGCGCATCCCGAGCGAGAGCGCCACGTCGCGCGCGTGCAGAGGACCGGCGCCTCCGAAGGCCATCAGGGTGAACCCGCGGGGGTCGTATCCACGCTCCACCGAGATCGTCCGGATCGCTCGCACCATGTTGGCCACCACGATGCCGAGCACGCCGTGCGCGGTGCGTTCGAGGTCGAACCCGAGCCGTTCGGCGACCGGCGCGAACGCGGCACGCGAGAGCGACTCGTCGAGCCCCATCTCGCCGGCGAGCAGACCGCGACTCGACAGTCGCCCGAGCACCAGGTTGGCGTCGGTGACCGTGGGCCGGTCGCCGCCGCGCCCGTAGCACGCAGGACCAGGATCGGCGCCCGCGCTCGCCGGTCCCACCTTGAGCAGTCCGTCCCGGTCGAACCATGCAATCGACCCGCCACCCGCCCCCACCGTCTCGATGTCCACCGCGGGAAGACGAACGGAGAAGCCGGCGACGTCCCGCTCGAACGAGATGTCGGCCTGGAAGTCCCGGATCAGCGCGACATCGGCGCTGGTGCCGCCCATGTCGAGGGTAATGACATTGCGCCGCCCCGCGAGCTTCGCCGAATGCGCTGCTCCGATGGCGCCGGCCGCAGGACCCGACAACGCAGTGCGCACCGGCAATGCTCGCGCACGCTCGGGCGACATCAGCCCGCCGCTCGACTGGTTGATGCCGATGGAAGCTTGCGGAGCCACGCGTGCGAGCTCCTCCTCGAGATTCGACACGTAAGCTCCCAGCACCGGCTGGAGGTAGGCGTTCAGCACGGTGGTGGAGAATCGCTCGTACTCGCGAAACTCGGGTTGCACGTCGAACGACGTGCAGACCGGGACATGCGGCAGAGCCGATCGGATGGCGGCCGAGACCCGGTTCTCGTGCTCGGGGTTGCGAAACGCGAACAGCAGGCACACGGCGCAGGCATCGGCGCCGCTTGCCCGCACCTGCTCCACCGCCTCTGCGACGGCGTCGCTGGTGAGTTCGGTGGTCGCACTGCCGCTCGCGTCCATCCGCTCTTCAATCTCGAACCGGTGGCGGCGCTCGACGAGGGCCGGCGGATGGTCTTCGACGAGGGAGTACATGTGCGGGCGGGTCTGGCGACCGATTTCGAGCAGGTCGCGGAACCCTCGCGTGGTGACCATCGCGATGTTGCCCCCGCGGCGCTGGATGAGCGCGTTGGTGCCCACCGTGGTGCCATGGGAGAGTCGGCGCAGCCCTTCCAGGTCGATGTCGTGACGGGAGGCCAGGGCTTGCAATCCCTCGATGATGGCCCGAGCCGGGTTGTCGGGCGTGGACGGCCTCTTGCCGGTGTGGATCGTGCCGCTCGCCTCGTCGAGCAGGCAGAAGTCGGTGAAGGTTCCACCGACGTCTACACCGACCCGAAATCGACCTCGAGATGTTCCGGCTTCGTTCCTGGCTCTCTTCCTGTTGCTGAACTCGTCCATGATCGAGTGCCTCGCGTCCGATTCCACTGACGCAAGGATTCCGCAAGCGTCAGGATCTCGAATTCCGTCCCGTCAGCGGCCCCCTGCGTCTCGCCACATCGCGCCGCTCGGGCTTCTCGACCGCGATTTCCGTGAGCCGCGAGACCTCTTCGGTGGACGGCGCATGGCCTTCGCCGGTGCTGCCCCCGACCGCCAGGCCGTGGACCCCGGCGTCCAGCAGGTAGCGCGCCTGCGCCCGGAATGCCGCCTCGTCGATCGTGCCGGTCGCCGCGAACGGCGTGGTCATGGGTGGCACGATGCCCCGAATCGCCTCCGTTCCGAAGTCAGTCATTCGCTCGCCTCCTTGCCCGGATGACTATAGCAAAGCTCCCGCTTCGCACGATTGGACAGACTCGGCCGAATGCCGCTACCGTACCGCCCGATTCTCGCCCGCCGTTTCACCATGACGTCACCCAGGCCCTTTCGCCTCGAAGTGTCCGACGACGTGCCCGATTGCATTCGTGCGAGGGTCGCCGGGCCGTGAAACGACGCCCGGAAAACCTCGAGCCCAGGTGAATTCGGATGCGTACCAACGAAGGATTCGGCGGCAGGACGGCGCTGGTGACCGGGGCGGCCGGCGGGATGGGACTGGAGGTGACCCGCCGGCTCAGTGCGGAGGCGGTACGCGTCTACGGCGTTGACATGCGTGCGCCGGACCCGGGTGAGGTCCCCGCCGATGTGGGGTTCGAGACCGGCGACGCGAGCGACGAACGGCTGATGATCGCCCTCGCGGCGCGCGCGGTCGAAGAGACCGGCCGTCTCGACTATCTCGTCAACGCGGCGGGGGTGCTCTGGTTCGACCGCGACACCTCGCTCATCTCCATCGATCCGAATGTGTGGAACGAGGTGCTGCGCATCAACCTCACCGCGGCGATGATCGCGGCGAGGGTCGCGGTGCCGCACATGCGCGACGCAGGCGGCGCGATGGTGCACGTGTCGTCGACGCAGTGCTTCCGCGGCGACGACCAGCCGCAGGATGCCTACCAGGCTGCGAAGGCGGGGCTGCTTGCCCTGTCGAAGTCGATTGCCATCCAGTTCGCGCAGGATGGCATCCGGTCCAACGTGGTGGTACCAGGCCCCACCCGTTCACCGATGCAACGGCGCTGGGACGAGGACCCGGCGAAGGAGCGGGCCACCGCGCAGAGCATTCCGCTCGGCCGGGTGGGCACCACGGGCGACCTCGCGGAAGCGATCCTCTTCCTGCTCTCCGACCGCGCGGACTGGATCACCGGTGTCGAGCTGATCGTGGACGGGGGACTGCTCGCCAAGCCCTGACTCCGACTCCGCTCCCACTGCGCCCCGAGTCGGCACCGACCCGGTTCCGAACCGGCGCCCAACCGATTTCGGCCCCGGTCCTCTTGCGGGCCGGCAACCGCTATCCGTCGTCCGGCCGCCGGCTCGTGGTGGCGTGACGGGGCAGCGAATCCGAGATGTCCAGCCATTCCAGCCGTTCCCGGTAGAAGACGTGGAATGCGGGCGGCAGCGCATGCGGCTCGTCGAACGTACTGACGTAAAAGTGGGTCTCGCCGGGAGCCAGCCTCTCCGACTCGTAGGTAAGCGGCGTGCCGCACCGCGCGCAGAAGCCGCGCCGCACGCCGGGCGAGGAGGCGTACGTCGCCCGCTCTCCCGCCGTGAAGCGCACCGAGTCCGTGCGCGCCCCGACGAACATCGTGACCGGCGCGCCGGTGCTGTGCCGGCAGGTCGTGCAGTGGCAGTACGCCGTCCACAGCGGCGGCGCATCGATCCGGTACCGCACCGCGCCGCACAGACACCCGCCTTCCAGTGGCAATTCGGACATCCGACGTTCACTCCTGTGTTGAAGCTGTCGAGTTCGGGATTCCGAACGCGAAGAGCTTCCACGCTGCACGCGCAAGCCGTTCGGTGCGGAACGCCGGTCGGGGACCGCTGGCCGGACGAACCGCCGCGCGCCGCGCTCCATCGGGAGCGGCCCGGCCGGCGCGGCGAATTCAGGCTGCCTCGGCGTGGACCACGGGCCGGCCGCGCACGCTGATACGCCACAGCAGCCTCGAGTCCGCGCTCGAGCTGGCGATGTCGATCGGGGTCGCGGCGTGCATCGTCTGCAAGGTGTCCCACACCACCAGATCGCCCACCGCATACTTGTGGCGGTAGATGTGCCGCTCCTGCAGCGCGTGCTCCTTGAGCTCGTCGAGCAACGCCTCGCCTTCGTCGTCCGACATCCCCCGAACCGCGTACGCCCCGTGTCCGAGCGCGTAGAGCGCCTTGCGGCCGGTGACGGGATGGCGCATGACAAGCGGGTGATAGATCGGTGGGACGCGCCGATCCTGCTCGTCGTTGATGATCGGATTCGCCGGCGGCTCGCCGGCCCGCCGCGTGCCGTGCCCGTACTTGTGGGCGATCTCGACGTCGTCGATGCGCCGCCTGGTCGCCTCGTCGAGGTTGTCCCAGGCGGTGGCCATGTCGCAGTACCGGGTCTCGCCGCCGTACTCGGGGGCGATGATCGAGTACAGCATCGTCGCGCTCGCCGGCACCTTCTCGTAGGACTGGTCGGTGTGCCAGAGCGCCGCGCCGTTGCGGATTGTCGGGTCCTCGTCGCGCTTCTCGGTGTTGCCTACCGTCATGAGCTCGGGATACCCCGGCATGCGCATGTGGTCGAGCACGTGGGGGATGGGAACCCCCCACTGGCGACCGAACCGAAGGTACCGGTCCTCGTCGAGACGCTGGCCCTTGATGACGATGACGCGGTGGGCATAGAGCGCGTCGGTCAGCGTGCGCATGAGGGAATCGTCGACCCCGGCGCCGATGTCGACGCCGCGAATCTCTGCCCCGAGCACGGCATCGAGTGGGGTGATCGTCGCCATTCGTGCCTCCTTGAGGAAGGTTGCGTCCCGTCGAAGCACGTTACTCCGGGCAATGAACTGCGACAAGGGCGAGAACTCGGCGGATCGAGAGACCGATCCGGCCTCTGCATCGGCGCAAGGAGACCGCCTCGGCATTCCCTCGGCGCCGCCGCATCGGTCACGTTCTCCACAAGGGGCCGGGACCACACGTATCCGAACTTCGCGTTGACGAATGCAATGTTATGTTGTTACGTTACATCACTGTTCAACATCCGCATTCCGTGGAGGGATCGCCAATGCGCACTGTCGCCGGACCCACCCTGGTCGTTGCCGCCGCGGCGACGGCCTTTCTCATCCTGAACACGTCTCCGGCCGCGGCCCAATCGTCGTCGGATCCGGGCGCGGCGGAACTGGCCGAACAGATTCGAGCCATCAAGCGCGAGTACGAGGCGCGAATCGGCGCGCTCGAGGCTCAGCTTTCGGTCCTGGAGTCGAAGGCGAAGGATGCGGACCAGGGGAGCGCCGCGCCTGCACGGGCCGCGAAGCCTGCGTCCGACAGCGCCTTCAATCCCGCGATCGGCGTCGTCCTGAACGGAATGATCTCGGAGTACTCCGCCGACGTGTCCGAGATCCCCGGATTCCCGGTCGGCCACGAGAGCGAGCGGCCCGCACCGGGACTCGCGCTGGGTCACAGCGAGATTACGATGTCGAGCAACATCGACAACAAGTTCCGCGGAAGCCTCACCCTGGGCCTTGGGGTACACCCGGGCGTGCCCACCGAGCTGGAGCTCGAGGAAGCCTACATCCAGACCCTGCCGGGGGCCGGTCTGCCCGAAGGCATGCGCATCAAGGCGGGCCGAGCGTTATGGACGTTCGGCTACCTGAACGAGCATCACCGCCACGGCGACGACTTCGCCGACCGCCCGCTTCCCTACCGGGCCTTTCTGGACAGCGCCTACAACGACGACGGGGGCGAGCTCTCGCTCGTCCTTCCCACGGACCTCTTCTACAGCGAGATCGGCGCCGGCCTCTTCCGGGGCGACGACATCCCGTTCGGGGAATCGTCCAACGGTCACGAGGCGTGGTCGGCCTACGCCCGGTTCGGAGGGGACTTCGGCCGCGATACGGCGTGGCGAATCGGCGCGTACGTTCTGAGCGGAGAAGCCCGGAACCGTGGCGGCGGACATGCGCACGCAGATGAAGAACACGACGAGCACGGCCACGGCGGCGAAGTGGCGATGCACCACGAGGACGAGGACGAACACGACCACGAAGAAGAGATGCACCACGAGGACGAGAACGAACACGACCACGAAATGGCAATGCACCACGAGGACGAGCACCACGACGAACACGGACACACCGAGTTCTTCTCCGAGGGCATGTTCAGTGGTGACACGCGGCTCTTCGCCCTCGACTTTCGCTCCACCTGGGCGCCGACCGGAAACGCGCGGGAACGTGAGCTGATTCTTCAGGCCGAACATTTCTGGCGCAAGGAAAGAGGCACCTACGCGCTGGAGCCGGAGGGTGACGAAGAAGTCGGCGAGTCCGAATACTTCGACACCACCTCCCGCGGCTGGTACGCACAGGCGGTCTACAAGTTCACTCCAAGATGGCGACTCGGCGCACGCTACTCGCAGCTCCACCCCGCGGACGAAATGGAGCTCGACCACAACCCGACCGCGGTCGCGGCCATGATCGACTGGACCAACAGCGAGTTCTCGCGCATACGGTTGCAATACACCCGGGAATCCTTCGCCGAGGACGAGCACGACAACCAGATCATGCTGCAGTACATCACGAGCCTTGGCGCCCATCCCGCACACACCTTCTGAAGAGGCGATACGATGAGCCGGAACCTGCTCGCGACCACCGCGGCCGTCTTCACCCTCGCGGGAGCCGCGCTTGCGTCTCCCGCGATCGCCGAGGTGCGGGTCTTCGCATGCGAGCCCGAATGGGCGGCACTCGCCGAGGCCGTCGGCGGCGACGACGTCATCGTCCATTCCGCCACGCACGGCCGGCAGGATGCACACCATGTTCGGGCCCGTCCCAGCCTGATTGCGCAGGTGCGCCGTGCGGACATCCTGTTCTGCTCCGGCGCCGATCTCGAGAGCGGCTGGCTTCCCGTGCTGATGCAGCGAGGCGCGCGGCACGTGATCCAGCCGGGACAGCCCGGACACATCATGGCTGCCGACCACGTCGCGGTCCTCGACCAGCCCGACACCATCGACCGCAGCCTCGGCGACATCCATCCTGGTGGGAATCCCCACGTCCATCTCGACCCGCAAAACATCGAGATCCTGGCATCCGAGCTGGCCCGACGCCTCGTACGCATCGACCCGGACAACGCGGATGCGTACCGGTCCCGACTCGCATCCTTCCAGACCGCCTGGGCCGAGGCGCGCGATGAATGGCGCAGTCGCATTGCGAATCTCCGGGGCATGGGGGTCATCGTCCATCACGAAAATTGGGTCTATCTTCTGCGTTGGATCGGACTGACGAGAGTCGCGTCCCTGGAGCCACTTCCGGGCATTCCGCCGTCCGCGTCACACTTGCAGACAGTTCTCGAGCAGGCTCGGGAGGCGGGCGCCAAGGCCATTCTGCGATCGCCCTACGCGCCGCGGGAAGCATCCGACTGGCTCTCCGCGCGGGTCGGGATACCGGCGGTCGAGCTCCCCTACACGGTCGGCGGGCACCCGGATGCGGACGATCTGGTCTCGCTGTTCGACGTCACTCTGACGTTGCTCGAGGAAGCCCGCGATCGACCTTGACCTGCTCGACATCGTAGCGCCCGCCTTCGTCGTCGGACTGATCGTCACCGCGGTTCATGCGCCTCTCGGCATCGAGGTCCTGAAGCGGGGCATCGTGTTCATCGACCTGGCCACCGCCCAGGTCGTCGGGCTCGCCATCATCGTCCTCGGTCTGTGGCTCGAGGACCCTTCCTGGATGGTGCGTCAATCGACCTCCTTCGGCGCCGGGGTTGGTATCGCGCTGTTCTTCCGCTGGATCGAGCGCAAGGCGCCGGACGAGCAGGAAGCGGTCATCGGAAGCTGCTTCATCGTCGCCGCGTCGACGGCGTTGCTGGTCCTCGCCGACAATCCTCACGGTGGCGAGGAGCTGAGGCACGTGCTTTCCGGTCAGATCCTCTTCGTCGAGTGGAGCGACATCGCCGCGTTCGCGCCGATTTACGGGCTGGTCGCGGTGCTGTGGCTCACGGTTCCACGCATGCGGACCGGATCCGGGTTCTTCATCCTGTTCGCTCTTGCCGTCACCGCGTCGGTGCAGCTCGTCGGCGTCTATGTGGTGTTCGCGAGCCTGATCCTTCCCGCGCTGGCCGCCCGTGGGCCGACCGGCTATGTCCTCGCGCGCGCCCTCGCGAGCGGCACCGCCGCGGTGGTGGCGGCCATTGTCATCTCGACGGTCGCCGACCTGCCGGCTGGTCCGTTTCTCGTGGTCTGCTTCGCGGTTTCGGCAGCCGCGACACGGCTGCTGCATCGCGACGGCGGGCGGTGGAAAGGCGCCGGAGTTCGCCGGGGCTCGTCACCGGGTTGAGCGGCGGCGGCCGGGGTTCTCCCCGAATCGCGGGGAATCACCCACGAGACGTCGGCTGCGGTTTACGATACGCGCCATGACGATCTCCGTCTTCCGGCTCCCCGATCTCGGCGAAGGACTCACCGAGGCGGACGTCGTCGAGTGGTACGTCGCGGAAGGCGAGATCGTCGCCCTCGATCAGCCGGTGGTCGCGCTCGAGTCGGCGAAGGCGGTGGTGGACATCCCCTCCCCGGTCGCCGGACGCGTGCTCCGCCACTGCGCCGGGCCCGGCGAAACCGTCGCGACGGGCGCGCCCCTCGTGGAATTCGAAATCGATGCCGATGCCCGGAACCGCGCCTCCGACGACCTGCCGGGCGAAGTTTCCCGCAGTGCCGCCTCCGTGACGAACGCATCGCCGGGCGGTGCCACCGGAGCAATCGATGCATCGACATCCGGCTCTGGAGCACGAGCAATCCAGGATGGCCCCGGAGAGCGCGGGTCGGCCACGGGCTTGAACGAAAGGCCACACTCGGCCGGCTTCGGCGAGCGTCCGGCGGCAAAGGAGCGCCGCGCCCCGGAGCCCGAGGCGAACCCCGAGGAGCGGCCGACGCCGGACGGGCGCTCCGGATCCGGGTCGCCGGCGACATCGATGCGAGTCAACGCGATGCCGGCGGCAAGGGCGAAGGCGCGCGCGCTCGGCGTCGATCTCGCATCCGTGACCGGCACCGGTCCGGGCGGTCGGATCCGCGTCGCCGACGTGGAACGGGCGGCTGCGCACACCGGGGGCGACGCCGCAGAGGAGACGCTTCGCGGAGTGCGCAAGACGATGGCGCACCGCATGGCGGAGTCCCTTGCGCGAGTCGTCCCGGTCACCGTGACCGAGGATGCGGACATCGGTGAGTGGACCGTGGGCGAAGACGTCACGGTGCGTCTCGTGCGCGCGGTCATCGCCGGCTGTGCGGCGGCACCGGCCCTCAACGCCTGGTTCGAAGACGACCCTCCGCGGCGGACCCTGCACCGGGACATCCACCTCGGCATTGCCACCGACACCGGGGATGCACTCTTCGTCCCGGTGCTGCGCGACGCCGGCGCACGGGGGCCGGCGGCGTTGCGCACCGAAGTCGATCGGCTCCGCACCGGCGTCGTCGACCGCTCCCTCGCCCCCGAAGCGCTCGACGGCGCGACCATCACGCTGAGCAACTTCGGGATGCTCGCCGGTCGGTACGGTACCCCGATCGTGATCCCCCCGCAGGTCGCGATCCTCGGAGTCGGCCGAGCCCGCGAGGAGCCGGTGGCACGCGAGGGCATGATTGCGATTCGCCGGCGCATTCCTCTCTCTCTGACTTTCGATCACCGGGCATGCACCGGCGCCGAGGGCTCACGCTTCCTCGCCGCGGTCATCTCGGACCTGGAACGCAGCTCATGAGCGCGAACCACGCGGCACCCGGCCCCCGCGTCGCACCGAGCTCGCGTCCTGCTCGAACATTTCGCCGGTTCTCGGCTGCGGACGCGGATCCGACTGCCCTGGCTGCACCGTGGTGCGCCGGCGTCCGCTCGGGGTTTCACGAAGCCCGCTCCCATTCCCGTTCATGCTTTGCCGGTCCGGGCAGAATTGCCGCCAGCGTTCCGGCTCGAGGATGGACCGATGCGATCTGACCCCACTCCCGGCCTCCCCGTCGTCGCCCGCTTCGAAATCCGCCGGCGGGGGTACATCGACGAAGACGGGATACTGGTGCGCCCGCTTCCTCCGAAGCTGTCGGATCCGCAGTCCATGATTCGGCTCTACCGGGGGATGGTCCTGGCCCGCACCCTCGACGCAAAATGCGTCGCCCTGACCCGGCAGGGCCGGCTCGGGACATACGCCACCGCGTACGGGCAGGAAGCGGTCCCCATCGGGGTCGCGAGCGCGATGCGTTCCAGCGACGTCCTCGTGCCGTCGTACCGCGAGAACGCGGCGCTCCTGTGGCGAGGCGTCGGCGTCGACGAAGTGCTGTCCTATTACGCGGGGAGCGAGCGTGGCAGCAACTGGGGAGGGCCTGCACACGACTTCCCCACTTCCATCACGGTCGGCGGTCACGCCCTGCATGCGGCGGGCGCCGCCTGCGCGATGCAGTACCGCGGCGAGGCTCGCGCGGTGGTGTGCGTGTTCGGCGACGCCGCGACCTCGAAGGGCGACGTGTACGAGGCATTCAACCTCGCCGGAGTCTGGCGACTGCCGGTGGTGTTCGTGATCACCAACAACCAGTGGGCAATCTCGACTCCGCTCGCGAAGCAGACCGCGAGCGAGACCCTCGCGCAGAAGGGACTGGCGGCGGGCATCGCAGTCGAGCAGGCCGACGGCAACGACGTCGTCGCGGTGCACGAAGCGGTGCGCGTCGGGCTCGACCGGGCACGCACGGGGAACGGCGCGACGCTCGTGGAGGCAGTGACCTACCGGCTGGCGGATCACAACACCGCCGACGACGCGAGACGCTACCGCGACCCGGCGGACGTCGATGCGCATGTCGGCGCCGAGCCGACAGGCCGGGTGCGGCGCTGGCTGGAGTCGGTGCAGGCGTGGAGCGAGGCACGCCAGTCGAAGCTGCAGGCGACCTGCACGGCGGTGGTCGAGGCAGGGGTGGAGAAGCTGTTCGCGGCCGAGCGCGAGTCTCCATCCGCAATGTTCGACCACGTCTACTCGGAGCCTTCGGCCGAGCTTGCACGCCAGCGTGACGCGGGGCTGCGGGCAATCGCGAACGAACGCAGGGCGAAACGCCGTGGCTGAGGTGAGGATTCGATGTCATCGGGCGGTGCATCCGGCCGACTGCGAAGCAAGGCCGCGACTCCGTCCGGGGCCGGTCCGGTCGGCAATTCCGCGGACTGGCTCGCCGTCATTGCGGTGTTGGTCGCGAGGCGGGGCGAAGTGGCCGATGTGACGCTCGTCAAGGCCGTGAACATGGCGCTGGTTCGCGCCATGGAAGAGGACGGCAACGTGCTCGTGCTCGGCCAGGATGTCGGTGTGAACGGCGGCGTGTTCCGCGCCACCGAGGGTCTCCTCGAGCGGTTCGGCGAACGCCGCGTGCGCGACACTCCGCTGGCCGAGCTGCTCATCTGCGGCGCGTCGATCGGCATGGCGGCGCAGGGTCTGCGCCCGGTGTGCGAAATCCAGTTCGCAGGCTTCATCTACCCCGCGCTCGACCAGCTCGCGAACCACGCTTCGAGGCTGCGCACCCGCACCCGGGGCCGCATGACCTGCCCGCTCGTACTGCGCACTCCGGCCGGCGGGGGGATCCATGCCCCCGAGCACCACTCGGAGAGCATCGAGGCGTTTCTCGCCCACGTGCCGGGACTCAAGTGCGTGACCCCGTCGACCCCGGAGCGGGCCTACGGGCTGCTGCTCTCGGCCATCCGCGACCCGGACCCGGTGGTGTTTCTCGAACCGACTCGGCTCTACCGCCTCGCCAAGGGGCCGGTCGAGGACGACGGTCGAAGCCTTGCGTTGGGTCAGGCCTTCGTCGAACGCCAAGGCAGCGACGTCACGCTCGTCTCCTGGGGCGGCGCAATGTGGGAGAGCCGGGCCGCGGCAATCCGCCTCGAAGCCGACGGTGCGAGCGTCGAGCTCGTCGACGCCGCGAGCATCACCCCCTTCGACGAGGACACGGTGTTCGATTCGGTGCGCCGCACCGGCCGGCTCGTCATCGTGCACGAAGCGCCATACACCGGGGGGTTCGGCGCGGAGATCGCGGCGCGCGTGGCCGAACGCGCCCTCGACTGCCTGCTCGCGCCCATCGAGCGGGTGACCGGATTCGACACCGTGATGCCCCTGCCGAAGCTCGAACGGGACTACCTCCCCGGTGTCGAGCGCATCGTCGCGGCGCTGCGCCGGACTCTGGAGAACGACTGAGGGAATCGTGCACCCCGTTGCGCAACGCCTGGACCACGGACGGCTTCCACCGCTCCGGGACGTGCGCAGGAACCTGCACATCCGGTGGTACCGGTGTCCCATCGAGCGCGAGCGACCGAGGGAGCTGGTCGCGACGGGCGATTCGCGCGGCCTGATACACCCGGTGGGGCACCTCGGACTGTGGGCGGCGACCGGGGTCTCGGCCTTCCACTGAATCACCCACCAGCTCTGGTGGAGCTTCTTCGTCGCGCGGTTCGCGCACGGCACCGTCTCCTCGTTCTTCACCGCCCCGCATCACGAGCTCTGCCACACCACGGTGTTCCGGACGAAGTGGCTCAACCGCCGCATGCACTGCCGCGTCGACCAGCCACCGGCGCATGGTCGCGTCAGTGCGGCTCGTCGAGACGCCACTGCAGCATCGCCCGGATTCTGGTCGCGTGGAAGAACGCCGCGGGCTGCAGGCCGGTATCGGCGGCAAACAAGGTGGCGCGCGACCGCGCACGGAGCGCCTCGTCGTCGAAGCGGTCCGCGACGTGCATCGAGGCGTCGAGCAGCACCGCCGAGGGAGACGGCATCGGTCCGTCCGCGATGGCGGGCTCCGTGCCCGAAAACGGAAGCCCCTCAGCGTCGGACAGGCGCCAGCCGTCCGGGGTACGGAAGCGCTCCCACGCGCCTTCGACAATCCTGCGCGCAATGTCCCAGTGCTCGCCACTCGCGTGCGCCCGCGCGAACGCAATCAGCCCACGGGCGACGTAGGCGTAGTCCTGCAGCGTCGCCGGAGCGACCGACGGCTCCCCTGCCCCGTTGCCGGCAGCCGTGCCGGTGCGCGCCCGCACCAGCACCGACCCGTCCCAGAGCTCCTCGGAGAGGAGGCCCGCGACCCCGAGAGCCGGCGCCTCGAACTGCTCGCCTCCGGGGCGCTGCGATGCGCGCACGAGCGCCGAGAGCGCAAGGCCGTTCCATCCCGCAAGACGCTTCTCGTCGCGCGGAAGCTCCCGCCCGGCGCGCACCTCCAGCAGCTTTCGCCGCGTCGAGACGAGCCGCGCCGCAGCGTCCTCGACAGACATGCCGGCGGCGCGCGCCACCTCCGCGCTCGACTCCGCGGCCTGGACCGGCAGGTATCCGTGCTCGATGCGCGAGGGTCCTTCGAATCCCCATGCGGAGGCGACCACCCGGCGTTCCTCCTCGTCCAGCACGCGCTCGATGTCGTTCGCGTCGAACAGGTAGTAGCCGCCCTCCGCGCCCTCGGCATCGACCGCGGACAGGCTCGAGAAGAGCCCGCCATCGAGCGACGCGAGCTCGCGCACCATGAACGCGACCGTGTCCATCCCGATCCGCTCGAAGGCGGGCTCGCCGAGCACGTCGGCGGCGTCGAAGTAGAGCTCGGCGAGCAGCGCGTTGTCGTAGAGCATCTTCTCGAAGTGCGGCACCTCCCAGCCGGGGTCGGTCACGTAGCGGAAGAAGCCGCCGCCGATCTGGTCGCGGAGCCCGAGCGAGGCCATCGCCCCGAAGGTCAGGCGCAGGAAGTCTTCGAGCGCCTCGACCGGCTCGCGTCGCTGCGAATCGAGGAGCAGCGCGAGCTGGGGCACGGACGGAAACTTCTGCTGCTGTCCGAATCCGCCCGCCAGTCCGTCCGCCGTCTCCGACGCCTGCTGGATGAACGCATCGGCGAGCGCGCGAACGTCGGCCGCGTCCATGATCTCCGCCGCCGGCGGAGGGGCGGCGCTTTCGAGCATGTCGGAGACATTGCGCGCTGCGGCCGCGAGCGACGCGGGATCGGCCTCCCATCGGCTCACGATCTGCTCCATCAGCCGCATGAAGTCGCCGACCGGCAGGTAGGTGAACCCGAACAGGGGAATGCCGTCGGGAGTGAGCACGACGTTGAGCGGCCACCCCGCGTGACCCAGCGTGGCCCGCACGAACCGAATGAGCTGCGCATCGAGCGCGGGGTCAATCTCGCGGTCGACCTTCACGGCGATGAAGTGCGCGTTGAGCAGCGCCGCGGCGTCGCGATCGGAGAAGCTCTCGCGCTGCATCACGTGGCACCAGTGGCATGCGAAGTAGCCGACGGAGACGAAGATCAGCCGGTTCTCGGAGCGGGCCTGCGCGACGAGGCGAGGGCTCCATTCCCGCCAGTGCACGGGATCGCCCGCGTGCAGGCGCAGGTAGGGCGATGCGGAACTCGCGAGCGCGTTGACCGGTTCGTGCGCCGCGGACGCGGCCCGCGGCGCGAGTCCGAACGCGAACGCGAGACAAACGGCGAGGGCGCGCGTGACACGGTGAAACATCTCTGGCCGCATCGCGCCGGCCTCCTTTCGGTGAATCAGCCCCTCGAACGCATTCCATCGAGAGCGGTGAACGAAGCGATTGGAATGCGGCGATCAATCGATCGGCGCCGGGGCTACTGCGCAGCAAGTGACTCCCGAGCGAGAAAGTCTTCGATCGCTTCGCCGGTCACCGGTCCGACGTGGCTCGCGACGTATTCGCCGTCAGGATCGACGAAGAAGGTCGACGGCAGCCCCTTGAGCGGCTCGAAGGGCAGTACCGGCGTGTCACCTGCGCGCACCACAAGGTAGTTGATGTCCATCTCGGCGATGAACTTCACGAGGTCGGGAGTCTCGATCTCCTCGAAATTCACGCCGATGACGATCGCGTCGTCGTCCTTGTGCCGCTCGTGGAAGCGCATGAGCTCCGGGATCTCCACCATGCACGGCCCGCACCACGTGGCCCAGAAGTTGATGACGACCCACTTCCCGCGGTGCTCGGACAGCCGGTGCTCCTGACCGTTCACGTCGGGGAGCGAGAAATCGACGAGGTGGGAATCGGCGCGGACCGCGGTGGTTGCGGTCGCGAGAAGCAGGAGCATGGTCAGCAAGCGAATCATGATTTCGATTTCCGTCCGTGTGACCCGGAGAGACGTTCCCTCGGTACCAGCGCAGCTCACGTTCTCGAAAGCGCGAACCAGGAATCGGAACCGGTCAGGACCGTCGTTCCAATCTACCCATGTCGAACGTCCTTTCACAGTCGGCCCGGTCCGGCGGTGCTCGGTGCTGCGCCCCCCGGAGCGCATCACGACCTGCTTTCCGGGACAGGACGAGACGCACGGACCGAGTTCGCCGCAGAGACCGCCCGTTCGACGACGCGGCGGAAATCGCCGGCCCTCATGAACCCCACCACCCGCAGCTCGCGGCGCTCGCGACCGTCCGGGCCGAAGAACAGGATGGCGGGCGGACCGAACAGGCCCAGCTCCGCGAGCAGCGTCCGATCGGCGCGGTCGTTGGCGGTGACGTCCGTTTGCAGGAGCAGCACGCTCGAGAGCGCCGCCTGTACCGCCGGGTCGCTGAACGTGAACCGCTCCATCTCCTTGCAGCTCACGCACCAGTCGGCGTAGAAGTCGAACATGACGACCTGGCCTCGGGCCGCGGCCGGCGCGAGCTCCGCGCTCAGGCCGTCGATGCCCTTGACCTGCCGGAATTCGAGCTCATGTCCGGCACCCTCGCCCGACACCAGCGCGATGCCCTTCAGGGGCCGGAACAGATCCCCTCCGCCGCCCGCGACTCCCACCATGACCAGAACCCCGTAGACCAGCATGACGAGTCCCGCACCCTTCCACAGGCGTCGCCATCCCCCGCTGTCCGGGGTGAGCGAGTCGAGCGCCCCCATGTAGATCGCGCAGACGATGAATAGCGCCGCCCACAGCAGCAGCGCCACAGGCTCGGGAACGACGCGTTCGAGGAGATAGATGGCGACCGCGAGCAACATCACGCCGAACACCGCCTTCACCGCGTTCATCCACTCACCCGCCTTCGGAAGCAGCTTGCCGGCCGACACGCCGGCCACGATCAGCGGCACCCCCATGCCCATTCCAAGCGCGAACAGCGCGACCCCACCGAGCACCGGGTCACCGGTCTGGCCGATGTAGATCAGCACCCCGGCCAGCGGTGCCGCCACGCAAGGCCCCACGATCAACGCCGAGAGAGCGCCCATCGCAGCCACTCCGGCGTACGTCCCGCCCCGTTGCCGGTGGCTCGCGGCGGCGAGGCCCGCCTGCCAGGACGCCGGAATCTGGAGCTCGTAGAACCCGAACATGGAGAGCGCGAGCAACACGAACACGAGCGCGAAGGTCGACACGATCCAGGGATCCTGGAACGCAGCCGCGAGATTCGCGCCGAACGCCCCGGCCAGTACTCCGGCCGCGGTATAGGTGAGCGCCATCGCAATCACGTAGACGAACGACAGCATGAAGGCGCGCCGTACGGACGCGGCCCCGCTGCCGCGTTCCTTCTCCTGGCCCACGATGATGCTGGTGAGGATCGGCACCATCGGCAGCACGCATGGCGTGAACGTCAGCAGCAGGCCGGCCCCGAACAGTGAAAGGATCACGAGCAGGCGGTTGCCCGACATCAATGCGGCGGCAATGCGATCCTGCTCCGGCAGCTCGATCGGTGCGAGGTCCGCCGCGTTCCCGTCCAGGAACTCCGGCACACTCGGCACGATACCCGGCTGTCTCGACCCGGAGAGTTCGGATACGCCCGGTACGTCACCGCCGGCGGCCACCCGCGCCTGGAGACCGGATTGCCCGAGAGCGCCGCTCCCGCTTTCCGTGTCGGAGAGGCTCGATGTGCCGCCTCCCGATCCCGTTCCGGTATCGGCCAGCGCGGCAGGCACCAGCAGGGACACGGTCTTGGTGATCGGCGGATAGCACAGACCGGCGTCCGCACAGCCCTGGTAGGTGATGTCGACGTCGAGCGGCCCCCCGGCGGCGGCCGAAGCGACCGGAACCAGGGCCGCAACGGAGTCGTAGTACACCTCCATCGGCCCGAAGTACTCGTCGTCCTTGACCTGCCCCGGCGGGAAATCGGCTTCGCCGAGCGACGCACCGGAGCCGTCCGAGGCCTTGAACCGAAACTTCTGCCGGTAGAGGTAGTAGCCGTCCGCGATGTCCCAGCGCGCCTCGAGGGCGTCGGGCCCGGCCGCAGCGGCACTCAGGACGAAGGCGACATCGGGATCGAGAAACTCGTCCTCTTTGGAGTCGCCGATGACGATGCCCTCGCCGAGGCCCAGCAGCCTCTCGAGGGCGGATGATTTCTCGGAGAGCGGCGTCGCGACGGTCGACGCGCCCTCCCCTGTCCTTACCGCCGCGGCAGTCGTGGCGTCCGCCGTGACGACCGCGACCGGGTCGCCACGTTCGTCCGCGACAATCGCCGTTCCAGGCCAGGCGATACCCAGCGCGAACAGCGCGGCCAGGCAGGGAATCCGTGCAAACCGGACGCGCCCGGCCCGCGTCGCTCGCGACATCCGGTGCCGCTTGCCACGCAACCTCGCCGGATCCCTGAATCCGTCTCGTCCGTTTCGAATCGCGTGCATCCGAGGTCCCCGCCGGACGCCGTGCCGAGCGGGATCATAACTCCCGCAAGGTTCCGTGAGATCAGGAGAGACTCGATCGGCGGAGGCCGCGGAAATCATGGCATCCGTTCGGAGCGAGCAGATCCACATGGGAGCGGGTGTGATGTCAGCGTCCTGGCCGGCGACGATTCATCGATTCGTTCGAATCGACCAGCCCCGGGGAGGCAAGTTCACTGGGCGTCGGCGGGTTGCCCGGTACGAATTCGTCGCATCAGCCCGAATTCGTCGACTCCGACCGCGCGTAGAGCCGGCGCGCCTGCTCCGCGTCGCGCTCCACCCCGAGACCCTGCTCGTACATCATGCCGAGGGTCATCATCGCGCCTGCGAGCCCCTGGTCGGCGGCGCGCCGGAACCACCGCGCAGCCTCCGCCTCGTTCTTCTCGACGCACTCGCCGTACAGGTACATCACGCCGAGCCCGTGCTGGGCGAGGCCATGGCCCTGTCCCGCCGCGTCGCGCATCGAGGAAAAGGCGAGCGCTTCGTTGACGACTCCACCGAGACCGTTCTGGCTCATCACCGCCACGCGGAACTGCGCGTCAGCCTCGCCGCGCGCCGCCAGCGGGGCGAGGAGCTGGAAGGCGCGGCGGAACTCCTTCGCTTCGAAGGCGGCGACGCCGCTCGCCAGTGTCATGTCGGAGTCGTTCATCGGCGACAGTTCGGACCGTCAGGCCGGCCGGATCCGAGTGTACTCGGGATTGGAGCGAGTCCCGGCCGAACCATTCCGTCGATCGGCGACCGCGGGTTGGGGCTCGGTGGCCACACCGCACCATCGAACCCGGCGTCGGACAAGTTTGCGGGAAGCCTCCAGGCGATTCGACCGCTCCGTCGTGAACTCGTCGATTTCGATGGTCGCGCCGCCACGACGGTGACGGACCTGCCCGGGCCTTGTCGGGGCGCCGGACGAACGAACAGCCTCGCGCCGGGTTTGCGCCATGTCGCGAACCCCCGCGCGTCCCGTCCCGCAGTTCCCGATCTCGACCTGCGTGATGCAGAATCGTGCGATGCCTGCGGGAGCCGCAACATGAGTCCGTCCAGGGAAACGGGACGGCACCCGACCATTCGGGCCCTGCGACGCGCCGCCGCGGTCCTGTTTCTCGTGAGCGGACTCGCCGGATTCACTTCTGCGACTCAGCTCGCCGCAGCGCAGGACGTCGAACGTGAACGCCGGCTCGAGTCGGAGATCGTCGACATGATCCTCGACGGCGAACCGGTGCACCTCGACGCCGACGGCCACTCGTTCCTCGCCATCCACACCGAAGCGGGTGACCGCGAGCCGTTCGGAGCGGTCATCGTCATGCACGGCCGCGGCTTCCATCCGGACTGGCCGGAGGTGGTAGGCCCGCTGCGCACCGAGCTTGCGGAGCACGGCTGGGAGACATTGTCGCTGCAGATGCCGGTGCTCGAAAAGACAGCCCGGTACTACGATTACGTCCCCATTCTGCCCGCTGCGTTTCCGAGGATCCGGGCCGGTCTCGCGTATCTCCGCGCGCGCGGCGCGGACCTCGTCGTACTCGCTGCGCATAGCTGCAGCGTTCACATGGTCATGGAGTACGTGCGGCGGCACGGGGACGGAGACTTCGACGCATTCATCGGCATCGGAATGGGCGCGACGGACTACCGCCAGCCGATGCGCGAGCCGCTTCCTCTTGCGACGATGTCGGTCCCGGTCCTCGACATCTTCGGTGAAGAGGACTATCCGGCGGTGCGGCGGGAGGCGTCTTCCCGTCTCGCGGCGATTCGGGCGGCAGGCAACTTGCGCTCCGCCCAGCGCATCGTCTCCGGCGCCGACCATTTCTTCCACGACCGGGACGAGGACCTCGTGGAAGCGGTCGAGCGATGGCTCGCGACCCTGCCGGCCGACGGATGAGCACGCCCCGGGACCAGAACGACGATCGTCCCATGCGAGGCGAATCGTCCGACCGGACTCGGGGACTCGGCGTCCCGTCGACTCCCGTACTCGGCGCGGGCGCGCCGGCACGGGACACACCGGGTGCTACTTCGGTTTCTGGCTCGCGTAGTAGGCCGCGATATCGTCGATGTCGTCCTCCTTCACCATCAACATCATCGGCGCCATGGTCTGATCCGTGCGCTCGCCGGACTTGAAGGCCCTGATCTGTTTCGCGAGGTACGCCTCATGCTGGCCCGCGAGCTTGGGCCACAGGGGATTGGTGCTGTTTCCGTCAATTCCGTGGCACGCTGAGCAAATCACCGCCTTCGCCTTGCCCGCTTGCGCGTCGCCGGCGGCGCCCGCAGGCGCGAGCGGCGACAACGTGCATGTCAGGGCAAGGGCCGTCGTGTAAACCCGAATCATTGTCGAATGCTCCCGTCATCCATTGTCGTGTCGCAGGCCGGACGATGATGCCGCGGCCGGGTGGATCGTACGTCGCCGCGAGACTCTAGCGCATCGGCATGAGCCTCGCATTACGTACTATCGCTTTGTACATATTCAGCTTTGGCGACAGATTGAAGAGACTCCCGGACAGCGGAGTCGCGACCGTCGGGTTTCGGAGCGGATACCCATGCACCGGCGGCGAACGCGGTGACGGCGCCAGCCGGTCCGGTTCGGGTCGTCGGCGCCGCGCGGGCGTGAATCGCCGACGGCCGGCCGGCGAGGAGGTGCGAGGTGGGAGATTTCGAGTTCGCCCCGGTGCACCAGGTGGCCGCGTGGGGATTCGCGCTCGCCGCGGCCTTCGGCTTCGTCGCCAACAAGACCAACTTCTGCACCATGGGCGCGGTGAGCGACCTGCTGCACATGGGCTCGCGCGGCCGTCTCGGCGCGTGGTTCTTCGCGATGGGGCTCGCGATCCTGGGCGCTCAGGCGCTCCATGCCACCGACCTCGTGGACCTCGCCGGCGCGATGTACCTCACCCCGAACTTCGGCTGGCTCGGCTACATCGTGGGCGGCATCGCCTTCGGGGTCGGCATGACGCTGGCGGCCGGATGCGGACAGCGCAACCTCGTGCGCTTCGGAGGCGGCAACCTCAAGGCCCTGGTGGTGCTGCTCGTGCTCGGCATCACCGCCTACACCACGGTGCGCGGCCTGCTGGGACTGGCTCGCACCACCGTCTTCGAGGCCCCCAACGTCGATCTCGAAATGCACGGACTCGACGACCAGGGACTCGCGACGCTGCTCGCGCCGGTGCTCGGGCTGGATGACGGCGGCTCCGTGCGCACCGTGCTGGCGGTGCTGCTCGGCGGCGGCCTCATCGTGTTCGCGCTCGCCCAGTCGAGTTTTCGGCGAAGCCCGGACGACCTGCTCGCGGGTATCGTCATAGGCGCGGTCATCACCGGTGGCTGGTTCGTCACCGGCTACATCGGCAACGACGACTTCGAGCCGGTGCCGCTCGAATCCATGACGTTCGTCGCCCCGACCGGAAACGTCATCAACTACCTGATGACCTTCACCGGTTCGACCATCAACTTCGGAATAGCGGCGGTGCTCGGGATGATCGCCGGCTCGTTCGCCTACGCGGTGATGTCGGGCAACTTCCGCATCGAGACCTTCGGTACCCGCGCGGAGATGGTGAGCCACCTTGTCGGCGGACTGCTGATGGGTTTCGGCGGCGTCCTGGCCCTCGGCTGCACCATCGGACAGGGTGTCACCGGAGTGTCGACGCTCGCTACGGGGTCGCTCATCGCAGTGGCCGGCATCATCTTCGGCAGCGCGATCACGATGAAGGTGGAGTACCACATGCTCGACGAGAAAGGCTTCCTCGCCGCTCTGGGGGCCGGACTCAAGGAGCTCGCGATGCCCTGGCGGGCCACCGAGGAAGGCTGAGCGGCAGGAAACGGACCCTC
This sequence comes from Gammaproteobacteria bacterium, assembly GCA_022826505.1. Classification (GTDB taxonomy): domain Bacteria; phylum Pseudomonadota; class Gammaproteobacteria; order HK1; family HK1; genus HK1. The sequence continues at coordinate 36,615 of JAJDUQ010000057.1, forward strand.
ACAGCCCGGACCGATGCATGCACCAGTGCATGCAAGAAGTGCGCAGCCGAGCACACACGCGAAAGAACTCCCGGCATGCATCCACTGCCGCACAATCATGGTAGCGTTTCGGCTGTCGACCAGCTTCACGGAAAGACAGTGTTCGAACACGCCGCCGCCATCACCGACCTCCCCGCCGGCACCATGCGTTGCGTGACCATCCGCAGACACGAGGTGCTGATTGCCAACGTGGACGGCGAGGTGCTCGCCACCGACGATACCTGCACCCACGAGGATGCATCGCTCTCGTGCGGGGTGCTGAAGGGTGCGATGGTGCGATGCCCACTGCACGGCGCCACCTTCGATCTGCGCGACGGCGCACCCGGCGACGAGCCGGCCGAGGAGCCGCTGCGGTGTCACGACGTCATGGTCGAGGACGGCGTCATCTTCGTCCGGCTGCGCGAACGGTGAGCGATACGATGCCCGGTACCGATGCGCAAGGAGGACCGGACACCACGGGCGCCGGACGCGAGACGGCCGATGAGAACGACGCCGCGCTGATGCGGTCGATCATCCAGCGTATCGCGACCGGCCCCGAACTCAGCAAGGACATCTCCCGCGACGAGGCGCGGCGCGGCATGCGCCTGGTGCTCGACGGCGCGGTCGATCCGGTGCGCGCCGCGGTGTTCCTCATCGCGCTGCGCATGAAGCGCGAGACCGACGACGAGAACCTCGGCCTCCTCGACGCGGTGCTGGAGACCACCGATACCGTGACCGCACCGGTCGACGAGGTGGTGGACCTGTCCGACCCCTACAACGGCTTCAACCGGAACCTGCCCGTTTCGGCCTTCCTTCCCGCGGTGCTCGCGGCATGCGGGGTGCCGGCGATTTCGCACGGAGTGGAGTCGATGGGGCCGAAGTTCGGCGCCACCCACCACCGCGTACTCGCAGCAAGCGGAGCGCGGGTCGACCGGGCGATGGACGAGATCGGCAGCCGACTTTCCGATCCGGATGTCGGATGGGCGTACTGCGACCAGTCCGTGTTCAATGCGAGACTCCATGCGCTGGCCGAATTGCGGTCGCTCATCGTCAAGCGCCCGGCGCTGACCACCGTCGAGGTGATGGCCGGACCGATGCGCGGACGGCGGCGCACGCATGTGGTCACCGGCTACGTGCACAAGCCGTACGCCGCGATCTACACGATGCTGGCGCGGTGCGCGGGGTTCGATTCGGCGCTCATCGTGCGCGGCATCGAGGGCGGAATCATCCCCTCGCTGCGCCAGGGCGCGAAGGTGTGGGCGTACAACGGCGAGGGTGAGGAGCGGGACGCGGACATCTCGCCCGACGAGGTCGGCATCGCACAGACAGTGCGCGCCGTCCCGCTTCCGGAAGGCGTCGAAGGTTATCGTCGAAAGAGCGATGAGACCGGCGGCGAGGTCGACGGCGTCGCCATCGCCGAGGCGGCGGCCCGGGCCGGGCTCGATGCGCTGGACGGTGCCCCTGGTCCGGCCCGCGACAGCCTCGTCTACGGAGCCGCCCTGATCCTCCGGCACGTCGGCCGGGCCCGGCGACTCAACGAGGCCGCCGACCTGGTGCGCACGGTGATCGACGACGGCCGAGCCCGAGCGCGTTTCCGACATCCGTAGCCACCACCATCCCTCACCGAACCGCGAACCGAGGACGCTGACCCAGCGACAGAGTACGGCGCCTCCCCGCACGGGCAGACCGGATCTGACCGACTTTCCGGTCCGTGCCGATCCGAATGCGTCGCCCGTTGCGCCTTCGTACGCCTTCGCGCGCACCAAGGGACTAAGGCTGTCAGCAATTCCCGCTGGCTGGAGGATAGTAGAGGAATCAGGGGGTTGGGAGGCTGAGAAAAAAATGTTCTCGTAAACTTTCGTGGGAGGATTCAGCATAATGGCCATGTTCTCTCCAGCGATGGGTGAGGTGTCATGGCCA
>JAJDUQ010000329.1 GCA_022826505.1 Gammaproteobacteria bacterium
GTAGCCGCCGAGGAGCGCCGCCTGGAAGAACACCATCGCGGTATTCCACACCGCGGGCGAGCCGCCGAGCACCGGCAGGACGCCGCGCACCGCAAGGGGCTGGACCCAGAAGACGAGCCACGCCGCGATGAAGACCGCGGCCCCGTAGAGCCACGCCGGCGGCGCCGCGCGCCGCCAGGCCATCGCCCCGCCCGCGGGGGCCTCGCCGGCCGGAGCCGGAGCGCCAGCCTGCCCCGCCGCGAGCCCGATGGCGCCACCACGGTCCTGGCCGCGCTCCTGCCGCCCCCCGGAGCGACCACCTGACGGGACACCGGCCCCAGCCACGGCGGACTCGGAAGCCATCCGGACGCTCGCCGTCCGGCGAAAGAACATCTGCCTCATCGGTTTCCCTCCTGGGCCGAAGGTGCGCGCCGCCGGGGCGACGGCTGCCCGGCGGGCGCTCCGCAGCCGGCACCGGCGTTCATCCTGCTCGGGCGGGCGCTGTCGGTCGCCACCGAAGCGGAGGCGCGGGCATCCGGTCCGCCTCCGGCGCCGCCAGACCCGCGGATCTCCCTACCGTCACCGGACGCGCGGGTCTCCGACCCACGCCCAGAGCACCCGCCGCCCTGATGCTCCCGGTCGAGCAACGTCGCCGTCGCAAGTTTGCCACCCGAAAATTCGCAACCATGCGCTTTTGCGCTAGACTGCGGCGCGGAGGTTGTGCTCTCGCGTGGCGGCGACGCATGGAGCGACCAGCGGTGGAAAGCCAGATGGAGGCAAACGCCATGGCGAGCGAGGATGGAAAACATGTGACGGAGAAGTGGCTCGAAGAAGGTCAGGCAGAAGGCCGGGCCGAGAGCCGGGTAAAGGCCCAGGTGGAATTGATTCACGAGATGGCGCTCCTGAAGTTCGGCGTCGTACAGGAGTTCACCGGGCTCCACTGTTACCTGGAGCAGATACCCGAACCGGAGAGGTTGGTCGAAATCGGCGAGTGGATTATCGACCACCGCTCCGTCGAAGAGCTGCTGGAACGACTGGGGCCACTGCCCAAGGGGCTCCCCAGTGACTGGAAGGAACAGCTTCGGGAGACCTGGATAGCGGGTGAGGGGTCGCTGCGCGAAAAAGGCCGAGCGAAAGGCTGGTCCCAAGGCTGGCCGGAAGGTCAAAAGGAAGTGATTCAACGGACGGCGGCTCGAAAGTTCGGGCCGGATACGGCCGAGGAACTTCTTCAGCGTCTCGATTCGAGGGTCAGTCGGGAGCGGTTGTCCGAGATTGGCAATCTCGTCATCACTTGCAAGTACGCCGAAGAGCTGATCGATCGAGGTGGAAAGTTGGCCAAGGAGGAACCGTTCAACGTGATGGCAAGGCACTTCCTGATGGAAGGCTGGGTGGATGGTCGATCGCAAGGTTGGATCAATGGGCGAAAGGAAGGCCGCGACGAAGGCCGGGTGGAAGGCCGAATGGAAGTGATGCGCCGAGTGGCGGAGTGGAAGTTCGGTACCGACACGTCGGAGCGGCTCGCCGAGCGGCTGACGAAGTGGCGGCAGAAAGACGCCACCAATCTGGAGCACACGAGGGTGGTCGGCGAGTGGCTCTTCGAGTGCGAGAGCGGCGAGGAGTTGCTCGACCGGGTGGCGCGCCTCTGCGAGTCCTCGGCCACCGCAGACGGCGCCCCATCGGGCTGACGGCGGCGCGGCGGGCGCTACGCGGCCGGCATTTGCGTTCCTCCTGATCAGTCGGGCGGCTTCGGTTACAACCGAAGAGAAGGCGCAGGCATCCGATCCGCCTCCGGCGTACGCACAATCGGGTGAAAGTCCTGCGCACGACGGACGCAATGGCCGTAGACGCATGGCACCGCGCGGGGCACGCTCCCGGCAGCCGTCGACCAAGCGCGACCGGTTCGCCGTGTCGGGAGCTGCCGCGCGGACCGAACCGGCCGGGAGCAAGATCCGGATGTCAATGTCAGAGGCGGACGCCGACGTGACCGCATCCGCATTCGACCCCTTCGCCGCCATGCAGGCCCTTGAGGCCGCGGGCATCAACCGCAACCACGCCGAGGCCATTGCCGCGCAGCTACGGGCCGTCGCCAACGCCGACCCGGACCCGCTCTCCACCAGCACCGACCTCGGCTTGTTCCGGGGGCAACTCGAGTCATTCCGCAGGGAAGTGCGATACGGCTTGGGGATCGTGACCGCGCTCGACTTGACCATCGCGGGCCGGCTGTTCGGAATCCTGTGACCCGTCCGCACGGCATCGAGGCAAAGCGGCCGGCGCTGACGAATGCGAGGGAGGTCGAATGGCCGATTGCGGACGACTGGAACGAGGGAGAGACCATGCCGAACGAGATCATGAGACAGAAGGTGGGCGAGTGGACGGATCGGCAGATCGAAAAATGGGTGGCGGAGTGGAATGAGAAGTGGCAAGCGGAAGGCGTGATCTTCTTCCTGCGCCGGCAGGCGGCGCGGAAGTACGGCCCGGAGACGGCGGCGCGGCTCGCCAGGCGGCTCGCGGAGATCGCCGATCCGGAGCGGATGTTCGAGATCGGCGAGTGGCTCATCGAGTGCGAGAGCGGGAAGGAGCTGCTCGACCGGGTGGCGCGCCTCTGCGAGTCCTGCGCCAACGGAGACGGCGCCTCGCCTAGCTGACGCCACCGCAAGCGGCGCGGCCGCGCAGCCGGCACCGGTGTTCATCTTGCTCGGTTGGGCGCTGTCGGTCACCACCGAAGCGGAGGCGCGGGCATCCGGTCCGCCTCCGGCGTACGCACGATCGGGCGGAAATCCTACGCACGGCGGGTGAAATGCCCGTAGACGCACGGCATCGCGCGGGGCACGCTCCCCCGTGCCATCGAACGGGCGCCGGGGCGTCTGCCGCATCGGCAAGGATGCACGGGCCGCCGCCAGCGCCCCGGTCGAGGCACCCCTCGCCCGGAGCCCCCGTCCATGACCACCCCGTACGACGCCGCCTGGAGGCTGCTGTTCTCTTTCCCCGTCATGCCCCACGACCTGCTCACCGGATTCGTACCCCGGGCATGGGCCGAGGACCTCGACCCCCGCACGCTGGAGCAACGGCCCGGGAGCCAAGTGAGCAACGGCCTCAGCCAACGCCATCAGGACTGCGTCTGGGAGGCACGCTTCCGCGACCGCCGGGGCTCGATCCTGGCCGCGCTCGAGTTCCAGTCCACCGTCGACCACACCATGGCGGTGCGCATGCTCGTCTACACCGCGATGATGTATCAGCGCCGGCTGCGAAGCCGGGCACCGCCGGGCAAACCGGCTCCCCCGGGCGAACAGAACACGTCGAGCAAGCCGGAGCCGCCGGAAGAACAGGACGTCCCGACCGGACAAGACCGGCCGGACAGCCGGGAATCGCCGCACGGCGAGCCCCCGGCCGGCCGCGCGCCCGAGCCCCTCCCGCCGGTGCTCCCCATCGTGCTCTACCACGGGAAGGCGAAATGGCAGGCCGCGGAGGACCTGGCGGGACTGTGCGCCCCGCCCGCCGAGGGTCTTGCCCCCTACCAGCCCGCGCAGCGCTACTTCCTGCTCGACCTCGGCCGCTACCCCGGACCCCTGCCCGAGGGACGCAATCTCATGGCAATACTGGTGCGTCTGGTGCAAAGCGGCAATCCGGAACAGGAAGCAACCGTGGTCGACGAGCTGATCGACGGATTGCGCGAGGAGTGTGCGGCCGAAGGGTTGGTGCGCGCATTCTGGAAATGGATGGGATACGCTCACGTCCCGGAGTGGCGCCAGGGGATGGACTGGCCGGTGCTCAAAGACTGGAGGGAGGCAGGAACCGTGTTGCGCGAATCGGTGAACGAGTGGACCACGAAGTGGATGGCGCAGGGCCGAGCAGAAGGACGAAGCGAAGGCCGGGCCGAAGGTCTGATGGAAGGCCGGGCCGAAGGAGAGAGCGGTCTGATGCGCCGGCTGGCGGAACGGAAGTTCGGGGCGGCGACGGCGGAACGGCTGGCCGACCGGCTGGCGGAGATCGCCGACCCGGAGCGGGCGGTCGAGGTCGGCGAGTGGCTGCTCGAGTGCGAGAGCGGGGAGGAGTTGCTCGACCGGGTGGCGCGCCTCTGCGAGTCCCGCGCCAGCGGGAACGGCGCCGCGCCGGGGTGACGCCGGCGAAAGCGGCGTCGTCGCGCGGCAAATGCCGGCGAGGCGTCCGGTCCTGGCTCTCACTTGACACCCCTTGTCCGGGGGTAGCTGCCAGCTAGCAGGATTCCAGTTCGGTCGGGCAGGACGGCAGATTCCACGATCCGGGATTGGGGGTCGTCGGTTTCTGCGCGAGTGGCTGCGGTCCGCAATGCCGCGAGCACCTGATCGGTTGATGCACCCGGATCTCCCACCAAGTCGGCAAGCGATTGCATCGGGGCGGCCGGCGGGTCAGCGGGCCGGGAGCGGGGTGGGCTTGCTGGCCCACATGGGGGTTCGCTCACGTTCATCCCCTCGCCGCTCGGCTCCCCCGCGGTTTCCGGGTCGCGGACGGTCCGGTCCGGTTCTCGTGTCCACGCCGCGCCGTCGATAGACGTACCGTGTCGCGAGCGCGAAGTTCACGAGCCCTCCGAGCCCGATCCCGAGCAGCAGTGCAAGCATCCGGTGGTGGTCGAAGAAGCCGGTGAGACTCGTCAGCACCGCGTAGCTGCCGGCGTTCACGCCCGCGCCGGCGACGCTGCTCGTCACGAACCTTGCCCATTGGCGCGCACGGGCGTCGGGTGCCCGCTCGCCGAAGGTCACCTTTCGATTGAGGAGCCAGTTCCAGCTCGCGGCCGGAAAGAACGAGACGAGTCGCGCAACACGATGGTCGAGCCCGAGCCCTTGCAATGCCAGGTAGCAGGCGACGTCGACGGCGAACCCGCTCGCACCCACCAGCCCGAAGCGCATCAGCCGCGCAGCAACCGTCGATGCGCCGGCGACGCCCGAGCGAACCGCGCGCACCAACACCAACCGGGCTCCCGCACCGCGCACCCGGATCAACTCCACCCGCCGGGAAACCCCGCGAGCTGCGCCGTCTCGCAGCCATCGACGAACCCGAGCCGCGCGCGGACCTCGCACACTCGGGCGGGTGGGTGTTTCGCCCGCGCCCCGCGCGACGATGCACCCCGAGGGTCCCGGGGAATCGGGCGCGCGAAGCTGCTGGAGAACCAGGTGTTCGCGGCTCTCTCGGGCCGCACGCCGTGGATTCGCCCCGAATGGCCTCCCCTTGTTCGGCCTGACCACCGGCGGGGGCAGGATGGACCTTGCCGCGCGCATCACGAGGGCGCCACCTGCCGAGCGGCGGCTCCGGAGGTGGTCGAGGCGGCCTGCGCCTCCAGCACCTGCGCGCGAAGGTCCCGCGCTGCCCCGAGCCCGGGGGCGAGCTCCAGGGCGCGTTCGAGGGCGAGAAGCGCCTCGGGAAGCCGGCCGGTGCGATACAGGGCCTCGCCGAGGTTCACGTGAGCCTGCGCAACGAAGGGGGTCGCTTCGACGAGCCTGCGGTACAGAAGCAGGGCGTCCTCGTATCGCGCCTCCCGGAGGCGAAGCCCCGCGAGGCGCTCCAGTGCCGTGGCGCCGAGGGGGTGGATGTCGAGCGCGCCTCGCCAGTGCCGGGCGGCGGCCTCGAAGCGCCTCTGCCTTTCGAAGACTTCGCCCAGGGCCAGGTGCGCATCGCGGGCGACCGGGCGGCTCGGGGCAAGCGCCAGCGCTTCTTCGAGCACCCCCGCCGCGGCCTCGTACTCGTCCATGCGCAGCAATACCTCGCCGAGCGCAACCCGGGCGAACGCGGACTCCGGCTCCAGCTCGATCGCGGCCTCCAACCGCTCCCGCACGTCGGCGAGCCGGACATGGAACTCCTCCGTCCATGCTTCGCGCCTTGCTCGCCCGACGGTCTGCACCGCCGAACGATCGTGACCGTCCACCGGGAGGCCGACGGCACGTTGCCGATCGCGTGCGAGGTCGACCCGGGCAAGGAGGAGCCAGACGTTGTCGGGATCGAGCGCAAGCGCCCGGTCCAGGTGCGCGGCCGCGGCACCGGGACGCCCGAGCTTCTGCTGGGCCTCGCCGAGCAGGGCGTGCAGGCGAGGCTCGGTTCGGAGGTCGCGCACCAAGACGAGCGCTCGGTTGAACGACGCGACCGCAGCCTCGTAGCGGCCGGATTCGAGGAGCGCCTGCCCCCGGAAGATATAGGTGACATCGGGGTCGAGGTCTTCGCGGAGCAGCGCCTCGTAGAGCGCCATCCCCTCCTCGTAGCGTGCCTGGCGCACCAGGGCTCGGGCAAGCAGAAGCCGCGGCAGATTCCTCTGGCTGCGCGGCCAGAGCGCGAGGCTTGCGCGCAACGCCGCCTCCGCCTCGACCGGGCGATCCAGCGCAAGCAGTGCATTCCCTTGGGCGAGGTATGCCCGGTGCGTTTGGCTCCCTCTCCGGTCTTCGGCGAGCGCGACCCCTCGTCGCGCTGCGGCAAGGGCCTCCTCGTGGTGGCCCGCAACGCTCAGACCAGAGCTCAGGTGGAGCTGCCCGGCGTAGTGCCGCGGATTGGCCGTGTCGATGTGGCGGGCATATGCCAGAT